>NZ_JBYIQX010000004.1:0-286694 GCF_057707805.1 Streptomyces sp. bgisy159 | reverse complement strand
TTTCCGACTCTATCAGATCCTTTCGGCGTCTGATTCCCAGTCAGAGGGGGTTGCCTTCCCGGCTGTTGGGCCGTTCCGGCGAGTGAGACTTTAGCGGATTCCGGAGCCCCGAGCTAATCGGGGCCGCGCTCTGTCGAACGCGGATTCCTCATTTCGCAAACACGCACGCAGAAGCCCACGACGACGTGTCATCGATTGCTGGGTGGTACTTGCGGAATGGCTGTCCGGGGACCGACCGGGGTCGGCGCTCACGTCGGACAACCCGGAGAACAGTACGGAGGCGACACCACCGTGTCAACTCCCGTCCCGAGGCCCCTCCGGAGGCGTACGCTGGCCGGCATGACCACAACGCGTACACACCCCCAGCAGTGGTGGGCCGCCTGACGGCGGCCGCGCTCACGTACGCGTTCACACGGCCGCCGCCCTCGGCGGCCGTTCTCGTTTCTCCCCGGCGCAGGAGCTCCGGCGGACCGGTCGCCGGGGCCGGCGGCCTCGACCGAAGCCGGACGAGGGAGACGAGAAGAGATGAAGCGGGTCTTCAGTGGGATCAAGCCGACCGGACATCTGACACTGGGGAACTACCTGGGCGCCATGCGGCAGTGGGCCGCGGTGGACCAGCACCGGTCGGACGCGCTGTTCTGTGTGGTGGATCTGCACGCCCTGACCGTGGACCACGATCCGGCACGGGTGCGTCGACTGAGTCGGCAGGCCGCGACGCTGCTGTTGGCGGCAGGGCTGGACCCCGATCTGTGCACCCTGTTCGTGCAGAGCCACGTCGACGAGCACGCGCGGCTGTCCTACGTGCTGGAGTGCGTGGCGACCGACGGTGAGATGCGGCGGATGATCCAGTACAAGGAGAAGGCCGCGCGGGAGCGGGTGCGGGGCGGGAGCGTGCGGCTGTCGTTGCTGACGTATCCGGTGCTGATGGCGGCGGACATCCTGGCCTACGGCGCCGACGAGGTGCCCGTCGGGGAGGACCAGGCGCAGCACGTGGAACTGACCCGGGATCTGGCGCTGCGGTTCAACCAGCGGTACGGGCAGACGTTCGTGGTGCCGAGGGCGACGGTCCCGGCGGTGGCGGCGCGGGTGATGAACCTGCAGGAGCCGGGGTCGAAGATGGGCAAGAGTGATGACTTCGGGCCGGGGATCGTCTACCTGCTGGACGAGCCCGACGTGGTGCGGAAGAAGGTCATGCGGGCGGTGACCGACAGCGGGCGGGAGGTCGTGTACGACCGGGAGGGACGCCCGGGGATCGCGAACCTGCTGGAGATCCTGGCCGCGTGCACGGGCGGGAACCCGGTGGAGCTGAGCGGCGTTCACCAGTCGTACGGCGCCTTGAAGAGGGAGACGGCGGAGGCCGTGGTGGAGGTGCTCAGGCCGGTGCGGGAGCGGCACAAGGAGTTGTGTGCGGATCCCGGTTATGTGGAGGGGGTGTTGCGGGAGGGTGCGCGCAAAGCGCGGGCCCTGGCGCGGCCGACCGTCGGCGCGGCCTATCGGGCGATCGGGTTGCTTCCGGCCTCGGCGGACGTGGAGGCCGACGGCGGTCTCGGTGGTGGCGTGGCGGACGTGGTGAAGGCGGCGCGGTAGGCGCGGGGGCTGGTGGCGAGGCGCGATGCGAAGTGCTGGCGCATCGTGACCTCGCTGCCGAAGCCCGCTCGGCGGGCGACCTCGGGCATGGGGAGGTCGGTGCGTTCGAGGAGTTTCTGGGCTGCGGCGGTGCGCTGGTCGAGGAGCCAGCGCAGGGGGGTGGTGCCGGTCTCGGCGGTGAAGTGGCGGGCGAAGGTGCGCGGGGACATGCCGGCGTGGGCGGCCAGGTCGGCCACGGTGAGCGGTTCGTGGAGGTGGCGCAGGGCGTGTTCGCGTACGGCGGCCAGGGTGTCGGCGTCGCGGTCGGTGCGGGGGGTGGGGTGTTCGATGAACTGGGCCTGGGTGCCGGTGCGGAAGGGGGCGGTGACCATGGAGCGGGCGACGGTGGCGGCGGTCTCAGCGCCGTGGGCGGTACGGACGAGGTGCAGGCAGAGGTCGATGCCCGCGGCGGTTCCGGCGGCCGTCCAGATGTTGTCGTCCTCGACGAAGAGCGCGTCGGGTACGACGGTGATCTCGGGGTGGCGACTGCGGAGGAGGTCGACGAGGCGCCAGTGGGTGATCGCGCGGCGCCCGTCCAGGAGGCCGGCCTGGGCGAGGGTGAACGCGCCGGCGCACAGGGCGGCGAGGGTGGTGCCCCGGGCATGGGCGCGGCGCAGGGCCTCGCGCAGGGGGGCCGGTGCGGGGGTGGTGTGGTCGTCCAGGCCGGGGACGAGGATCAGGTCGGCGCGGGGCAGCCAGGCGAGGGTGCGGTCGGGGGTGAGGGTGAGTCCGCCGCGCAGCGGGATCGGGTCGGGGCGGGCGGCGACGCGGCGGAGTTCGTACGCGGGGACGCCGCGGTCGGTGCGGTCGGTGCCCCAGACCTCGGTGATGACGGAGACGTCGAAGGCGCGGATGCCGGGGAAGGCGAGGAGGGCGACACGGTACGGGGTGGCCACGCGTGGCAGTAAACCATCGATCGCTGACTTCTGTACCTCTGGGGAGCAGGGGTGGCGGGCGGCAGGATGGCGGCCATGGACATCGTGGAGAACGCAGCGCTGGTGGTCGTGGACGTGCAGCGGGGTTTCGAGGAGGAGGAGTTCTGGGGGCCGCGGAACAACCCGGGGGCCGATGAGAACATCGCCGCGCTCATCGACGTGTGGCAGGGGTCGGGGCGGCCGGTGGTGTTCGTGCGGCACGACTCGCGCAAGCCCGGCTCGCCGTTGCGGGCGGGTTCCGCGGGCAATGACTTCAAGGAGTACGTGGCGGCGCGCAGGGGGCGGGGTGCGGGTCCGGAGCTGCTGGTGTCGAAGACCGTGAACTCGTGCTTCTACGGGACGCCGGATCTGGACGCCTGGCTGCGGGGGGCCGGGGTCTCGCAGTTGGTCGTGGTGGGGATCCAGACGAACATGTGCGTGGAGACCACGGCCCGGATGGGCGGGAATCTCGGGTACGACGTGCTGGTGCCGTTGGATGCCACGCACACGTTCGATCTGGCGGGGCCGTTCGGCTGGCGTCAGTCGGCGGACGAGCTGGCGCGGGCGTCCGCCGTGTCGTTGCACGGGGGCGGGTTCGCTCGGGTGGTGACCACGCGGGAGGTGGTGGCCGCGGCGAAGTGACCGCCCCCGGAGGGGGCCCGGGCGGGGCGGGTCAGTCCTTCGTGCCGGAGGCGAGCTCGCGGCTGCGGTCGCGGGCGGCTTCGAGGGCGGCGATGAGGGCGGCGCGCACGCCGTGGTTCTCCAGTTCGCGGATGGCGCTGATGGTGGTGCCGGCGGGGGAGGTGACGTTCTCGCGGAGCTTGACGGGGTGTTCGCCGCTGTCGCGGAGCATGGTGGCGGCGCCGATGGCGGACTGCACGATGAGGTCGTGGGCCTTGTCGCGGGGCAGGCCGAGGAGGATGCCGGCGTCGGTCATGGCCTCCACCAGGTAGAAGAAGTAGGCGGGGCCGGAGCCGGAGAGGGCGGTGCAGGCGTCCTGCTGGGTCTCGGGGACGCGCAGGGTCTTGCCGACGGCGCCGAAGATCTCCTCGGCGTGGGTGAGGTGTCCGGGGCCGGCGTGGGTGCCGGCGGAGATGACGGACATGGCCTCGTCGACGAGGGCGGGGGTGTTCGTCATGACGCGGACGACGGGGGTGCCCGCGGTGAGGCGTTCCTCGATGAAGGCGGTGGTGATGCCGGCGGCTCCGCTGATGACCAGCCGGTCGGCGGGGACGTGCGGGGCGAGTTCTTCGAGGAGGGCGCCCATGTCCTGCGGTTTCACCGTGAGGATGAGGGTGTCGGCGGTCTTGGCGGCCTCGGCGTTGCTGACCGGCGTGACGCCGTGGCGCGCGCGGAGTTCCTCGGCGCGCTCGGGGCGGCGGGCGGTGACGAGGAGGTCGGCGGGGGCCCAGCCCGCTCGGATCATTCCGCTGAGCAGGGCTTCGCCGATCTTGCCGGTGCCGAGGACTGCGACTTTCTGGGTCATGGCTGGGGTGCCCTCCGGGGGTGTGCGCGTCGTCCGTGTTCATCCTCGCACCGGGGGGCGGGGTGGGGGGGGGTGGCTGTCCGGTGGGCGGACGTGCGGGGCCGGGGCCGCGGGGCGGTCAGGGGGTGCGGCGGCGGAGGGTGGCCGCGCCGAGGCAGAGGACGAGCAGGGCGGAGCCGGCGACGATCAGGATGTCGCGGAGGAAGGTGGCGGTCATGTCGGTGTGCCTGAGGACCTCGTTCATGCCGTCGACGGCGTAGGACATGGGGAGGACGTCGGAGACGGCCTCCAGGGCGGGGTGCATCTGGTCGCGGGGTGTGAACAGGCCGCAGAGCAGGATCTGCGGGAAGATCACCGCCGGCATGAACTGGACGGCCTGGAACTCCGAGGCGGCGAAGGCGGAGACGAACAGGCCGAGGGCGGTGCCGAGCAGGGCGTCCAGGAGGGCGACCAGGAGGAGCAGCCAGGGCGAGCCGGTGACGTCCAGGCCGAGCCACCACAGGGCGAGGCCGGTGGCGAGGACGGACTGGAGAATCGCGAGGGCGCCGAAGGCGAGGGCGTAGCCGGCGATGAGGTCGCCCTTGCCGAGGGGCATGGCGAGGAGGCGTTCGAGGGTGCCGGAGGTGCGTTCGCGCAGGGTGGCGATGGAGGTCACCAGGAACATGGTGATCAGGGGGAAGATGCCGAGGAGGGAGGCGCCGATGTTGTCGAAGGTGCGGGGACTGCCGTCGAAGACGTAGCGCAGCAGGATCAGCAGGAGGCTGGGGACGAGGAGCATCAGGGCGATCGTGCGGGGGTCGTGGCGGAGCTGGCGCAGGACGCGGGCGGCCGTGGCGAGGGTGCGGGAGGGGCGCAGGGCGCTGGTGGGGCTGGGTGCCGGGCGGGTGGCGGAGGGCGCGGGGGTCGGGGCGGGGGTGCTCATCGGTTGTTCTCCTTCGCGCGGGCCGCCGCCTGGTCCACCAGGTGGAGGAAGGCCGCTTCGACGGTGGCGGTGCCGGTGCGGTCGCGCAGGGCGTCGGGGGTGTCGTCGGCGAGGATCTCGCCCTCGCGCATGAGGAGGAGGCGGTGGCAGCGTTCGGCCTCGTCCATGACGTGGGAGGAGATGAGGAGGGTGGTGCCGCGGGTGGTGGCGAGGTGGTGGAAGAGGTCCCAGAGGTCGCGGCGCAGGACGGGGTCGAGGCCGACGGTGGGCTCGTCGAGAACGAGGAGTTCAGGGGTGCCGAGGAGGGCGACGGCGAGGGAGACGCGGCTGCGCTGGCCGCCGGAGAGGTTGCCGGCGAGGGCGTCGCGGTGGGAGGTGAGGTCGACCTCGGTGAGGACGCGGTCGACGTCGTGGCGGCGGTCGGCGGGGGTGGTGCGGGGGGAGAGGATCGCGGCGAAGTAGTCGAGGTTCTGGCGGATCGTCAGATCGTCGTAGACGGAGGGCGCCTGGGTGACGTAGCCGACGCGGGTGCGCAGTTCGGGGTGGCCGGCCGGGCGGCCGAGGACGTCGAGGGTGCCGGTGACCTTGGCCTGGGTGCCGACGAGGGACCGCATGAGGGTGGACTTGCCGCAGCCGGAGGGGCCGAGCAGGCCGGTGATCTGGCCGCGCGGGACGGTGAAGGCGAGACCGTGCAGGACGGTGCGCGGGCCGCGGACCACGGTGAGGTCTTCGGCGCGGACGGCGGGGCCGTCGGGTGGGGGCGGCGGGTCCGCGGGAGACGAATTAATCATCATGCGATGATTAAATTCCCTCGGTGGGGGGTCACGTCAAGTACCGGGGCTCTCGGTCAGGGGCGTATGGCCACCATCAGCTCCACCACGTACGCCTCCTCGACGATTCCGTCCGGGAAGACGGCGTCCAGATGCCGCCGCTCCTCGGCGAGGAAGGCGGCGGCGCTCTCCGCTCCCTGCACCAGGAAGACCGAGTGGCTGCCGACGTTGGCCAGATGGACGTCGACGGGAACCCGGCGGCTCCAGCGGACCCGGCGGCCGGTGAGGTCGAGGGCGCCGGTGGGGTCGGCGGTCGTCGGCCGGAAGGCCCCGTAGCGCTCGCCGGTCCGCTCGATGCCGAAGTGGCGCTCGATACGGACCGACTGCGCGGCGAGCCACGGCACGTCCGGGGCACTGGTGTTCCACCACAGGGCCAGCGCACCGCCCGGCCGCAGCACCCGCAGCGCCTCCGGCACCGCGCGGGCGGGGTCGGTCCAGTGCCAGGACTGGGCGTAGGTGAGGAGGTCCATGGACGAGGTGGCCAGCGGCAGGCGGTTGCCGTCGCCGCGCACGACCGGCACGTCGGTCAGAGCGCGGCGGAACTGGGCCGCCATGCCGTCCCCGGGCTCCACGGCGACCACGTCGGCGCCGCGGGCGTGCAGCAGGGCGGTCGCTATCCCCGTACCGGCGCCGACGTCCGCGACCCGGGCGCCGGCGAGGGGCCGCCGGGCGAGGGCCTCGACCGCGTCGAACAGGGCGGCCGGGTAGGAGGGGCGGTTGGCGGCGTACTGGGCCGCGGCGGCGTTGAAGGAGTGGGCGCGCGCGGTGTGGACCTCGGTGGCGGAGGCCCGGGCGGGGGCCGGGTCGGCGGGCGGGTGCGAGGAGGAAGTGGCCATACGGCCATGGTGGCGTGGCCGCGGGCGGGGACCCGGGGATTTTGCGCGGTCGTGAGCCCGTCGGCTGACATGTCGTGCGCCGGCCTGGGGCGAGGACCCGGGGATTTTGCGCGGTCGTGAGCCGCCCACCGCCGTGCGGCGGCCCGCCCCGGAGCCAGGACCCGGACATCCCGCGCGACCGAGAACCACCCGCCGCCACGCAGCGGCCCGCCCCGGAGCCAGGACCCGGACATCCCGCGCGGCCAGGAACCGCCCGTCGCCACGCAGCGGCCGGACGGGGACCGGGCTTATCAGCGGCGGCGCTTCTTCGAGGGGTTGCCCGTGCGGCGGGAGGCGCGCTTGTGGTGCCGCTGCCGTGCCGCCTCGTACTCCTCGCGGTGCAGCTTCTCTCCGGGGGCCTCGGTGAGGGAGCGGAAGAAGTAGGCGAGGAGGGAGCCGACGAAGCCGATGGCCAGCAGTCCGCGCAGGGACGCCTGGCGCTCGGGGTCGGGGCGCCGGGAGAAGCCGTCCCAGGTGTGGCGGAAGGCGAGCGCGCTGCAGACGGCGAACATCCCAACCATCAGGACGGTCACGAAACCGCCGATGCCGGCGATCCGGAGGCCCTGGTAGGCGAAGCGGAGCACGAGGCAGGCGACCGCGGCGGCGGCGAGCGACCCGACGGCCACGCCGACGCGGCGGGCCGGATACCCCTGGTCGTGGTGGACCCACGAGGTGCCGAAGAAGCGCAGGGGCTCGGGGCGGGGACCACCGGCGGAACCGGGGGCACCCGGGGTGTCCGCGGAGCCCGCCCGGGTGTCCGGGGTGCCGTTCTCGTCGCTCACAGGACGATTATGGCGCCGGACGGGGGCGGGCCGGCGGGTGGGGCGGCGCGCGGGCCCGGCCGCGCTCAGGAGACGCAGCGCGAGGCGACGTAGCCGTCGCTGCCCGTGTGCACGTACGTGTCCGACACGAACTCGCCGTTGCCGATGTTGTCCCAGATGTTGGAGGTGCCGTAGTAGCCCGACACCGTCGTGCCCGTCGTCTGGCAGTAGATCGGCACCTTGGAACCCTCGGGCAGCACGCGGACGATGCTGTAGTTCGTGCCCGGACCGCCGCGGACGTTCAGCCGGACGCCCGGAGCGATCGGGTAGAACGCCACGGCGGCGGACGCCGTCACGGCCGCCGACGCCGTCCTGACGGCCTCGGTGCCCTCGCCGCTGCCGACGTTCTCCTCCACATGGTCGACGGACATGAGTACTCCCCCCTCGCACCCCATGACTGTCATGGAGCCACGGTGATTCCCCTGAAACGCGACATGAAACGCATGTGCGCAACTCGTACGCGGAGGCTAGCAAGTCGCCTCGGTCTCGTACGAGTCATCGACTAGGCTCCGTGCGTCGCGCGCGCGAACGAACAGCACGGGGGTGGTCCATGGCGCCACGGCGCAACACCGGGGCGGGCGCGGAAGCGGAACTTCCCGAATACGCCGGCCACTACCTCCTGGAGTCCTGCCTCGGCTCCGGGGGCATGGGCGTGGTCCATCTGGCCCGCAGTACCTCCGGCATGAAGCTCGCGGTGAAGGTCGTCCACGCCGAGTTCGCCAAGGATCCCGAGTTCAGGGGGCGCTTCCGGCAGGAAGTGGCCGCCGCTCGACGGGTCAGCGGTGCCTTCACCGCGCCCGTGGTGGACGCCGACCCGGAGGCCGACCGGCCCTGGATGGCCACCCAGTACATTCCGGGACCGACCCTCTCCGATCACGTCAAACGGAACGGCCCGATGGCCCCCGGCGAGGTGCGCCGGCTGATGGCCGGGCTCGCCGAGGCACTGCGCGACATCCACCGTGTCGGGGTCGTGCACCGGGACCTCAAGCCGAGCAACGTCCTGCTCGCCGGCGACGGGCCCAAGGTGATCGACTTCGGCATCTCCCGGCCGACGGACAGCGAACTGCGCACCGAGACCGGCAAGCTGATCGGCACGCCGCCCTTCATGGCGCCCGAGCAGTTCCGCCGGCCCCGGGAGGTCGGGCCCGCCGCCGACATCTTCGCCCTCGGCTCGGTGACGGTGCACGCGGCCACCGGCCGGGGTCCGTTCGACTCCGACAGCCCCTATGTCGTCGCCTACCAGGTCGTGCACGACGAGCCCGACCTGGCCGACGTACCGGACGACCTCGCTCCGCTGGTGCGGCGCTGCCTCGCCAAGGAGCCCGAGGAGCGGCCCACCCCCGACGAGCTGATGCGCGAGCTGCGGTCGGTGGCGGCGTCGTACGACACCCAGGCGTTCATACCGGCGCAGCGGAACGACGAGGACGGTACGGCGCCGGGCGACGCGCGGCCGGGGTCGGACGGCGGACGGCCGGGGGCGGCGGACGGGCCGGCGCCGGGCGTTCGCGGGGCGGGTGACCGGGGCGGGGCCGGCGCGGGACGCGCGGGCGGCGTCCGCCCGGACGGGAGCGGCGCGGCGCCGCGTGCCCGGCGGATGGCGTACCGGCGGGTGGCGCTGGTGGCCGGGGCGTTGGGGCTGGTCGTCGGCGGGGTGTTCGCCTCGGCGCGGTGGCTGGACGTCCCGCCCGCGTCGACGGCCGGGCCGAGCGCCCCGGCCGCGTTCGCCGGGTGGGAGGCGGGCTCGGTGACCGGGAGCGCGGCGCTGCCGCAGTGCTCGTACGGCGTGGGGAGACTGCTGTGCGCGCAGTCCGGCGTCGTCTTCGCCCTCGATCCGGCCGACGGCACGGTGCTGTGGCGCCACCCGGTGGCCGCCTCGTACCGGCGCGAACCGCCGCTGCTGGCCGGCGGGTTCGTCCAGCCGATGGCGGACCAGGGCGGACGGCTGGCGGCGCTGGACCCGGACACCGGTGAGGCGCGCTGGGAGCGGAGCATGCCCGAGCACGTCGGTATGCGGGCGGCGGGCGGCGTGCTGCTGTTCACCGCCGCCGACGGAACCGTCAGCGCCGTGGACGGCGCGACCGGTGAGGAGAAGTGGCGCCACCGCATCCGCGGCCAGAGCGGCGCGCCCACCTTCCTGGCCTTCCCCGGTGACCCGCTGGCCTACGCGATCAGTGCCTCGGACGCGGGTACGACGCGGGTGGCGGCGGTGGACCCGGAGACCGGGGCCGTCCGCTGGAACGCCGCCCTGCGTGGCACGCTCAAGCCCGTCGGCAGCGAGGACGGAGCCCTGTTGCTGCTCTCGCTCGACCGGGGCACGGGCTACACCGACGCGGTCGTGCGCTACGACCCCGGGTCCGGGGACACCCGCCGGGTGGCGCTGCCGGTGTCCCGGCCTGATCCGGTGGCCGGGGTGTCCGGCGGCGTGGTCTACCTGCTGGCCACCGGTGGGTCGCTGGAGGCGTTCGACATGAACGCGGAGGAACGGCTGTGGCATCTGGAGACGGCCGTGACCCGCGGGTCGGCGCCGGTGCGCGCGGGCGACCGGGTGTTCCTCACCGCCCCGGACGGACGGCTGCTCGCCTTCGACGCGCGGAGCGGCCGGCTCGTCGGGCAGACCCGGCCCCGGCTCGGCCCGAACGGCGACCGGGTGCCCGACGCCCTGCCGGCCCCGGTGACCGTCGACGGGCGGGTGTACGCCGGGGCGCCGGACGGGACCGTGTTCTCGGTGGACGGGCGCGACCCCGCGGACTGGTGACGCGCGCACGCGCGGGGGCCGCCTCCGGTCGGGAGAGATCGGGAGGCGGCCCCTCGGCGTCGTACGGGCGTGCGGTGCGGCGGGTGGATCAGCCCAGCCTGGACACGTCGCGGACCGCGCCCTTGTCGGCGCTGGTGGCCATCGCGGCGTAGGCGCGCAGGGCGGCGGAGACCTTGCGCTCGCGGTTCTTCGGGGCGTACGCGCCGTTCAGCGCCTGGTCGCGGCGGGCCAGCTCGGCGTCGTCGACGAGCAGGTCGATCGTACGGTTCGGGATGTCGATGCGGATCCGGTCGCCGTCCTCGACCAGGGCGATGGTGCCGCCGGAGGCCGCCTCGGGCGAGGCGTGGCCGATGGACAGGCCCGAGGTGCCGCCGGAGAAGCGGCCGTCGGTGATCAGGGCGCAGGTCTTGCCCAGGCCGCGGCCCTTGAGGAAGGACGTCGGGTAGAGCATCTCCTGCATGCCGGGGCCGCCCTTGGGACCCTCGTAGCGGATGACGACGACGTCGCCGTCCGTCACCTGCTTGTTGAGGATCTTCTCGACGGCCTCCTCCTGCGACTCGCAGACGACGGCCGGACCCTCGAAGGTCCAGATCGACTCGTCGACGCCGGCCGTCTTCACCACGCAGCCGTCGACCGCCAGGTTGCCCCTCAGGACCGCCAGGCCGCCGTCCTTCGAGTACGCGTGCTCGGCGCTGCGGATGCAGCCGTTCTCCGCGTCGTCGTCGAGGGCCTCCCAGCGCTCCGACTGGGAGAACGCCTCCGCCGAGCGGACGCAGCCGGGCGCCGCGTGCCACAGTTCCACGGCCTCGGGGGACGGGGAGCCGCCGCGCACGTCCCACGTCTTCAGCCAGTCCGCGAGGGACGGGCTGTGGACGGCGTGCACGTCCTCGTTGAGCAGGCCGGCGCGGTGCAGTTCGCCGAGGAGGGCGGGGATGCCGCCGGCGCGGTGCACGTCCTCCATGTAGTAGGTGCGGTTCTTGGCGACGTTCGGCGCGACCTTCGCCAGGCAGGGCACGCGGCGCGAGACGGCGTCGATCTCGGTGAGGCCGAACGGGACGCCCGCCTCCTGGGCGGCCGCCAGCAGGTGCAGGATCGTGTTGGTCGAGCCGCCCATGGCGATGTCGAGCGCCATGGCGTTCTCGAACGCCGCGAAGGTGGCGACCGAGCGCGGCAGGACGGTGTCGTCGTCCTGCTCGTAGTAGCGGCGGGTGACGTCCATCACCGTGCGGGCGGCGTCGACGTAGAGCTGCCTGCGGGCGGTGTGGGTGGCCAGCACCGAGCCGTTGCCGGGCAGGGAGAGGCCGATCGCCTCGGTCAGGCAGTTCATCGAGTTGGCGGTGAACATGCCGGAGCAGCTGCCGCAGGTCGGACAGGCGTTCTCCTCGATACGGAGGATGTCCTCGTCCGAGATCTTGTCGTTCACGGCGTCGGAGATCGCGTCGACCAGGTCGAGCGTGCGGACCGTGCCGTCGACCAGGGTGGCACGGCCGGCCTCCATCGGGCCGCCGGAGACGAAGACGGTCGGGATGTTCAGGCGCAGGGCCGCCATCAGCATGCCCGGGGTGATCTTGTCGCAGTTGGAGATGCAGACCAGGGCGTCCGCGCAGTGCGCCTCGACCATGTACTCCACGCTGTCCGCGATCAGGTCGCGGGAGGGCAGCGAGTACAGCATGCCCCCGTGGCCCATCGCGATGCCGTCGTCCACGGCGATCGTGTTGAACTCGCGCGGGATGCCGCCGGCCTCGGTGATCGCCTCGCTGACGATCCGGCCGACGGGCTGGAGGTGGGTGTGCCCCGGCACGAACTCGGTGAAGCTGTTGGCGACCGCGATGATCGGCTTCCGGCCGATGTCCGCACCGGGTACCCCGGAGGCACGCATAAGGGCGCGGGCGCCCGCCATGTTGCGGCCGTGGGTGACTGTGCGGGACCTCAGCTCGGGCATCGTCGCTCGCTCCTTCGGACTGTGCGCCGCCAGAGATTTCTGTGCGCCGCCAGAGACGTCTGACTGGAGTCGAGCGTACGCCGGTCATCCAGGGTGCGGGACGCGTTGTCCGGTATGCGGGATGCGCGTCTCGGATCAGGGGTGGGGCGGGGGGGCGCGGGGGGCGTCTGGGCGCACGGGCGGGAGCGCGAGGGTGAGCGGGGCGTGGGGCGTTGGGGGCGTGAGCGGGGGGCGCGGGCGCCGAGGCGTGAGCGGGGCGCGGGGGGCGAGGCGCGGGCTCAGCGCTCCGTGAGGTGTCGTTGGACGACGGGAGCCACGCGTGCGATGACCTGTTCGATGTCCGCCGAGGCGAGCGGCTCCAACTTGATCACGTACCGCATCATCGCGCAGCCCACGAGCTGCGCGGCCGCCAGCTCGGCCCGCAGTTCCGCGTCCGGCAGGTCCAGCTGGGCGGCGACGCGGCGCAGCAGCTGGGAGGCGATGAGGTGGCGGAAGACCGCGGCGGCGGTGTCGTTGTTCACCGCCGAGCGCAGGATCGCCAGCAGGGGCGTACGGGTGGTCGGGTTCTCCCAGACACCGAACATGAAACGGGTGAACCGGTCGCCGACGCCGTCCAGCGGACCCTCCGTGATGGTCTCCGGTGCGTGCAACGCGGGCGCGAACGCCACCTCCACGGCCGCCTCGAAGACGCCCTCCTTGGTGCCGAAGTAGTGGTGCACCAGGGCGGAGTCGACGCCGGCCGCCTTCGCGATGCCGCGTACGGAGGTCTTCTCGTACCCCTGGCGGGAGAACTCCTCGCGTGCGGTGTCGAGGATCCGCTCGCGAGTGTCGGCGGGTTCGCTGCGGCGGGGGCGCCCGCGTCGGCGGGGGCGGGGGGAGGCCGGGCTTCCCGTCGGCGGGGTGGGGGCCGCGCTTCCGCCGGCCGGGGTGGGGGCCATGTCGGTCACCGCCGGGGCACCCTCGCCGTGGAGGCCAGGTGGAGACGGGTGAAGGCCAGGGCCTCGGCCAGGTCGGCCTCGCGTTCGGCGCCGGACATCGCCCGCCGGGTGTTGACCTCGATGACGATGTGCCCGTCGAATCCGCCGAGCGCCAGCCGCTCCAGCAGTTCGGCGCAGGGCTGGGTGCCGCGGCCGGGCACCAGGTGCTCGTCCTTGTTGGACCCCAGACCGTCGGCGAGGTGCACGTGCCCGAGCCGGTCCCCCATGCGGTCGACCATGTGCAGCGCGTCCGTACGGGCCGTCGCCGCATGGCTGAGGTCGATGGTGAAGTGCCGGTAGTCGTCCTTGGTCACGTCCCAGTCGGGCGCGTAGGCGAGCATCTCCCGGTCGCGGTAGCGCCACGGGTACATGTTCTCGACGGCGAACCGCACATCCGTCTCGTCCGCCATCCGCCAGACGCCCTGCACGAAGTCCCGCGCGTACTGACGCTGCCAGCGGAACGGGGGGTGAACGACGACCGTGCCGGCCCCCAGCCGCTCGGCGGCCGCCCGGGCGCGCTGGAGCTTGGTCCAGGGGTCGGTCGACCAGACCCGCTGTGTGATCAGCAGACAGGGCGCGTGCACGGCCAGGATCGGGATCCGGTGGTAGTCGCTGAGCCGGCGCAGAGCGTCGATGTCCTGGCTCACGGGGTCGTTCCAGACCATGACCTCGACACCGTCGTACCCGAGGCGCGCGGCGATCTCGAAGGCCGTCGCCGTCGACTCCGGATACACCGAGGCCGTCGACAGGGCGACCTTCGCATCCGGGACGCGCACCACTGGTTCTGCCACGAAGGACAGCGTACGGGCCCGCACTGCGGCCCGGGGAGCGTGTTCGACCACAGCCCCGGGCCCCCGGTACCAACCGGCCACGCACGCGTGGCCGGATTCCTGCCGGCGCCGCCATTGGCCATGGACGGTCATCAGCGCCGGTGAGCGCGGGGGTGGCGGGGGCGGGGCGCGGCGGGGGTCGAGGTCTCGGGTGCGGCCCGACAGGGAGGTCGAGGGCACCGGCGCGGCTGTGCGTTCGGGGGTACCGGGTGGCGCACTTCACGCGGCGGGGCGGAGGTGAGGGGCACGTGCGCCGCGTGCGAGGGGGTGCGGGTGGGGGCGTGCGCGCCGTGCACGAGGGGGTGCGGGTGTGGGGCGTACGCCGGCGCCCATCCCTGTGGCGCGGGCCGACCCCGCGCCACCCCGCCCCGCGCCGCCTGCGGCGCTGGGGCATCTGGGCCGCTGGGCCGCCTGGGCCGCTGGGGCGCTGCCGCTCGGCTCCCGTGGCCCACCCGCTCAGCTCGGCCCCCCTCAGCCCCCTCAGCCCCCGCGGCGCTGCGCCCCACTCAGCCCTGCGGCGCTGCGCCCCGCGGCTTCGCCCCGGTCGTGGCTCAGCCCGTCACCATGTGGTCGAGGCGGCGCAGGATCACGCCTTCGCGGAGGGCCCAGGGACAGATCTCCAGGGACTCGACGCCGAAGAGGTCCATCGCGCCCTCCGCGACCAGCGCACCGGCGAGGAGCTGGCCTGCGCGCCCCTCGGAGACGCCGGGGAGTTCGGCGCGCTGGGCGGTGGTCATGCCGGCCAGGCGCGGCACCCAGGCTTCGAGGGACTCCCGCTTGAGTTCGCGCTGGATGTACAGGCCCTCCGCGGAACGCGCCGCGCCTGCGATACGGGCCAGCTGCCGGAACGTCTTCGAAGTGGCGACGACGTGGTCGGGGGCGCCGAAGCGGCTGAACTCGCCGACGGTACGGGCGATCTGGGCCCGCACGTGGCGCCGCAGCGCCCGTACGTCGTCGGGCTCGGGCGGGTCGCCCGGCAGCCAGCCCGCCGTGAGGCGCCCCGCGCCCAGCGGCAGGGACGCCGCCGCGTCGGGTTCCTCGTCTATGCCGTAGGCGATCTCCAGCGAGCCGCCGCCGATGTCCAGGACGAGCAGCTTGCCGGCCGACCAGCCGAACCAGCGGCGGGCGGCGAGGAAGGTGAGCCGGGCCTCCTCGGCGCCGCTGAGCACCTGAAGCTCGACGCCGGTCTCGTCCTGCACGCGCGCGAGGACGTCGTCCGCGTTGGTGGCCTCCCGCACCGCGGAGGTGGCGAACGGCAGCAGGTCCTCGACGCCCTTGTCCTCGGCCGCCTGGAGCGCCTCGTGGACGACGGCGACCAGTTTGTCGATCCCCTCGGGGCCGATCGCGCCACCTTCGTCGAGCAGCTGGGCCAGGCGCAGCTCCGCCTTGTGCGAGTGCGCGGGCAGCGGGCGCGCGCCCGGGTGCGCGTCCACCACCAGCAGATGCACCGTGTTCGATCCCACGTCGAGGACACCGAGTCTCATGGGGGGAACGCTACTGCCAGCCACGCCGTCCTCGGCCTCCCGTGCGGTCCCGGGAGAGCGCCCCGGCGACTTACCCTGGACGCGTGCCAAAGACGAAAAAGGCGAAGGACGAAAAGACGCCCAAGACGGCGAAGGCCGACAAGGCCGGCAAAGCCGACGAGTCGTCCAAGGTTCCCGCACAGACGAAGTCGGCGCGGAAGGCGAGGGCCGACGAGAAGGGCCTCGACTTCGCACGCGCGTGGGTGGAGTTCCCGGACCCGGCGGACGACGAGCAGGTCTTCCGCTGCGATCTGACCTGGCTGACCTCCCGGTGGCACTGCGTCTTCGGCAGCGGCTGCCAGGGCATCCAGGCGGGCCGCGCCGACGACGGCTGCTGCACGCTGGGGGCGCACTTCTCGGACGAGGACGACGAGAAACGCGTCGCCGAGCACGTGGCCCGGCTGACCCCCGACCTCTGGCAGCACCACGCGGAGGGCACCGAGAACGGCTGGATCTCCGAGGACGAGGAGGGCTCCCGCCAGACCCGCCCGTACCAGGGCTCGTGCATCTTCCAGAACCGCCCCGGTTTCGCCGGCGGCGCGGGCTGCTCGCTGCACATCCTCGCCCTGAAGGAGGGCCGGGAGCCGCTGGAGACCAAGCCGGACGTCTGCTGGCAGCTGCCGATCCGGCGGACGTTCGACTGGATCGACCGGCCGGACGACACCCGCGTCCTCCAGGTGTCGATCGGCGAGTACGACCGACGCGGCTGGGGCCCGGGCGGCCATGACCTGCACTGGTGGTGCACCTCGGCCACCTCTGCGCACGGCGCGGGCGACCCGGTCTACGTCTCGTACCGCGCGGAGCTGACCGAGCTGATGGGCAAGGCGGGCTACGACCGTCTGGTCGAGCTGTGCGAGGAGCGACTGGCGGCCCGGCTCCCCCTGCTGGCGCCGCACCCGGCGGACCCGACGGACTGACCGGAGCACCGGGCGGCCCCTGCCGACGGAGCTGACCGCCGGGACTGACCGACGGGACTGACCGACGACGGGGCGGCCCCGACCGGACCGACAGGCCGGGCTGCCTGACGGACGGCAGGGAGCCCGGCCGGGTCCGAGCCACCTGGCGAACCGCAGGAGACCGACCGAACCCGAGCCGCCTGGAGCGGCCAACCGGAGCGACCGAGCCGACGGGACCCGCCCCGGGTCGGCGCGGGCATCGGCCGTACCGTTCCGCCCTCCGCCCGTCTACGCCGACGGCACCGGCGTAGACGCCGTCGTACTGGGATCGGACGCGCCGCCGTTGGGCGACGCGGAGTCGGCCGGGCCGGACGGGGGCGGCTGGTCCGGGGTCGGCTCCGGGTCGGACGTCGGGGGCGGATCGCTCGGCGTGGGCTCGGTGGGCGCCGGGTCGGTGGGCGTCGGGTCCGGGTCCTGCGAGGTCGGCGGGGCACTGGGGCTGCCGCTTCCCGTGCCGGGTCCGCCGCCGGACCCCGATCCGGATCCGTTGCCGGGGCCAGGGCCGGGGCCGGGGCCGGGGCCGGGGCCGGGGCCGGGGCCGGGGCCGGGGCCGGGGCCCGGCCGCGACGGTCCAGGGTGCGCCGGGACCGGGGCGGTGCCGTACCCGGAGATGGAGACGACGGCCCCCGCGGGGGCGACGGCCACGCGCGCGTGCCACAACCCGGCGGGCTCGCGCAGTTGGTCGACGTGCACCTTGACGGTCACCGACTCGCCGGGCTCCAGGGTGCCCGTGGACCGGCTCAGGTAGAGCCAGGAGGCCCCCGTGGTCGCCGACCAGCGGACCGGTGCGTCGCCGTCGGGGTCGGCCTTGAGGGTGATCAGCGTGGTCTCACCGCTGCCGGCGGCGGTCACGGTGAGCCGCCCGGCCGCCTTCTTGTCGGCCCCGGCGACGCTGACCACCTCCACGGACACATCGGGCCGGTTGTGGCGGCCGAGGCCGGCCCCGGGACGCGTGCTGGCGTTCCCGGTGTTCTCGTAGCCGCCGGTCTGCTCCCCGGCCAGGCTGTCGGGGCCGTGCGCCTCCCCGGCGCTGGCCGAGCGGCCGTCGACGGCCTCGCCGGTGGGGGTGCCCCGGTAGGCGGCCCACAGGGCGAGGACGGGCGCGGCGACGACCGTGGCGACGACGGTCGTCGTGACGGCACGCGCGCGCAGGCGGTCGCGCCGGGCCGCGTGGTCCTTGGGGTCCATGGGGAAGCCGCGCCGGTCGAAGCGGGGCGCCGCCGCGCCCCGCACGCGCGGCAGGCGCGCCATGACGGCGTGCAGGGCGGCGCGGGGCGCCTCCAGGACGGGCAGCTCGGCGGGCGTGACCGTGTCGCCGGGCCAGCGGCCGGGCACCGCACGGCCGGCGGCACGGCGACAGCGCGGGCAGTCGTCGACGTGGCGGACGAGTTCCCGGCGCAGGGCGGCGCTGAGGACCAGCTGCTGGTCGCCGGTGAGGCGGGCCACCCCGGGGCAGCCGCCGGCGCCCACGACGGCGAGCGCGGCACGCGTGCGTTCCACCTCGCAGGCGGCCGAGGCAAGAAGTTCGCCCGCGGCGGTCCGGTCCATGCCGAGGACGGCGGCGATCTCGTGGGCGGCAAGGTGGTGGCGCACCGCGAGCTCCAGCGCCTCGCGCTGCTCGGGGCTGGTGCCGGCCGCCTCGGGCCAGGCGAGCAGGGCGAGTTCACGCCGCCGCCGCTGCCGTACCGCGTCCGGGACCGGCGGGGCGGCGGGCGATGCGGGAGGCGGGCGATGCGCGCCGTGCCGGGCGCCCGCCGCGTGGGAGGCCTGACGTTTCTGCTTGGCCTCGGCCAGCTTGCGCAGACAGGCCCAGCGGGCCAGCGCGTACAGCCAGGCCCTGCGGTCGCCGGCGGCGTCCGGGACGCGGTGGCCGCGCCGCTCGGCGAGCGACAGGACGTCACCGAGCGCTGCGGTGGCCGCGTCGTGGTCGCACAGCACCGACAGGCAGTAGGTGAAGAGGCCGTCCAGGTACGGTTCGTAGCGCGCGGGTGTGCGCCGCACCGGCGTGTGCGCCGCACCGCGCTCACGCGCCTCCCGGTGCGCCCGGTGTGCGCCGGTCGTGCGGGTCGAGGTTTCCGGGCTGCTGCTCATCACCCGTGCGACCGTAGGCGGCCCGGAACACGCTGCTACCGCCCCTTGAGCCGTTTTAATCCGTACGGGTGAAACGATCCCTCATAAGGGGACAGGGCCCTCCGCCCTCCCCCGCGATCGGTGCTGCCGGGCCCCGACCGATCCCCGGCCTCGGCACGGGCACCGGCACCGGCACCGGCACCGGCAGCAGACCCGAGATCTCCGTGTGGGCCGGCACGAACCCCGACCGATCCGGCGTGAACCACGGCCGCCCCGGGGCGGACCACGGCAGCCGATACCGCGCGGACCGCCTCCGATCCGGCCCGGACCACCACCGCCGAACCACCGTCGGCCCCCGTTGTCAGACCCGGCCGCTACGGTTTCCCCATGGCTGCCCGTACCAAGACCACCAAGGACCGTCCGTCCTACCGCTGCACCGAGTGCGGCTGGCAGACGGCGAAGTGGCTCGGCCGCTGCCCCGAGTGCCAGGCGTGGGGCACGGTCGAGGAGTACGGCACGCCGGCGGTCCGGACGACGACCCCGGGCCGGGTCACCACCTCCGCCGTCCCCATCGGCCAGGTCGACGGCCGCCAGGCCACCGCCCGCTCCACCGGCGTGCCCGAACTGGACCGCGTCCTCGGCGGCGGGCTCGTCCCGGGAGCCGTGGTGCTGCTGGCCGGGGAGCCCGGCGTCGGCAAGTCCACGCTGCTGCTCGACGTGGCCGCCAAGTCGGCCAGTGACGAGCACCGCACGCTCTATGTCACCGGCGAGGAGTCCGCGAGCCAGGTCCGCCTGCGCGCCGACCGCATCGGCGCCCTCGACGACCACCTGTACCTGGCGGCGGAGACCGACCTGGCCGCCGTACTGGGCCACCTGGACGCGGTGAAGCCGTCCCTGCTGATCCTCGACTCGGTGCAGACGGTGGCGTCACCGGAGATCGACGGCGCACCCGGCGGCATGGCGCAGGTCCGGGAGGTGGCGGGCGCCCTGATCCGCGCCTCCAAGGAGCGCGGGATGTCCACCCTGCTGGTGGGGCACGTCACCAAGGACGGCGCGATCGCCGGCCCGCGCCTGCTGGAGCATCTGGTGGACGTGGTCCTGCACTTCGAGGGCGACCGGCACGCGCGCCTGCGTCTCGTGCGCGGCGTCAAGAACCGCTACGGCGCCACCGACGAGGTCGGCTGCTTCGAACTGCACGACGAGGGCATCACCGGCCTCGCCGACCCGAGCGGCCTGTTCCTGACCCGGCGCGCCGAGCCGGTCCCGGGCACCTGCCTCACCGTCACCCTGGAGGGCCGCCGCCCCCTGGTCGCGGAGGTGCAGGCGCTCACGGTCGACTCACAGATCCCCTCGCCGCGCCGCACCACGTCCGGACTGGAGACCTCCCGGGTGTCGATGATGCTGGCCGTCCTGGAGCAGCGCGGCCGTATCAGCGCGCTCGGCAAGCGGGACATCTACTCGGCGACGGTCGGCGGCGTGAAGCTGTCCGAGCCCGCCGCCGACCTCGCGGTGGCGCTCGCGCTGGCCTCCGCCGCCAGCGACACCCCGCTGCCGAAGAACCTCGTCGCGATCGGCGAGGTGGGCCTCGCGGGCGAGGTCAGACGGGTCACGGGCGTGCAGCGCCGGCTGTCGGAGGCGCACCGCCTGGGCTTCACGCACGCGCTCGTGCCGGGCGATCCGGGCAGGGTGCCACCCGGGATGAAGGTCCTGGAAGTCGCGGACATAGGGGACGCGCTGCGGGTCCTGCCGCGCTCGCGTCGCCGAGAGGCCCCACGGGAGGCGGAGGACCGCCGGTAGACTTTGCCCTGGTCTCGCCCGTCCGTACGAACCGAGTGCGTGAAACGGGAGCACCCCAGATCCTGCGACCGGAGGAGTGCAGTGGCAGCCAACGACCGGGCAGCGGCTCCCGGCAAGTCCGGTGGGAGCACCGGTTCCGATGGCCTGATGCGCGCCTCGCTGAGCGCCGTGGCTCCCGGTACGGCTCTGCGTGACGGCCTCGAGCGCGTCCTGCGCGGCAACACCGGTGGCCTCATCGTCCTCGGCTCCGACAAGACCGTCGAGACGATGTGCACGGGCGGTTTCGTACTGGACGTGGAGTTCACCGCGACCCGGCTGCGCGAGCTGTGCAAGCTGGACGGCGGCATCGTCCTCTCCTCCGACCTGTCGAAGATTCTTCGGGCGGGTGTCCAGTTCGTCCCGGACGCCACGATCCCCACGGAGGAGACGGGCACCCGGCACCGCACGGCGGACCGGGTCAGCAAGCAGGTCGGCTTCCCCGTCGTCTCCGTCTCCCAGTCGATGCGGCTGATCGCCCTCTACGTGGACGGCCAGCGCCGCGTCCTGGAGGACTCGGCGGCCATCCTGTCCCGCGCCAACCAGGCCCTGGCGACGCTGGAGCGCTACAAGCTCCGTCTCGACGAGGTCGCGGGCACGCTGTCGGCGCTGGAGATCGAGGACCTGGTGACGGTCCGGGACGTCTCGGCGGTGGCGCAGCGCCTGGAAATGGTCCGCCGTATCGCCACCGAGATCGCGGAGTACGTCGTCGAGCTGGGCACCGACGGCCGGCTGCTCGCCCTGCAGCTCGACGAGCTCATCGCGGGTGTGGAGCCCGAGCGCGAGCTGGTCGTCCGGGACTACGTGCCCGCGCCGACGGCGAAGCGGTCCCGTACGGTCGAGGAGGCGCTGTCCGAGCTGGACGCGCTCACCCATGCCGAGCTGCTGGAACTGTCCACCGTCGCGCGGGCCCTGGGCTACACCGGATCACCCGAGGCGCTCGACTCGGCGGTCTCCCCCCGGGGTTTCCGGCTGCTGGCCAAGGTGCCCCGGCTGCCCGGCGCGATCATCGACCGGCTGGTGGAGCACTTCGGCGGCCTGCAGAAGCTGCTCGCCGCCAGCGTCGACGACCTGCAGACGGTGGACGGTGTGGGCGAGGCCCGCGCGCGCAGTGTCCGCGAGGGCCTGTCCCGCCTGGCGGAGTCCTCGATCCTGGAACGTTACGTGTAGCTCGGCCGGCAGGTCGGACGCACGGGCCCTGCCGGGCACGGCGCGGCGCGGCGGCCGGTCGTACCGCCGGCCGGCCCGCCCGGTCTTTCAGTCGGCCTTCAGCACGAACGAGGTCCGCGTCTTCTCGAAGCCGGGTGCCTTGGCCTCCACCAGGTAGGTCCCGGCGCCGGCCGAACCCGGCGGGGGCGTGGCGCACTGCGGTGCGCTGGGCTTGCGGTCCCACTTCACGGTGTAGACGAAGGTGGCGCCGGCCGGCACCCGGTACAGCAGGCTGCCGGAACCCTCGGGGCAGTCGGCCGAGGACCAGTAGGTGTCGTCCTCGCCGGCCTGAGTGACCGTCAACACCGCGCTCCTGGGCCCGAGGTCGACCTTGCAGTCGCTCGCGGAGCTGTTCCTCGCGGTCAGCCGGAAGGTGGGCGTCTGGTCGGGCGAGTACTCGTTGCGCACGCTGCTCAGCGTCAACGTCACGACGCTGGCGGTGCAGTTGGGCAGCGGGGTGCCGGCCGGCAACGCGGCGCTCGACCCGGTGCCGGCGCCGGCACCGCCGCCGGAACCCGCGCCCGGGGGCGTGTCCCCGTTGGCGTCGTCACCGCCCGCGGCGCCGCCGGGGCCGGTACCGCCGTCGTCGTTGTTGCCGCCGTCGTCGGACCCGGAGCCGGACCCGCCGGTCTCCTCGCCGCTCGACTCGTCGCGGCCGCCCGGGTGTTGGGTGATCGCCGTACCCGAGCCGGACGGTCCCGGCGTGATGGAGGAGGCGGGATTCCTGCCGCCGTTGGAACCGTCGGCACTGTTCTTGCCGCCGCCACCGCCCGAGGTGGCGATCCAGGCGAACACGAGCGCCAACAGGGTCAGCACGGACAGCAGTACGGCCCTCCGACGCCAGTAGATGGAGGAGGGAAGCGGCCCGACCGGATTGCGCAGAGATCCCACGGCGCAAACTGTACGAGAGATCCTGGCGTTCCCCGCCCCCACCCGCCGCCGGGAACCACAACTTTTCCGGATCATCATCCCGGTCCCCTCCGCCCCGGCGCGCCCGGCTGCCGCCCGAGCCGTTCACGACCGCACAGGGTGACGGCAACGACACGCCACGCACCCAGGAACAACCGCGGCCACCGCCACCGGGCCACGGGGCCACGGGGCCACGGGTACGCGTAACGCCCACGGCACGCCCGCGCACGTAACACGCCGCGTAGCACCCCGGCGCGCCGCCCGCAGGCGCGCGGACCGGCGGCACGACGGGCGGGTGCCACCCCGTCGGGTGACGGTACGCACGCGTGCACCCCCGTCGTGGCAGGATCAAAGGGCCATGACTGCGCCCACGAAGCTTCCCCACAGCACCCCCGCCGACACCGTCCCCGCCCCGGCCCCCGCCGGCGTGACGCCGCCCGGAGCGCACTTGCACTCCCCCGTCATCGACTGGTTCGAGGACAACGCCCGCGACCTGCCCTGGCGGCGCCCCGAAGCCGGCGCGTGGGGCGTGATGGTCAGCGAGTTCATGCTCCAGCAGACACCGGTCAACCGAGTCCTGCCGGTCTACGAGCAGTGGCTGGCCCGCTGGCCCCGCCCCGCCGACCTTGCCGCCGAGCCCCCCGGTGAAGCCGTACGCGCGTGGGGGCGGCTCGGCTACCCGCGCCGCGCCCTGCGCCTGCACGGCGCCGCGGTGGCCATAACGGAGCGGCACGGCGGTGACGTACCGGCGGACCACGGGCAGTTGCTGGCGCTGCCGGGCATCGGCGAGTACACGGCGGCGGCGGTCGCCTCGTTCGCGTACGGGCAGCGACACGCGGTCCTGGACACCAATGTGCGCCGTGTCCTCGCGCGCGCGGTGACGGGCGTGCAGTATCCGCCGAACGCCACCACGGCCGCCGAGCGCAGGCTGGCCCGCACGCTCCTCCCCGAGGAGGAGGGGACGGCCGCCCGGTGGGCGGCGGCTTCCATGGAACTCGGCGCACTCGTGTGCACGGCGAAGAACGAGGCGTGCCACCGGTGCCCGATCACCGCGCAGTGCGCCTGGCGGCTCGCGGGCAAGCCCGAGCACGAGGGGCCGCCGCGCCGGGGCCAGACGTACGCGGGTACGGACCGCCAGGTGCGGGGCAAGCTGCTCGCCGTACTGCGCGACGCGCACGCGCCCGTGCCGCAGTCCGCGCTGGACCGGGTCTGGCACGAGCCGGTGCAGCGCGCGCGGGCGCTGGACGGCCTGGTGGCGGACGGCCTGGTCGAGCCGCTGCCGGGCGGCCTGTACCGCCTGCCGCTCACCTGACACCACCGGCCGGCGCGTCCGGCCTGACACCACCCGACGGAACACCACCGGCCGCACGGCCGGCTGACGCACAGCCACATCACAGGGAAACGGCCCGCGTAACACTCACCCGGTCGACATATCACCCCACATCGCCAGCAGTCGGGCGGCTCCTTTACCCCGCTCCGGGTTTCGTTACACAACCGACGGACAGCTGAGCGCTCGCCGCAGGCTGCTTCGGACAGCCCCGTGACAACCGCTCCGTAGCTTCTTTCCCGTGCCCGGCAGGGGCGCTGGGCTACGGACCACAGGCACGACACCGGCAGGGGCCACACCCGGCCGGCACGGGGAACCCACGGGGAATCGGAGGCGGTTGATCATGGCGCAGGGCGAGGTGCTGGAGTTCGAGGAGTACGTCCGCACTCGGCAGGACGCGCTGCTGCGCAGCGCCCGTCGGCTCGTCCCGGACCCGGTCGACGCGCAGGACCTGCTGCAGACCGCGCTGGCAAGGACGTACGGCCGCTGGGACGGCATCGCCGACAAGCGGCTCGCCGACGCCTATCTGCGGCGGGTCATGATCAACACCCGGACCGAGTGGTGGCGGGCGCGCAAGCTGGAGGAGGTGCCCACCGAGCAGCTCCCGGACGCCTCCGTGGCCGACTCCACCGAACAGCACGCCGACCGCGCCCTGTTGATGGACGCGATGAAGGTACTGGCGCCGAAGCAGCGCAGCGTCGTCGTCCTGCGACACTGGGAGCAGATGTCCACGGAGGAGACGGCCGCGGCCCTCGGCATGTCGGCGGGAACGGTCAAGAGCACGCTGCACCGGGCGCTCGCCCGGCTCCGCGAGGAGCTGGAGGCCCGCGAACTGGACGCACGCGCGCTGGAGCGTGAGGAGCGGGAGCGTTGCGCGGCGGCCTGACCGGGGCGGGGCAGAGAGCGGCCCGAGAAACTTCCCAGGCGGTGATCACGGCGGCGGTCGTGCTCACCGCCCTCGCCCTTTTCGTCTCCTCGTGCGCCACCGGCGGCACCGGCGCCCGGGACGAGGGCCCGGCGCACGCCGACACGGTCGCGCCCGCCGGCCCTTCGGCCTCCGTCGCACACTCCGAGGCGTACGACGTGGACCAGGTGGACGCCGTCCAGCTGCTCAAGGGGGACCCGCGGGTCTCGGCGGAGGTGAAGCGTGACCTGCAGCCCTGTGTCGCCGACAAGTACCCGGTCGACGTGCAGTACGGGGAGCTGACCGGGAGCACCGCGAGCGACCTCGTGGTGAACGTGCTGACGTGCAGCGACGCGGTCGGGGTCGGCGCCTACGTGTACCGGCGGCACGACGGCCGGTACGTGAACGTGTTCAAGGCGGAGGAGCCGCCGGTGTACGCGGAGATCGAGCGGGGCTACCTGGTGGTGACCAAGCAGGTGTACGACAAGGACGATCCGGTGTCCGAACCGTCCGGCGAGAACGTGCTCACGTATCTGTGGACCGACGACCGGTTCACCCAGAAGTTCAGCACGCACACCGAGTACGGCACCATCACCGGTGACGAGCCGACGCCGGTGCCCGAGGGCGGCTGAGTGGTGGCCGGCGCCACGCGCCATTATCTTTCCGGCGGCGTGCACCGGTCGGGCCGCCCGTACCGGCGAAGGCGGTGACGACGCACACCCGGCGGGCGGCGCTACGGCGCTACGGCGCTACGGCGCTACGGCCGAAAAGGCGCGAACGCTTCGCGTGCCGCGGGCGTCCCCCCACCAGGGGGCGCGCGAGTGCGCGGGTGCCGCGCCCCTCGGACAACAGGTACGACCCCCCACCACACGAGGACTGAGAGCACAGGGATGGCAGACCAGACCCACGTCCTGTTCGTCGAGGACGACGACGTCATCCGCGAGGCCACCCAGCTCGCCCTGGAGCGCGACGGCTTCGCGGTCACCGCCATGCCCGACGGCCTGTCGGGGCTGGAGGCGTTCCGGGCCGACCGGCCCGACATCGCCCTGCTGGACGTGATGGTGCCGGGCCTGGACGGGGTGAGCCTGTGCCGGCGCATCCGTGACGAGTCGACCGTGCCGGTGATCATGCTGTCCGCGCGCGCCGACTCCATCGACGTGGTGCTGGGGCTGGAGGCGGGCGCCGACGACTACGTGACCAAGCCGTTCGACGGGGCGGTGCTGGTCGCCCGGATCCGCGCGGTGCTGCGCCGCTTCGGGCACGCGGGCGGCGGTGACCGCTCGGAGCCGGGCGCTGCGGCCGCCGACGGGGTACTGACCTTCGGGGACCTGGAGGTCGACACCGAGGGCATGGAGGTGCGCCGGGGCGGACAGCCGGTGGCGCTGACACCGACCGAGATGCGCCTGCTGCTGGAGTTCTCCACCGCGCCGGGCACCGTGCTCTCCCGGGACAGACTCCTGGAACGGGTCTGGGAGTACGGCTGGGGCGGTGACACCCGGGTGGTGGACGTCCACGTCCAGCGGCTGCGGACCAAGATCGGCCAGGACCGGATCGAGACGGTCCGCGGCTTCGGCTACAAGTTGAAGGCCTGAGCGGGGGCGGGGTGTGCGGGGGATGATCCGGCGTCTGGTTCCGGCCCGCGTGGAGCGCGCGGGCATCCGCACCGGCCTGCGGTGGAAGCTGAGCGCCGCCATCGCGCTGGTCGGCGCCCTGGTGGCGATCGTGCTCAGCCTGGTCGTGCACAACGCCGCCCGGGTGTCGATGCTGGACAACGCGCGCGACCTGGCGGACACCCGCGTCCAGATCGCCCAGCGCAACTACGAGCTGTCCGGCCGGCCCAACTTCCCCGGCATCAAGATCGACGACCCCGCGCTCCCCGCCGAGTTGCGCGAGAAGGTCCGGGAGGGCCGCCGGGCGACCTTCGTCTCCGACCACCGGCAGGGGGCGCCGGACATCTGGGCGGCCGTACCGGTCAAGGACGGTCACGTGCTGTCGCTGCACACCGGGTTCACCGACCGCAGCACCGACATCCTCAACGACCTGGACCAGGCCCTGGTGATCGGCTCCATCGCGGTGGTCCTCGGCGGCAGCGCCCTCGGCGTGCTGATCGGCGCCCATCTGTCGCGGCGGCTGCGCAAGGCGGCCACGGCCGCGCACCAGGTCGCCAAGGGCGAGACGGACGTACGGGTGCGGGACGCGATCGGCGGGGTCGTCCAGGACGAGACCGACGACCTGGCGAGCGCCGTGGACGCCATGGCGGACGCCCTGCGGCAGCGGCTGGAGGCCGAGCGCCGGGTCACCGCGGACATCGCGCACGAGCTGCGCACACCGGTGACCGGACTGCTCACGGCGGCCGAACTGCTGCCGCCGGGCCGGCCCACCGAGCTGGTGCTGGACCGTGCGAAGGCGATGCGTACCCTCGTCGAGGACGTCCTGGAGGTGGCCCGGCTGGACGGTGCCTCGGAGCGGGCCGAGCTGCAGGACATCATGCTGGGCGAGTTCGTCACCCGGCGGGTCGCGGCGAAGAACCCCGACGTCGAGGTACGGGTGGTGCACGAGTCGGAGGTCACCACCGACCCGCGCCGGCTGGAGCGGGTCCTGTTCAACCTGCTGGCCAACGCCGCCCGGCACGGCAAGGGGCCCATACAGGTCACCGTCGAGGGCCGGGTCATCCGGGTCCGCGACCACGGTCCCGGCTTCCCGGAGAGCCTGCTCTCGGAGGGACCGAGCCGATTCCGCACCGGCAGTTCCGACCGGGCCGGGCGCGGCCACGGGCTGGGCCTGACCATCGCCGCGGGCCAGGCCCGGGTGATGGGCGCCCGGCTCACCTTCCGCAACGTACGGCCCGCTGGGGTGCCGGAACACATACCCGCCGAGGGCGCGGTCGCCGTCCTGTGGCTCCCCGAGCACGCGCCGACGAACACGGGCAGTTACCCGCTGCTGCCCTAGCGACGGCGGGCGGCCGACCGGCCGCCCGGTGGACGCCTCCTCGCTCTTCTCGGCCGAAGTCCCTGCGCGGGCCGACGTCCCGGCTCTGCCGAACTCCCTGCTCGGCAGAAGTCCCGGCTCAGCCGAACTCCCGGGCTCAGCCGAAGTCCCGGGCTCAGCCGGCGTCCCTTCTCGGGCGAAGTCCCGGCTCAGCCGAAGTCCTTGGAGAAGTCCAGTTCCTCGCTTCGCTCGGTGAGCGAGTACCAGTTGCCGTTGTCGTCGCGGAAGATCGCCTCGATGCCGTAGGGGCGTTCCTTCGGTTCCTGGACGAACTCCACCCCCCGGGCCCGGAAGGTCTCGTAGTCGCCGCGGCAGTCGTCGGTGCTGAGCACCCCCGCGCCCATGACGCCCTTGCTGACCAGCGTCTTCAACGCTTCGGAGGACTCGGTGTCCAGCCCCGGGCCGTCAAGGCTCATCAGTGTGAGTTCCACGTCCGGCTGGTTCTTGGCGCCGACGGTGATCCAGTGCATGTCGCCGAGGGCGAGTTCGGTGCGGACCTCGAAGTCGAGCTTCTCGGTGAAGAAGGCCTTCGTGCGCTGCTGGTCGAAGGTCCACACGGAGGCGATGGTCAGGCCTTTGATCATGGTGGGCGCTCCCCGGTCCGGTCGGTGTCGGTTCCTGATGCCGTTTCCGATCTCCTCTCGTCACCGTAGGCGGGCCGGTGCTCGGGGCGCTTCCTCAGAATTGCGGCGGTCCTCGGCACGGCGGGGGAAGCCGCCGGCCCACAGCATGGCGTAGCAGCCCGGGATCAGGGCCGCGCCGCGACCGACGTGACGGACGCGGTACTCGCTCGGGGTGAGGCCGGTGCGGGCCTTGAAACGGGTCGAGAAGGTGCCGAGGCTGCTGAATCCCACCAGGTGGCAGATCTCGGTGACGCTGAGGTCGGCGCCGCGCAGCAGTTCCTCGGCCCGCTCGATCCGGCGGTGGGTCAGGTACTGGCCTGGGGTTTCGCCGTAGACCTCTTTGAAGGCGCGCACGAAGTGGTAGCGGGAGTAGCCGGCGTGCGCCGCGACCGCCGCGAGGTCGAGGTCCGGGTCGGCCCACTCCCGGTCCATGGCGTCCTTCGCCAGCCGCAACTGCCGCGCCCTGTCCATGTGCCGATGGTGGCACGCCCCACTGACATCGGCCGCGCGGTGCGGCAACGGGGTCCCGGCCGCGCCCGGACAGCGCGGCCGGGACCCCGCCCGTACGGCCTTCTCACACCGCCTCGGGGGCGGCCTCCGGCTTGGGGCCCGCGCCCTTGAGCGGCACCTCCTTGACGAACAGCGCGGCGACCAGCACCGCGACGGCGACGACGGTGCCGAGCACGAAGGCGGCGTGCGAGCCGTCGGACACGGCGTACTGGTACGCCTCCCGCGCCTCGGCCGGCAGCTTCGCGAGGCTCGCGGCGTCCAGCTGGGCGGACTGCTCGGTGATCTTCGAGCCCATGTCGCCGGCGCGCTCGGACATGACGTCCTGGACGCGGTTGTTGAACAGCGCGCCCATGATCGCGACGCCGAACGAGGAGCCGAGCGTACGGAAGAGGGTGGCGGAGGAGGAGGCGACGCCCATGTCCTTCATTTCCACGCTGTTCTGCGCGACCAGCATGGTGATCTGCATCAGGCAGCCCATGCCGAGGCCCAGCACGGCCATGAAGAGACCGGAGGTCAGGCGTGAGGTGCCGGTGTCCATGGTCGACAGCAGGTACAGACCGGCGATCATGAGCACACCGCCGGCGATCGGGAAGACCTTGTAACGGCCGGTGTTGGTGGTGATCCGCCCGGAGACCATCGAGGTCACCAGCATGGCGCCGAGCATGGGCAGGAGCAGCAGACCCGAGTTGGTGGCGGAGGCTCCCTGGACGGACTGCTGGTACAGCGGCAGGAACAGGGTCGCGCCGAACATCACGAAGCCGGTGATGAAGCCGATGGCCGCCATGAGGCTGAAGTTGCGGCTGCGGAAGATGTGCAGCGGGAGGATCGGCTCGGGGGCCCTGGTCTGCCAGAACAGGAAGCCTACGAGTGCGGCGATGCCGAGGAAGATCAGCTCCATGATCCGCGCGGAGGTCCACGCGTACTGCGAACCGCCCCAGGTCGTCACCAGCACGATGGCGGTGATGCCGACGGTCAGCAGTGCCGCGCCCGGGTAGTCGATGCGCGCCTCGGACCGCTTCCTGGGCAGGTGCAGGACCACACCGATCAGACCGAGGGCGACCGCGCCGAGCGGCAGGTTGATGTAGAAGGCCCAGCGCCAGCCCCAGTTGTCGGTGATGGTGCCGCCGACGAGGGGGCCGCCGATCATGGCGAGCGCCATCACACCGGCCATCATGCCCTGGTACTTGCCCCGTTCCCGCGGCGGAACCAGATCGCCGATGATCGCCATGACACCGACCATCAGACCGCCGGCGCCCAGGCCCTGCACGGCCCGGAAGCCGATCAGCTGGCCCATGTCCTGGGCCATGCCGCTGAGCGCGGAACCGGCCAGGAAGATCACGATCGAGGTGATGAACGAGCCCTTGCGCCCGTACATGTCACCGAGCTTGCCCCAGATCGGCGTTGAGGCCGCGGTGGCCAGCGTGTAGGAGGTCACCACCCAGGAGAGGTGTTCGAGGCCGCCGAGGTCGCCCACGATCGTCGGCATCGCGGTGCCGACGATCATGTTGTCGAGCATCGCCAGCATCATCGTGATCATGAGCGCGAGCAGGACGACCCGCACGCTCCTGGGCTTTGCGCCCCCGGTGCCGCCCGCCTGTGCGCCGGGCGCCTTCCCGGCGCTGTCGACCGCCTGTGTGACCGCCATACTCCCCACTCCCCTGGACACCGCCCCGTTCGGCCACTTACTTGCCGCCCGGCTAGTTGACTACACTGGAGGAAGGTAGACCTTTAACTAGCCGGGCGTCAAGTAAGTTTCCGCCGGGGCGCGAGGAGTACGAGGATGGGCGGCACCATGGACGACGGCACCAAGCAGCGACGCCGCGGGAACACCCGCCAGCGCATCCAGGACGTGGCGCTCGAACTCTTCGCCGAGCAGGGCTACGAGAAGACCTCGCTACGAGAGATCGCCGAGCACCTGGACGTCACCAAGGCGGCGCTCTACTACCACTTCAAGACCAAGGAAGAGATCATCGTCAGCCTCTTCGAGGACCTGACACAGCCGATCACGGATCTCATCGAGTGGGGCGGGCGCCAGCCGCCCACCCTGGAGACCAAGCAGGAGATCGTACGGCGCTACAGCGGGCTGCTGGCCGACGCGACGCCCCTCTTCCGGTTCATGCACGAGAACCAGGCCACCGTGCGGGAGCTGCGGATCGGCGAGATGGTCAAGGACCGGATGATCGGCCTGAAGGACATCCTGGTCGACAAGGACGCGGAACTGGTCGACCAGGTGCGCTGCGTCAGCGCGCTGTTCACCCTGCACGCCGGCATGTTCATCGTCGTCAACGACCTCGAAGGCGACCCCGAGGACAAGCGCAAGGCCGTCCTGGAGGTCGCCACCGATCTGGTCACTCAGGCGCACCGCGGCGCCTGAGCGGGGTCTCAGACCTTGACGCCCTTGGCGCGCAGGAACGAGACCGGGTTGATCGCGCTGCCGTAGTTCGGGGTCTTGCGGATCTCGAAGTGCAGGTGCGGACCGCTGGAGTTGCCGGTGTTGCCGGACAGGGCGATGCGCTGACCGGTCTTGACGACCTGGCCGACCTTCACGTCGATGCGCGAGAGGTGGGCGTACTGGGAGTAGACGCCCTTGGCGTGCTTGATCACGACGGCGTTGCCGTAGGCGGGGCCGTCACCGGCGCCGTTGCCGCCGGCCTTGACGACGGTGCCGCCGTGGGCGGCGACGACCTTGGTGCCGCTCGGCACGGCGAAGTCCTGACCGCTGTGCTTGGCCGTCCACATGCTGCCGGCCTGGGCGAAGCTCGCCGACAGCTTGTACTTCTTCACCGGGTCGACCCAGGACGCCGTGGACTTGGCGGCGGTCGCCTCGGCGGCGGACGCCACACCGCCGCCCAGCACGACCGCGGCGGTACCCAGAGCGGCGGCGCCGACGGCCACGCGGGTGCGGAGCGCGGACGTACGGGAGAAACGGTTCATGGCGCGGGACATCGAATACCTCGTGGGTTCGGGTGCAAGAGAGACCACCCGGCACACGGACCGCCGCGACCGGATGGCTCGTCCTTGGTACCCGCGCCCCCCACCCGTGCTCAAATGTGTGACCTACGACGGAAAGTAGGACTTAGCGACACTGCACCCTTAACGTCCCTTTTGGCCGGTAGGTGGGCCAACTATCCCTCGTAGTACGTGACGCACACCCTATGCGGCATGTCACCCGCGGCGGCTTTCCCCGCCACCCCTGATGTGACGCAGACCCCTAGCCACTTACCCTCCAGTAACCCTACGGTTCCCCTCGCGCCACCCTCACCAACGAGCATGCACACGACACGGCAGAGCTTCATGGACGTGAGAGGACCCCACATGACGATCAGAGGTGCCTGGCTGAGCCGGGCCTCGGTGACCGCCGTCTCCGCCGCCGCCCTCCTGGCGCTGGCCGCCCCCGCCGACGCCGCTCCGGCCGCCGCCCCCACCACGGCCCCCACCACGGCCGCCGCCACCGCGCAGGACGTCGACTACGCCACCTGGCAGCGGGACTGCCAGACCGTGATGGACCAGGCTCTGCCGTACCTCAAGCAGCGGATCGCCGCCGCCCGGCCCGGCGAGAAGCAGGCCGTCGTCTTCGACGTCGACAACACGACCCTGGAGACCGACTTCGGCTTCAGCTACCCCCAGCCGGCCAACAAGCCGGTCCTCGACGTCGCGAAGTACGCCCAGGAGCACGGCGTCGCCCTGTTCTTCGTCACCGCCCGCCCCGGCATCATCGCCGGCTTCACCGACTACAACCTCGACTACCGCGGCTACCAGGTCTCCGGCCTGTACGTCCGCGGCCTGATCGACCTCTTCAGGAATGTGGCGGACTACAAGACCGCCCAGCGCGTCGACATCGAGAACAAGGGCTACACGATCATCGCGAACATCGGCAACAGCGCCACCGACCTCTCGGGCGGCCACGCCGAGAGGACCTTCAAGCTGCCGGACTACGACGGCCAGCTCTCCTGAGCGATCCTCCGGCGTTCCCGGGGGCGCGGCTCCCCCGATACGCCTCCGGGAACGCCGGAAGGGGCCGGTGCTCGAAAGCACCGGCCCCTTCTGTTCGGCTGGTCCGGCTGGGCGTCGCTGGACGCTTACGCGTCCTTGCTCAGGTTCGGCCCCGGGCCGCCGGCCGCCTGCTCGATCGGCGGGACGTCGGGCAGCGCCGACTTCTCCTCGCCGCGGAAGGTGAAGGTCTGGGACTCGCCCTCGCCCTCGGTGTCCACGACCACGATGTGACCCGGGCGCAGCTCGCCGAAGAGGATCTTCTCCGACAGGCTGTCCTCGACCTCGCGCTGGATCGTCCGGCGCAGCGGCCGGGCGCCCATCACGGGGTCGTAGCCCTTCTTGGACAGCAGCTCCTTCGCGGACTGGGAGAGCTCGATGCCCATGTCCCGGTCCTTCAGGCGCTCGTCCACCTTGCTGATCATCAGGTCGACGATCCGGAGGATGTCGTTCTGCGTCAGCTGCGGGAAGACGACCACGTCGTCGACGCGGTTGAGGAACTCGGGGCGGAAGTGCTGCTTCAGCTCGTCCGACACCTTGTTCTTCATGCGCTCGTAGTTGGTCTTCGTGTCGCCCACGGCGGCGAAGCCCAGGTTGAAGCCCTTGGAGATGTCCCGGGTGCCGAGGTTGGTCGTCATGATGATGACCGTGTTCTTGAAGTCCACGACCCGGCCCTGGGAGTCGGTCAGACGACCGTCCTCCAGGATCTGCAGCAGCGAGTTGAAGATGTCCGGGTGCGCCTTCTCGACTTCGTCGAAGAGGACGACCGAGAACGGCTTGCGGCGAACCTTCTCCGTCAGCTGGCCGCCCTCCTCGTAGCCCACGTAGCCGGGGGGCGAACCGAAGAGGCGCGAGACGGTGTGCTTCTCGCTGAACTCCGACATGTCGAGGGAGATCAGCGCGTCCTCGTCACCGAAGAGGAACTCGGCGAGCGCCTTGGACAGCTCGGTCTTACCGACACCGGACGGGCCGGCGAAGATGAACGAACCGCCCGGACGCTTCGGGTCCTTCAGACCGGCGCGGGTGCGGCGGATCGCCTTGGACAGCGCCTTGACGGCGTCGTCCTGGCCGATGACCCGCTTGTGCAGCTCCTCCTCCATGCGGAGCAGGCGGCTGGACTCCTCCTCGGTCAGCTTGAAGACCGGGATGCCGGTGGCCGTGGCGAGGACCTCGGCGATGAGCTCGCCGTCGACCTCGGCGACGACGTCCATGTCGCCGGCCTTCCACTCCTTCTCCCGCTTGGCCTTGGCAGCGAGGAGCTGCTTCTCCTTGTCGCGCAGGGAGGCGGCCTTCTCGAAGTCCTGCGAGTCGATCGCGGACTCCTTGTCGCGGCGGACGCCGGCGATCTTCTCGTCGAACTCGCGCAGGTCCGGCGGCGCGGTCATCCGGCGGATGCGCATCCGGGAACCGGCCTCGTCGATCAGGTCGATCGCCTTGTCCGGCAGGAAGCGGTCCGAGATGTACCGGTCGGCCAGGGTGGCGGCCTGGACCAGCGCCTCGTCGGTGATGGAGACGCGGTGGTGCGCCTCGTACCGGTCGCGCAGGCCCTTGAGGATCTCGATCGTGTGCGGCAGGGAGGGCTCCGCGACCTGGATGGGCTGGAAGCGGCGCTCCAGGGCCGCGTCCTTCTCCAGGTGCTTGCGGTACTCGTCCAGCGTGGTCGCACCGATGGTCTGCAGCTCACCGCGGGCCAGCATCGGCTTGAGGATGCTCGCGGCGTCGATGGCGCCTTCGGCGGCACCCGCACCGACCAGCGTGTGCAGCTCGTCGATGAACAGGATGATGTCGCCGCGGGTGCGGATCTCCTTGAGGACCTTCTTCAGGCGCTCCTCGAAGTCACCGCGGTAGCGGGAGCCGGCGACCAGGGCGCCGAGGTCCAGCGTGTAGAGGTGCTTGTCCTTCAGGGTCTCGGGCACCTCGCCCTTGACGATGGCCTGGGCGAGGCCTTCCACGACGGCGGTCTTGCCGACGCCGGGTTCACCGATCAGCACGGGGTTGTTCTTGGTGCGGCGGGACAGCACCTGCATGACCCGCTCGATCTCCTTCTCGCGCCCGATGACCGGGTCGAGCTTGGACTCACGAGCGGCCTGGGTGAGGTTCCGGCCGAACTGGTCGAGGACCAGGGACGTCGAGGGGGTGCCCTCGGCAGGTCCGCCGGCGGTGGCGGTCTCCTTGCCCTGGTAACCGGAGAGCAGCTGGATGACCTGCTGCCGCACCCGGTTGAGGTCTGCGCCCAGCTTGACCAGGACCTGGGCGGCGACGCCCTCGCCCTCGCGGATCAGGCCGAGCAGGATGTGCTCCGTGCCGATGTAGTTGTGGCCCAGCTGAAGGGCCTCGCGGAGCGACAGCTCCAGGACCTTCTTGGCACGGGGAGTGAAGGGGATGTGGCCGGACGGGGCCTGCTGGCCCTGGCCGATGATCTCCTCCACCTGCTGGCGGACCGCCTCAAGCGAAATGCCGAGGCTCTCCAGGGCCTTTGCGGCGACACCCTCACCCTCGTGGATCAGGCCCAGGAGGATGTGCTCGGTGCCGATGTAGTTGTGGTTGAGCATCCGGGCTTCTTCCTGAGCCAGGACGACAACCCGCCGCGCGCGGTCGGTGAACCTCTCGAACATCGTTAATCGCTCCTCAGAGCGGTCAGGCAGTAAGGGGAACTTCCCCTCCCTGTCCTTCCGCAGCTTAGTCCCGCAAGCGGGGACCGCTCATTCCAACTGCCGACACCGTCGATGGCCTCCTGACCCCGAACGCCGACATCTGCTCCAACCCGATGGTGCGAGACGATGTTCCCGCAGGCCAGGCAGTTACCCCAGTCGCCGCTACGCCGATGGCGAACGTGAGACGGCCTTTCCCGCGCGTCGCCCCCTCCCACTAGGGATGTCTTACCCGCCGTCACGGACAGTCCATGCCGTGCACCCCCGGCCACTCCGCTACGGGCGAACAACCTTGCGCCTCCCGGCACCCCCACACGCCCCCTGTTCCGGAACTCAGCGCGATCATCGGGGCACCCAGCGTAACTTGCCGCCCTCCCGGACGGTTGCACTTGGCATGGTTGGCTCAGTCCCTCCGCTCGGCGACTCGATCCCGCCGCCCGCTCCTGGCCCCACGGGCTCTCTCCCGGTACCACCCGCACCTCTCCCGGTCCCTCCGCCACGGCGCGCGCCGGCCCCCGGGGCCCTGCTGCGCGCCTGGTACGAGAACGAACTGGGGTGGCCCACGGTGCCCGGAACTCCGGTACTACTTTCCACCGGCCTGCGCTTCGACGCCCTGGAGGTGCCCGCGGAGGCGGGCCACGCGGCGCTCGGGCGTCTGCGGCCGGCCTCGCCGGTGGCCCTGCGCGGCGACAGGATGCTGCTGCTGGTGGCAGCGGGCAGCGCGGAGGAACTGCCGGGCATCCTGGAGTGGCTGGAGTGGGGTGCGCTGCCGCTGGATCTCACGGCGATCGGCGCGGGCGGGGCCATCGAGGCTCCGCGGCTCCCCGGCCGGGACGGCGCGGGGGCGGTGCAGGGGGCCGCCGTGTGGCTGCGGCCCCCCGTGAAGGGGCGCGAGGCCGAGGCCTCGCTGCCGACGATGTCGGCCCTGGGGGGCGGTGGGGACGCCCCCGACCTCGTACGCCTGGTGGACACGGTGGCGACGGAGTGTCACCGCGCCCGGCTGCGGCGCGGGTGCGCTCAGCCCATCGCCTTCTCGTAGGCCTCACGAATGGTCGCGGGAACACGGCCACGGTCATTGACCTCGTAACCGTTCTCCTTCGCCCACGCGCGGATCTGTGCCGTGTCCTGGCTGCCGCCGGAAGCGGCGGCCCGGGCCTTTCCTCGTCCGCCCGAAGCGCGGCCACCGGTACGACGGCCACCCTTCACATAGGGCTCGAGAAGGCCGCGCAGCTTGTCCGCATTGGCAGTCGTGAGATCGATCTCGTACGTCTTGCCGTCCAGAGCGAACGTCACGGTCTCGTCCGCCTCGCCGCCGTCGAGGTCGTCGACAAGAAGGACCTGAACCTTCTGTGCCACCGGATTTCCTTTCATCGATAACGTGAGGACGGGGGTGTGCGGCGTCCGCCGTTTCGCCGCCCCCTGTTATATGCAGTACTGCAGTACGTCGGAAAGCAAACCGCTTTTGCGGGAAAAACACAAACCCCTGGGAGAGACCGAGCACCCTCGACCGGCCCGGAAACGTACGCGTTTCGGACATAGGGTTCGGACATAGGTCTGGGCGACGCCGATGATCACAGGTGCAGAAGCATCCGGCTGTTGCCCAAGGTGTTCGGTTTCACTCGTTCGAGCCCCAGGAACTCCGCGACGCCCTCGTCATAGGAACGCAGGAGCTCCGCGTAGACATCGGTGTCGACCGGCGTCTCGCCGATCTCGACGAAGCCGTGCTTGCCGAAGAAGTCCACTTCGAAGGTCAGGCAGAAAACCCGTCGAACGCCGAGCCAGCGCGCGGTGTGCAGCAACTTCTCCAACAACTGGTGACCGACGCCGACGCCCTTCAGGCCGGGCTTCACCGCGAGAGTACGCACCTCGGCCAGGTCTTCCCACATCACGTGCAGTGCGCCGCAGCCGACCACCTCGGCGTTGTCGTCGCGTTCCGCCACCCAGAACTCCTGGATGTCCTCGTAAAGCGTCACGGTGGCTTTGTCGAGCAGGATGCCGTCCCGGACGTAGGCGTCGAGGAGACGGCGCACGGCCGGTACATCGCTCGTCCGGGCCCGCCGGACGGTGATGGCTTTAGCGGTGACTCCGGGACTCTCTGCTGACATGTGCGGACGCTATCGCCCGCCGCCCTCGGCCGCGGAGCCGGGGTTCTCTCCCGGGTTCTCCGGTCCTTGCACGATCCGCACGGCGTCCCGCAGGGCCTGCCGCTGTTCATCGCTCATCATGCCGAAGAAGGCGACGAGAGCGGCGGCCGGGTTGTCGCTCTGCGCCCAGGCGTCGTTCATCAGGGCCGCGGCGTAGGCGGCCCGGGTGGAGACCGCCTCATATCGATAGGCCCGGCCTTCCGCCTCCCGGCGCACCCAGCCCTTCTGATGGAGATTGTCCAAAACGGTCATCACCGTCGTGTAGGCGATGGACCGTTCACGCTGAAGGTCTTCCAGGACTTCCCGAACGGTCACCGGGCGGTTCCACTTCCACACCCGCGTCATGACCGCGTCTTCGAGTTCTCCCAATGGGCGAGGCACAGTTCCCCACAGTAGTGGCAGATCTCACCAATGGCGTGACAGACGGGCAGACATGGCGGCAAACCTGAATAAAAAGGGCGCGCAGAAGATGATCGGGGCGGGGCGGGGCGTGAGGTGGTGACGCGGGTCGGCGGGTCTCCGGAACGAGGTGTCAGGCGCCGGGGTCCGCGGAGGCCTGGCGCGTGTTCTCCGCGCGCGCGAGCGCCGCGTCGACCACGGCGTCCTCCTTGGCCTTGTTGGCGCCGCCCTGGGTCTTCACGATCACCCTGATCACGCCGATGAAGAACACGGCCATGACGACCGGAGGCACGAGCGCGGAGACGTAGTCCATGGGCCCAGGGTAGCCCGGGAGAAAAGGGACATCCGGGCGGGGTGACGGAGCGGGGCGCCGGGCGCCGGGCGCGCGGCAGAGATCGCGCGCCCGGCGCACACCGCCCGGCACCCGGCGCACACCGCACGCCTGGGCCGGAACGTAGGCGCGGATGGGCGCGGCGGACGCGGCGCGGCGGACGCGTCTCGCGTGGCGGGTGGCGGGTGCCGGGTGGCGGGTGGATCACCGTCCGCCGCCCGGATCGCGGGCCTTCGGCATCCCGGAGCTTCGCCGTTCGGCGCCCCTTGGCCGCGCGCGTTGGCCGCGCGCGCCATGCGCTCAGCAGACGGCGAGTCGCTGCTCCGGGTCGGCCGTCGGGGACTGGGGGCCGGGCTTGCGGCGTGGGAAGACCTCGCCCGGGGTGGGGATGGGCCGGCGCGTGGGCTTGGGGCCGGCCGGCTCCGCCGGACCGGTGCCGGGGCCGGGCCGTGGCGCGGGCCGTGGCGGCTTCTTGGCGGGCTCCTTCTTCTCCTCGCCCGCCCGCGGGTCCGCCGTGGTGCCGTCGCCCCGTCCTCCGGGCAGCGCCAACAACCGAACCCGCGAGCCGGAGGTGCCGGCACGCGAGCCCGGGACGGTGTGGGCGACGGCGCTCCGCACCGGAGGGGCCGCGGCGACCGTGGCGGGTACCACGGCGGGGGCCGGGACGTGCGCGGCGGGAACAGCCCGGCCGGGGCCCGCGGGGAAGGGCGCGGCGGGGGCGGGGACCGTCGGGGGCGAGGTGGGACGGCGAGGGGTACGGCGGTCGAGGCGGGCCCGCAGGTCGCGCTCGGCCAGGATCTGACAGCGGGTGAGGAGGGTGGCCGCCACGGAGTTGCCACGCAGGGCGCGCAGCGCCGCGAGGTCGTCCGGGCCGGGGTGGTGGCCCGTGTCCAGGACCTCCTCCAGGAGCGTCAGGTAGCCCGCTGCGGTGCCGGGGAGGGCAGCCCGGTACCGGGCGAGGTCGGCCACGAGAAAGGCCCGCAGCCGGGCGCCCTCGCGCATCGCCTCGTCGAGGGAGTCGGCGAGGCGAAGGCAGTCCTGGACGTCCTCGGTCGAGGCGGGGCCGGGGTGGAGGGCGAGGGCGAGGGCACGGCGGAGCACGCGCAGCTCCTCCGCCCCGAACGCCATGCCGCCGCGGGATCCGTATGGCGTGGGCATGCGGCGACGATACGCGCTAATCAGACAAATTCGACACAGAAGTCGGCGTGGCGTGCCGCGGCCACCCACCTGGACCCACCACCGTCACGCGCGTGGAGGCGGCGCGGGTGTCAGCGCGGGGTGGCGCCGTCCCCTCCCGCCGACCGCGCCCTCACATCCGCGAGACGTTCCGCTCGTACACCAGCCGCAGCCCCATCAGCGTCAGCCACGGCTCGTGCTCGTCGATCACCGAGGACTCGCCCAGCACCATCGGCGCCAGTCCGCCCGTCGCGATCACCGTCACGTCCTCGGGGTCGTCCGCGAGTTCCCGGGCCATCCGCCGCACGACTCCGTCGACCTGTCCGGCGAAGCCGTAGACGATGCCCGACTGCATCGCCTCCACGGTGTTCTTGCCGATCACATGACGGGGGCGCGCCACCTCGATCTTCCGCAGCTGCGCGCCCTTGACGCCCAGCGCCTCCACCGAGATCTCGATGCCGGGCGCGATGACGCCGCCGACGTACTCCCCGCGCGCGCTGACCGCGTCGAACGTCGTCGCCGTGCCGAAGTCGACGACGATCGCGGGACCCCCGTACAGCTCGACCGCGGCGACCGCGTTGATGATGCGGTCGGCGCCGACCTCCTTGGGGTTGTCGGTGAGGATCGGCACGCCGGTCTTCACCCCGGGCTCCACCAGGACGGCGGGGACGTCGCCGTAGTACCGCCGCGTGACCTCGCGCAGCTCGTGCAGCACCGAGGGCACGGTCGCGCAGATGGCGATCCCGTCGATACCGTCGCCCAGGTCGTCGCCGAGCAGCGGGTGCATGCCCATCAGGCCCTGCAGGAGCACGGCCAGTTCGTCGGCGGTGCGCCGGGCGTCGGTCGAGATCCGCCAGTGCTCGACGATGTCCTCGCCGTCGAACAGGCCGAGCACGGTGTGTGTGTTCCCCACGTCGATCGTCAGCAGCATGGCCGGTACCCGCTCCCTACTCCGCCGCTCGCAGGTCCAGGCCGATGTCGAGGATCGGCGAGGAGTGCGTGAGGGCTCCCACGGCGAGGAAGTCGACACCGGTCTCGGCGTACGCGCGCGCGGTGTCGAGCGTGAGCCGGCCCGACGCCTCCAGCAGGGCCCGCCCGCCGACGATACCGACGGCCTCCGCGCACTCGCCCGGGGTGAAGTTGTCCAGCAGGATCAGGTCCGCGCCCGCGTCGACGACCTCGCGCAGCTGGTGCAGCGTGTCGACCTCTACCTCGATCGGCACCTCGGGGAAGGCCTCGCGGACGGCCTTGAAGGCCTGTGCGACACCGCCCGCGGCGACGACGTGGTTGTCCTTGACCAGGGCGGCGTCGGACAGCGACATCCGGTGGTTGACGCCCCCTCCGCAGCGCACCGCGAACTTCTCGAGCGAGCGCAGCCCGGGCGTCGTCTTGCGGGTGTCCCGCACCCGTGCCTCGGTGCCCTCCAGGACGTCCGCCCACGCGCGCGTGGCGGTCGCGATGCCCGACAGGCGGCACAGGATGTTCAGCGCGCTGCGTTCCGCGGTGAGGATGTCGCGGGTGCGCGTGGTCACCGACAGCAGCTTCTGCCCGGCCTCGACGCGCTCGCCGTCCTCGACGTGCCGCTCGACCTCGAACTCGTCCGTGCACACGACGGAGACGACCGCCTCGGCGACCCGGAGCCCGGCCACGACACCCGCCTCGCGCGCGACGAAGTCGGCGGTCGCGACGGCGTCCTCCGGGATGGTCGCGACGGTCGTCACGTCCACGCCGTGGTCGAGATCCTCCTGGATGGCCACGTTGGCGATGTCCTCGACCTCGACCGGGTCGAGCCCGGCGTCGGCCAGGAGCTGCGCGAGCGCGGGGTCGAGCCCGCACTCCAGGTACTCGTCGTCTGCGTCGTATCCCCCGGCTCCGCAGCCGCAGCCGTCACCGCAGCCGCCGCTCTGGACGAGGGGAAGGTCGTTGCTCACTTCTGTCACTGCTCCTGGGGGTGCTGGGTCGGGGGAAAGTCTGCGGTGTCCGTGGTGTGCACGGCCAGGGTGCGGTCCGGGTTCAGCCGTACGACGATGTGGCGGCGCCAGCGCGCGTCGTCCCGGCCGGCGTGGTCCTCGCGCCAGTGGCAGCCCCGGGTCTCCTCGCGCAGCCGGGCGGCGGCGACCAGGACGCGGGCGACGCACAGCAGGTTGGTGGCCTCCCAGGTGTCGACGCCGGGCTCGGCCGTCTTGCCGTTGGAGTCGAGCGCGTCGCGGGCCTCGGCGTGCAGCCGTTGCAGCTGGTCGGCGGCCTGCTCCAGGGACTCGGTGGAGCGCAGCACTCCCGCTCCCCCGGTCATGATCCGCTGGATCGAGAACCGGGCCTCGGGGGCCAGCAGCGGGTGGGCGGGGATCTCCGGGTACGGCACGGGCTGCGGCACGCGCGCGTGCAGTCCGTCGTCGGAACGGCCGGCCGCGATGTCGGCGGCGATGCGCTCGGCGTAGACCAGCCCTTCCAGGAGGGAGTTGGAGGCGAGCCGGTTGGCGCCGTGCACACCGGTGCAGGCGACCTCCCCGCACGCGTACAGGCCGGGCACGGTGGTCCGGCCGCGGAAGTCGGTGCGGACGCCCCCCGACGCGTAGTGGGCGGCCGGCGCGACCGGGATCAGCTCGTGGACGGGGTCGATGCCGTGGGCGCGGCAGGCGGCGAGGATGGTGGGAAAGCGGTGCTCCCACATCTCGGCGCCGAAGTGCCGTGCGTCGAGGAACATGTGCTCGGCGCCCTGTTCCTGCATACGGCGCGTGATCCCCTTGGCGACGATGTCGCGGGGCGCCAGTTCGCCCAGTTCGTGCTGCCCGACCATGAACCGCACGCCGTCGGCGTCGACCAGGTGGGCGCCCTCGCCGCGCACCGCCTCGGAGACGAGCGGCTGCTGGCCCTCGGCGTCGGCGCCGACGAACAGCACGGTGGGGTGGAACTGCACGAACTCCAGGTCGGAGACCTCCGCGCCGGCGCGCAGCGCGAGGGCGACGCCGTCGCCGGTGGACACGGAGGGGTTGGTGGTGGCGGAGAACACCTGGCCCATGCCGCCGGTGGCGAGCACCACCGCGGGCGCGTGCACGGCGCCCACGCCGTCGTGCTGCCCCTCGCCCATCACGTGCAGGGTCACCCCGGCGGTGCCGCCGTCGGCGTCGGTGAGCAGGTCCAGTACGAGCGCGTTCTCGATGGTGCGCATCCCGCGCTCGCGTACCGCCTCCACGAGCGCCCGGGAGATCTCCGCGCCGGTGGCGTCGCCGCCCGCGTGCGCGATCCGGCGGCGGTGGTGGCCGCCCTCCCGGGTGAGTTCGATGTCGCCGCCGTCGTCGGTGTCGAAACGGGCGCCGGTGGAGATCAGCCGCCGTACCGCGTCGGGGCCCTCGGTCACCAGGATCCGCACGGCCTCCTCGTCGCACAGGCCCGCGCCCGCCACCAGTGTGTCGTCGAGGTGCTGCTCGGGGGTGTCGCCCTCGCCGAGGGCCGCGGCGATGCCGCCCTGGGCCCAGCGGGTGGAGCCGTCGTCCAGGCGGGCCTTGGTGACCACCACGGTGCGCAGCCCGGCGGCCTCGCAGCGCAGGGCCGCGGTCAGGCCGGCCACTCCGGAGCCGACGACCACGACGTCGGCGTCGATGGACCACCCGGGCGCGGGCGCGTGCAGTCGTATGCCTGTGCTGGTCACGAGGCGGCTCCGAAGGTGAGGGGGAGGTTGTCGATCAGCCGGGTCGAGCCGACCCGGGCGGCGACGGCGAGCACAGCCTCGCCGGTGAAATCGTCGTCGATCTCGGTGAAGTCCGAGGGGTCGACGAGGGCGAGGTAGTCGAGCCTGAGCGGCGGGTCGAGACGGGCGGCCTCGTCGAGGACGAGGTGGGCGGCGGCGCGCACGGCGGCCGCCGAGCCGGGCACGGCGGTGGCGACGGCGTGGGCGTCGGCGGCGGCGCGGGACTCGCCTATGGCGCTGAGCGCCTCGGCGCGCGCCTGCGTCGCGGGGACCTCACGCGCGCGTGCCCGCAGCGCCTCCTGCGCGGCGTGCCGGTCGCTGCCGGCGAACAGCGCGCGCGACAGGGCGAGCGCGGTGCGCCGCTCCTCGGCCGAGAGGTAACGGTTGCGGCTGGACAGGGCGAGCCCGTCGTCCTCGCGCACGGTGGGCACGGCGACGATCTCGACGCCGAAGTCGAGATCGCGCACCATGCGCCGGATCAGGGCGAGCTGCTGGGCGTCCTTCTGGCCGTACAGGGCGATGTCGGGCCGGGTGAGGTGGAGCAGTTTCGCGACGACGGTGAGCATGCCGTCGAAGTGGCCCGGGCGCGAGGCACCCTCCAGGCGCTCCCCCATGGGGCCCGCGCTGATGCGGACCTGGGGTGCGCCGCCCGGGTAGACCTCGGCCACGGAGGGCGCGAAGGCCACGTCCGCGCCGGCCTCCTCGGCGATCTTCAGGTCGGCGTCGAGGGTACGCGGGTAGCGGTCGAGGTCCTCGCCCTGGCCGAACTGCAGCGGGTTGACGAAGACGGTGACGACGACCTCGCCGTCCGGACCGGCGATGCCGCGGGCGGTGCGGATCAGGGTGGCGTGGCCCTCGTGCAGGGCGCCCATCGTCATCACGACGGCCCGGCGGCCCTCACGCGCGCGCGCGTGCAGCGCGTCCGCGGTGCGCAGCAGGGTGATGGTCATCCGGCGGCTCCTTCGGTGCCGTTCGTGCCGTGGGCGAGTACCCCGAGGAGGTCCTCGGCGAGTTCCGGCTTGAGCAGCCCGTGTGCGAGCGCGCGGTCGGCGGTGGCGCGGGCCATCGCCAGGTAGCCGGCGACGGTGTGCGGGGCGTGCCGGCGCAGTTCGGTCACGTGGGCGGCGACCGTGCCGGCGTCCCCGCGCGCGACGGGGCCGGTGAGGGCGGCGTCGCCGGAGCGCAGCGCGTTGTCCAGGGCGGCGCCGAGCAGCGGTCCGAGCATCCGGTCGGGGGCCTCGACGCCGGCGGCGCGCAGCAGCTCCAGGGACTGGGCAACGAGGGTGACCAGGTGGTTGGCGCCGAGCGCGAGGGCCGCGTGGTAGAGCGGGCGGTTCTCCTCGGCGATCCACTCGGGTTCGCCGCCCATCTCGATGACGAGGGCCTCGGCCGCCAGTCGCAGCTCGTCCGGCGCGGTGACGCCGAAGGAGCAGCCGGCCAGGCGCTGGACGTCCACGGGGGTGCCGGTGAAGGTCATCGCGGGGTGCAGTGCCAGCGGGAGCGCGCCCGCGCGCAGGGCGGGGTCGAGCACCTTGGCGCCGTACCGCCCGGAGGTGTGCGCGAGGAGCTGGCCGGGGCGTACCGCGCCGGTGTCGACGAGACCCTGCACCAGGTCGGGCAGGGCGTCGTCGGGGACGGTGAGCAGGACCAGATCGGCGCGTTCCAGCACCTCGGCGGGCCGGACCAGCGGCACGTCGGGCAGCATCAGCGCTGCGCGGCGCCGGGAGGTCTCGGAGACCCCGGAGACGGCCACCGGGCGATGCCCGGCGAGCTGGAGTGACGCGGCGAGGGCGGGGCCCACCCGGCCGGCGCCCACCACGCCGACGGTGAGCCGCGCGGGGCGGTCCTTGGGATCTGGCTGCTGGCTTGTACTCACGCGACGAGGGCCTTCCGTTCCAGTCCGCTCTGGGTACCGGACGATTTCTCGTCATGTTAACGCGATCGGTTCGAGAGGCGTTCGGTTGTCCACAGGCTGTGAGTGTTCCCGGACACCACCGGGCACCACCGCAGCCCCGGCCGCAGGCAATTCGGATGCCCCCGTGTGCACGCGCGCGTCATCATCCCCGTCATGAGCGACACCGAGGAACAGACCACGGACACGACCGGGCCGGCGGACGACGACGGGTCCGAGCGGCGCAGAGAACGGCGCCTGAGCGCGTTGAACAGCGCGCGGCGCGTGCTCGCCCGCCCAGGCTTCACCAGAACGCTCCGGGACCGCCTCGCGGTTCTCGCCACGGCAGGTGAGGTGTACGACCTCGACACGCCGTCCGACATGTACGGCAACGGCGTGGTCGAGGCCCTGGAGGAGAAGGTGGCCGGGCTGCTCGGCAAGGAGGCCGCGGTCTTCTTCCCGACGGGCACCATGGCGCAGCAGATCGCACTGCGCTGCTGGGCGGCCCGCACCGGGAACCCAGCCGTCGCACTGCACGCGATGGCGCACCCCATGGTGCACGAGCGGGACGCCTTCAGCCAGGTCAGCGGGTTGCGCCCGGTCCGCCTGACCGGTGAGTCCAGGCAGCCGACCGCCGCGGAGGTCCGAGACGCCGAGGAGCCGTTCGGCACGCTGATGCTGGAACTGCCCCTCCGGGACGCCGGCTTTCTCCTGCCGTCCTGGGAGGAGCTCACCGACCTCGTGGCGGCGGCGCGCGAGCGCGACGCGGTGGTGCACTTCGACGGCGCGCGCCTGTGGGAGTCCACCGTCCGTCTCGGTCGCCCGCTGGACGAGATCGCGGACCTCGCCGACAGCGTCTACGTGTCGTTCTACAAGTCGCTCGACGGTCTCGGCGGCGCGGCGCTCGCCGGTCCGCAGAGCCTGGTGGACGAGGCGCGGACCTGGCGGCACCGGTACGGCGGCATGGTCTTCCAGCAGTTCCCCACGGCGCTGTCGGCCCTGATGGGCCTGGAACGGGAGCTGCCGCGCCTGCCCGACTACGTGCGTCACGCGCGCGTGGTGGCCGACGCGCTGCGCGAGGGCCTCGCCGCGGCCGGGCTGCCCTGGACACGGGTGCACCCGGAGGTGCCGCACACCAACGAGTTCCAGGTGTGGCTGCCGTACGACGCCGACGTGGTCGCGGAAGCGGCCGTGCGGACGGCCGAGGAGACCGGGATCGTGCTCTTCGGTCAGGGCTGGCTCGCGCCCGCCCCGGGGCTCTGCTCCACGGAGGTCTGCGTCCGCGCGCCGGGCCTGGAGTGGACCGGAGAGGACGTGCGCGCGGCGGTCGCGGAGTTCACGGTGCGGCTGCGCGAGGAGACCGGGAACCGGGCCGCCGGGTAGCCGGGCAGGACGCACCGGTCGCGCGCCCGGCGCCGCGCCGCGCCTCGGGTCATCGGCCGATTGACGCCGGCCGTCAATCGGGTCCGCGTTGTCAGTGGCGGCGGGCACGATGGGCCCATGAGCGTGGTCATCGACATCACTCGGCTGCGGCCGGAGAAGGTCTTCGTCGTGCCCTCTCCGCTGACCGAACTGGGCCTCGCCCTGCACGCGCGCAGCGAGCCGGGCCACCACCCGGCCCTGCAGGGCTGGGCGACGGCCCTGTCGTCACGGCTGGACCCCGGCCTGGCGGACCGGCTGTGCGAGGCGGACTTCCTGTGGCGTACGACGTTCTCGGACGTCTTCGCGCCCTTCGCGGCCGTCCCCGGCCACGCCATCCTGCCGGGAGCCACGCTCGCCGAGGAACTGGACCTGCTCGACCAGCTCTCCGACGAACAGTTCGTCCACGCGGCGCTGGAGTTCAGCTGCCAGAGCAGCTACGAGGCGGGCGGACCGGGCGCCCTGGACGACGAGGGCGTACGCCGGCGCGCGCTGGAGCTGGCCGCCGCGCGGGGCGGCGGACGCGAGCAGTTCGCCCGGCGGCTGCTGGCCGACCCGCCCGCCGTGCGCGACTGGTTCCGTCGGCTGGTGCGGGACTGCGAGGAGGCGTTCTTCGCCGACATGTGGGCGAGCATCCAGCCCGAGCTGGCCGCGGACGCCCGGCACCGCACCGAGCTGCTGCGCCGCAAGGGCCTCGCGGAGGTACTCGCCTCGGTCTCCCACGCCGTGTCGGTCGACGAGGAGGCCCGGCAGATCACCGTCGACAAGCTCGTCGAGGGCCACGCCACCGTGGACGACGGCGGGCTGGTGCTCGTGCCGACGAGCCTCGGCCGGCCGCATCTGATGGTGCTGCACCGGCGCGGCTGGCGGCCCGCCATCACCTACCCGGTACGGGGGCCGGGCCAACAGGCTCCCTCCGTCGAGCAGCTCACCCGCCGCCTGGAAGCCCTGGCGCACCCGGTACGGATACGGCTGTGCCGTCATCTGGCGCGCGCCCCGTACACCACGAGCGAGCTGGCGGACGCCCACGGCATGACGGCACCGGAGATTTCCCGGCACCTGGGGGTGCTGAAGAAGGCCGGGCTGATCTCCACGCGCCGACGCGGCCGGTACGCGCAGCACCAGCTGGACCTGTCGGCGGTGGCCCGTCTGGGCAGCGACTTCATCGAGGGCCTCTTGCGCTGACGCGGGGCCGCCCGCGCGGGTCGCGCGGGTCGCGCGGTCAGTCGACCCGGATGTGCCTCAGGCCCACGCCCGCCTGGCGGATCCGGGTGCGCAGTGCTCCCTCGGTGTTGGGCCGCAGTGTCAGACCGGCCAGGACGGCGATGCGGTCGGCGGTCTTCGGCACGGTCGAGTGGTCGGTCCACAGGTGCTCGGCGAACTCCGGTTCGCGCAGTCGCTCCAGGCAGTGGTCGAGCTGCTCGACGGCCCAGCTCTCACGGCGCAGCCCGGCGTTCTTCCCGGCGACGAACCCGAGGAGGTGCCCCAGGCCGCGCTCCCGCAGCCGGCGCAGCACGGTCTCGCGCTCGGCGAGCAGGGTGAAGTGGCGTACGTCGTGGCCCAGTTCCCGCAGCCGTCCGACCGTCTCGGCGAAGTAGCGGGGATCGGTGACGGTCATGGGGGCGATCACCACACCGTCGTGCCGGGTCAGCGTCAGGTCGAGCACCTCGACGACGCCCTGCCGCCAGGAGGCCAGGTCCTGGAAGTCGCCGCGCAACGCGGGTGGCAGCATGCGGCGCAGGCCGAAGCCGGGGTGCTCGGGGTCGCAGATCACGCTGCCGGTCAGCCGGCGCCGTATCTCGTGTGCGGTCTGTGTCTTGCCGCCCCCGAAGGGGCCGTTGATCCACAGGAGCATGCGCCGACCCTAGTCCCACCGGGCCGCCGCCACCCGCCGTATGCGATGTCCCGCGGCCGCCGTGCGCAGGTCGTGTTCACGGCGGGCGTCGTACGCGCTCGTCAGCCGTGGCCGCCCGCGCGCACCAGTCCGGTCTCGTACGCCAGCACGACCACCTGCACCCGGTCCCGGAGCCCCAGTTTGGTGAGGATGCGGCCCACGTGGGTCTTCACCGTCGCCTCGGACAGCACCAGGCGGGCCGCGATCTCCCCGTTCGACAGGCCCTGCGCGACCAGCACCATGACCTCTCGCTCCCGTTCGGTCAGCCGCTCGAGCTCCTTGTGCCGGGGTTCCTTGCCGGTGGCGGGCAGCATGGGCGCGAAGCGGTCCAGGAGGCGCCGGGTCGTCGAGGGGGCGACGACCGCGTCGCCGCTGTGCACCGCGCGGATGGCGTTCAGGAGTTCGCCGGGTGGCACGTCCTTGAGCATGAAACCCGAGGCGCCCGCCTTCAGCCCCGAGAAGGCGTACTCGTCGAGGTCGAAGGTGGTCAGGATGAGCACCTTCGGCGGGTTCGGCTCCGAGCAGACGCGGCGGGTGGTCTCCACGCCGTCGAGCTTGGGCATACGGACGTCCATCAGCACCACGTCGACCGCGGTCGCCCGCAGCACCTGCAGGGCCTCGACACCGTCGCCCGCCTCCGCGACGACCTCCATGTCCGGCTGGGCTGCGAGCACCATCCGGAACCCGGTGCGCAGCAGCACCTGGTCGTCGACGAGCATCACGCGGATCGTCATCGGGGCCTCTTCCGTGTCCGTCCGGCAGTGGGCCGAGCCACTGGGGATCTGGGTTGTGACAGGTGTCTGGGGGTGTGACGGGTGTCTGGGGGTGTGACAGGTGTCAACGGGGCGCGCGTCAATGTCAGTGCGCCGGTTTGAGCGGGAGGAGCGCACTGATACGGAAGCCTCCGCCGGGGCGCGGCCCCGCGTCCAGGGTGCCGCCGACCATACCGACCCGCTCGCGCATGCCGATCAGCCCGTGCCCCTGGCCGTCGGCGCCGCCCTCCTCGTACAGCTCGTGCGGCGCACCCTTGCCGTCGTCCTCGACGAGCAGGCCGAGCCCGTCGTCGAAGTACACCAGCCGCACGCTGGCGCCCGCGTTGGGTCCGCCATGCTTGCGGGTGTTGGTCAGCGCCTCCTGCACGATGCGGTACGCGGTCAGCTCCACACCGCTGGGCAGTGGCCGCGGTGTGCCCTCGACCTTGAAGTCGACCGGCAGGCCGGAGCCCCGGCACTGCTCGACCAGGTCCTCGATCTGCTCGACGTCGGGCTGCGGCACGTACTCCCCGCCCTCCTGGTGTTCCCCGGTGCGCAGCACGCCCAGCAGGCGGCGCATCTCGGCGAGGGCCTGGCGGCCGGTGGAGGAGATCGTCTCCAGGGCCTTCTTGGCCTGGTCGGGCGCGGCGTCGAGGACGTAGGCGGCGCCGTCGGCCTGCACCACCATGACCGACACGTTGTGCGCGACCACGTCGTGCAGCTCGCGGGCGATCCGGGCGCGTTCGGCGGCGACCGCCACCTTCGACTGCGCCTCGCGCTCCTTCTCCAGGCGCGCCGCGCGCTCCTCCAGCTGGGCGAAGTAGGCCCGCCGGGTGCGCATGGAGTCGCCGAGCACCCAGGCCAGCGCGAACGGCACCGTCTGGAAGACGGCGACGACGACGTTGCCGGCGACGCTGGCCTCACCGCTGGGCCAGCGCAGCTGCGCCAGGGACGCCGCGACGAGGCCCATCGCCAGGGCGAGCCGGGACGCCCAGCGGGCGCCGGACACGGCGACCGTGTACACGATGATCAGCATGGCGAAGTCGGCGACCGACGTCTCGACGTCCAGCACCAGCTGGGCCAGCCCGAGCGTGCCCGCGAGCAGCAGCATCTTCTCGGGCATCCGCCGGCGCAGCGCGATGACCAGGCACAGCAGTGTGACGATCGGCACGATCAGCGCCGGAGAGCCGGTGCCCTGCCGCTCCTCCCGCGTCAGTTCCGCCGTGAGCGAGATCCCGAGGAGGACGAGGGCCCAGAAGCCATCGACCCCGTTCGGGTGCCTGCGGAGAAAATCGTAGAGGCGCTGCACGTAACCCAGAGTAGGGAAACGGAATGCGTGCGGGAGTCAACCGGAGGGCCGATCCGCGGTCGACGCGTGTACTCCGCAAGGTGGAGGCCGTGATCACCTGTACGTCCCGCTGGACCGGGCGCCCTCGCGGACACCAGCGTGGCCGGCATCGTTGCTACGGTCGCGCGGTGACCGGCCACGGCGAGTGGACCGCGGACGACGAGGGGCTGGAGGGCCTGTGAACACGCGCGTGGGTGACTCCGGGCCCCTGCGGGACGGCGGGGCCGACGGCGGGTGGCGCGGCTGGCGGGCCGCCACGGAGGCCGCCCTGTACGGTCCGGGCGGCTTCTACCGGCGGCCCGAGGGCCCGGCGGGTCACTTCCGTACGTCCGTGCACGCGTCGCCGCTCTTCGCCGAGGCGGTCGCCCGGCTGCTGTGCCGGGTCGACGAGGCACTGGGCCGGCCGGAACCACTGGACTTCGTGGACATGGCCGCCGGTCGCGGGGAACTGGTCACCGGCGTGCTCGCCGCGCTGCCCGACGAGGTCGCCGCCCGCACGCGCGCGTACGCCGTCGAGATCGCCGGTCGCCCGCGGGGCCTGCCGGACACCGTGGTGTGGCTCCCCGAGCCGCCGCCGCAGATCACGGGGCTGCTGTTCGCGAACGAGTGGCTGGACAACGTGCCCGTCGACGTCGCCGAGGTGGGCCCCGACGGCGCGGCCCGGCTGGTCCTGGTCCGGGACGACGGCACCGAGCGGCTCGGTGACCCCGTGGGCGGCGCGGACGCGCGGTGGCTCGGCCGCTGGTGGCCGCTGTCCGCGCGCGAGGGGGAGCGCGCGGAGATCGGGCGCCCCCGGGACACCGCGTGGGCCGCGGCTCTCTCGTGCGTGACCCGGGGGCTCGCGGTCGCCGTGGACTACGCGCACAGCGCGGACTCGCGTCCTGCGTTCGGGACGCTCACGGGTTTCCGGGACGGCCGGGAGACGGCACCGGTCCCGGACGGGACGTGCGACATCACGGCACACGTGGCGTTGGACGCGTGCGCGAAGGCGGGCGCGGAGGCGGCAGCGCAGGCGTGCGCGGAGACGGGCGCGCGAGCGGGCGCGCAGGAGCGGACGCCGGAGCGTGAAGCGGAGTGCACCACGGCGCGCGCGCTGCCGAAAGCGCTGCTGCTCACGCAACGCGACGCCCTGCGCGCCTTGCACCTCACCGGAACACGCCCCCCGCTCACCCTGGCCACCACCGACCCCACCGCCTACGTGCGCGCCCTCGCGAGCGCCGGCGAGGCCGCCGAGCTGACGGCCCCCGGCGGCCTGGGCGACTTCGGGTGGCTGCTGCAGCCGGTCGGTGTCCCGAGCCCGCTGTGACCCACTTCGCGACCTACTTGTCGATGTCTCCCACGACGAAGAACATCGAGCCCAGGATCGCCACCATGTCGGCCACGAGCGTCCCCGGCAGCAGCTCGGTGAGCGCCTGGATGTTGTTGTACGAGGCGGAGCGGAGCTTGAGCCGGTACGGGGTCTTCTCGCCCTTGCTCACGAGGTAGTAGCCGTTGATGCCGAGCGGGTTCTCGGTCCAGGCGTACGTGTGCCCCTCAGGTGCCTTGAGGACCTTGGGCAGCCGCTGGTTGATCGGCCCGGGCGGCAGCTCGGCGAGCCGGTCGAGGCAGGCGTCGGCGAGGTCGAGGGCGTTGTGGGTCTGCTCCAGCAGGCACTCGAAGCGGGCGAGGCAGTCGCCCTCCTGGCGGGTCACGACCTTCAGGGTGTCCTGGAGGTCCCCGTAGGCGAGGTAGGGCTCGTCCCGGCGCAGGTCGAAGTCGACACCGGAGGCGCGCCCGATGGGCCCGCTCACGCCGTACGCGTGCACCGCCCGCGGCGTGAGGGTGCCCACGCCCCGTGTGCGTCCCCGGAAGATCTCGTTGCCGAGGACCAGGTCGTCGAAGACGTCCATGCGGGAGCGCACCGCGGCGACCGCACCGCGCGCGCGTGCCGCCCAGCCGGCCGGCAGGTCCTCCTTGAGGCCGCCGACGCGGTTGAACATGTAGTGCATGCGCCCGCCGGAGACCTCCTCCATGACGTTCTGGAGCACCTCGCGCTCACGGAACGCGTAGAAGACCGGAGTGATCCCGCCGAGTTCCAACGGATACGACCCGAGGAACATCAGGTGGTTCAGCACCCGGTTGAGTTCCGCGAGCAGGGTGCGCGTCCACACCGCGCGCTCCGGCACCTCCATGCCGAGCATGCGCTCCACGGCGAGGACGACGCCGAGCTCGTTGGAGAACGCCGACAGCCAGTCGTGGCGGTTGGCCAGCATCACGATCTGCCGGTAGTCGCGCGCCTCGAACAGCTTCTCAGCGCCCCGGTGCATGTAGCCGATCACCGGCTCGGCGCTCCTGATGCGCTCGCCGTCCAGCACGAGGCGCAACCGCAGCACGCCGTGTGTGGAGGGGTGCTGCGGCCCGATGTTGAGCACCATGTCGGTGCTCTCCGCGGCACCGCCGATCCCGACCGTGGTCTCCGTCGTAGGAGTCATGGACACAGTCTCCCCTACGTACGCTGGCCGCATGGAGACGGGGAGCCCGCGAGGCGCACAGATGACGGGGGCGGAGCCGGCGTGGACGGGGCTGCCCCGGGGGCTGCTGCGTATGCGACGGCTGCTGCTGGTGGTGTGGCTGGGGTCGGCGGCGCTCGCCGTGGGCGTGCTGCTGGGACTGCTAGTCGGGCCGGCGTGGGCGGCGTTCGCGCTGCTGCCGCTGGCGGCGGCCGCCTGGGGCTGGGTGCTGATCGGCCGCAACTGGCGCTCCTGGCGCTATGCCGAACGCGCGGACGACCTGCTGATCAGCCGGGGCGTGCTGTGGCGCGAGGAGACCGTGGTGCCGTACGGGCGCATGCAGCTCGTGGAAGTGACCTCCGGCCCCGTGGAGCGCTGGTTCGGGCTGGCCGGCGTCCAGCTGCACACCGCCGCCGCGGCGACGGACGCGCGGATCCCGGGCCTCGACCCGGCCGAGGCGGAACGGCTGCGCGACCGGCTCACCGAGCTCGGCGAGGCCCGATCGGCGGGGCTGTGACCACGCCGGGCGTCGAGGACGGTGTGGTGGGGCGGGAGGCCGTCCGGGAGCGCCGACTGCACCCCGTGACGCCATTCCGGCGGGCGTGGGCCCCGGTCGCGGTGATGGCCGGATGGGCGGTGCACGACCCGAACCAGGCCCAGGAACAGCTGGCCCGGCTGACCACCACGACGCTGCTGGTCGTCGTTGTCGTGGTCGTACCGGTCTCGGCCCTCTACGGCTTCTTGAGCTGGTGGTTCACCCACTTCTCCGTGACCGACAGCGAGCTGCGCATCCGTACCGGACTGGTGTTCCGGCGGACCGCGCACATCCGGCTGGAGCGCGTCCAGGCGATCGACGTCACCCGGCCTCTCCTCGCGCGCGTGGCCGGTGTGGCCAAGCTGCGGCTCGACGTGGTCGGCGCCGACGAGAAGGACGAGCTGGCCTACCTGGGCGAGGAGGAGGCGCGCGCCCTGCGGGCGGAGCTGCTCGCGCGCGCGGCGGGATTCGCACCCGAGACGGCGCGTGAAGTCGGCGAGGCGCCGGCGCGCGAGTTGCTGCGCGTGCCCCCTCGCGCGCTCGCGCTCTCCCTCGTCCTGACGGGCGCCACCTGGGCGGCCCTGGCCGCCGCTCTCGTTGTCCCCCTGGTGCTCTGGCTGGTCACCGACAGCGTGTGGACGGTCCTGGCCACCGGCGTGCCGCTGCTCGGCGCGGCGGGCGCGCGCAGCGCCGGGCGGTTCGTCACCGAGTACGACTGGACAGTCGGCGACTCGCCGGACGGACTGCGCATCGACCACGGTCTGCTGGACCGGGCGCACGAGACGGTGCCGCCGGGCCGTGTGCAGACCGTGCGGATCGTCGAGCCGGTGCTGTGGCGGCGGCGCGGCTGGGTGCGGGTCGAGCTGGACGTGGCCGGCTCGGCGAACTCCGTGCTGGTGCCGGTCGCCCCGCGCGAGGCGGCGGAAGCGGTCATCGCGCGCGTGCTGCCCGGGGTGACCGTCCCCGCCGCCGAAGCACCCGCGCGCCCGCCGCGCCGGGCCGGGCGGTGCGTCCCTGGATGGTGGCGCGGGTACGGGCTCGTCGTCACCGACGCGGTGTTCGCCGCGCGGCACGGGCTGCTGCGGCGCGAGCTGGCCCTGGTACCCCACGCGAAGGTGCAGAGCGTACGGCTCTCGCAGGGGCCCTGGAAGCGACTGTGCGGCCTCGCGGACGTGCACGTGGACACCGGGGCCGACAGCACCGTCACCGCCCGGCTGCGGGACGCACGAGAGGCCGCGGCGGTGCTGCGGGAGCAGGCGGAACGGTCACGGACCGGACGCGCAGGCGCCCGGTCCGACCGCTGGATGGTGTAGCGGGGTGGTGTCTCAGGAGGCGGCGCTGCGCAGCCGCTGGACGTCGATGTGCTCGGTCTCGTCGTGCGCGGTCAGGTCGATGACCTGGCCGATCCCGCGGGATTCCGCGTCGGCCGGCTTGTACGCGGACTCCGCTTCGGCCTTGTGCAGGGCGAGCGCCTCGGGTCCGACGACGTCGGCGAGGTCCTCGTTCTGCACGGCGTCCAGCGCGTCGGACGCCGGCGCCTTCTTCGTTCCGAAGAAGTCGAACCCGCCCTCGTCGGCGGGGCGGCGCGGGGGCTGGGCGGCCGGTACGACGGCGACGGCGGTCGGCACGGTGAAGTGGCCGGCCGGCCGCTGCTGGGGGGCCGCGGGCCGCGGGGCGACCGCGGTGGAAGCGGCGGGCGGGGCCGGGGACGTCACCGCGTCACCCTGACGGCTCGCGGCGCCCTTGCCTCCTTTGTCGTCCTGCGCGCCTTTGTCGTCCTGCGCGCCCTCGTCGTCCTGCGCGCCTTCGTCGTCCTGCGCGTCCTGGTTCATGGCGGTCGCGCGCGCGTGCTCGTCGACCGCCCCGGGCTTCCCCTGGGCCTCGTCCTCCTGGCCGGCGCCGTCACGGGCGGCGGTGCCCTGCCCGATGGTGTCCCGCCCGCTGGTCTCCTGCCCGGTGGTGTGCGGGTCGGCGTCCTCCCGTCCGGCCGGGGCGTCCACCGCGGTCCGGGGTCCGGCGGGCGACCGCTCGGGGTTCTTGTCGGGGTCGAGGCGGCTCAGCGCCTCCTGGGCGCGCAGGAAGAGCCGCGATCCCTGAGGGGAGAACACCGCCGGGGTCTCGGGCTCGGAGTCGGCCTCGGAGTCGGCCTCGGCAGCCACAGCCGCAGCCTTCCCGGCCGTCGCCGCGGCCGGGTCCGTCTCCTGCGTCGCGGCCTTCCCGGCTTCCAGGGTCTCCCGGGTCTCTTCCCGGCGCTCCTCCCGGTCCTTCGCGGTCTCGCCGGTCCGGGCGCCGAGTCCGCCCGGCGGGGCGGGCGTCAGCTCGCGTGCCGGCACGGTGGCCTCTATCTCCAGCCGGCGGCGGCCCTCCAGGGCGCTGGCGCGCTCGGTCTCCGCCGTGGCGTAGCGGCGCAGCAGGGCGGCGTGTTCGTTGCGCAGGCCCGCCAGCTCCGCGCGCTTGGCCCGCAGCCGCTGCTCCAGCTTGGTGCGCAGCTCGCGCGACTCCTCGAGGTCGGTCTCCAGTTCGGCGACCCGTTCCTCGAAGCGCCACTCGTCGCTCGCCCGCGCGCGCGTGAGGTCGGCGACCTGCTTGCCGGCCTGGGTGTCCCAGCGGCGCATCACCGCGGCCCCGACGACCGCGGTAGCGGCCGCGATCGCGGCGACGACCCGCAGCACGCCCGTCTCCGAGAACACCCAGGGGCCGAATGCGCAGATGAGAGAGACGCCGGCGATCGCCGAAGGGGGAAGCAGCCTGTGCAGGGGCGGGGAATGGCGGTGACGTCCACGTGGCATGGCCAGAAACTTACCGCGCGTACGCGATCGTTGGCGCCCCGCCCCGTAAAAACACAACCATCTCCCAGCCCTCACGCCGCATCAGGAATTCACCCCCGCCGCGCCCCCGACAACAATCAAGATCATTTCTGGTCGGGAGCACCGAGCCGCCCGCTGATCCATTCCAGCGCGGGCGGAATCTCGCGCCGCCAGGTGTTGAAGTTGTGCCCACCGCTGTCGAGGATGATCGACGATATTCGGGTCCGGTCGGTCGCCTTCACCTCGTCGATGAACTTGAGCGTCTCCTTGTAGTTGGCCTCTCCGACCTTGCTGCTGGTGACGAGCAGCGAGGTGTCCGGCGCCGGTCTGTTCTTGATGTACCAGAACAGGTCCGCCTCGTGGCGCAGCGTCTCGTTGCCGTGGAAGAGATCGCCCGTGGTGGGGTCGGTCGGCGCCTTGTAGTACGGCGACAGGCCCGCGCCCGCCGCGTAGACCCTGGGGTGGTGCATGGCGATCTTCAGCGCGCAGTAGCCGCCCGTGGAGTCACCGATGATGCCCCAGCTGCCGGGCCGGGCCGTCACCCGGTAGTGGCCGCGCACGGCGTCCGGCAGGTCCTTGGCGAAGAAGGTCTCCGTCTGCGGGCCACCGGGGATGTCCACGCACTCGGTGTCCCGCGGCGGCGCCACCGTCGGCCGCAGCATCACCAGGATCATCGGCTGCATCCGCCCCTTCTCGGCGAGTTCCCGCGCGGTGCGCGGGAAGTGCAGCTTGTCGACGAGCGCCTTGGCGGTGCCCGGATAGCCCGTGAGGACGACGGCCGCCGGGAACGTGCGTGTGCGGTATTCCGGCTGGAAGTACTCCGGCGGCAGATAGACGTACGCGGGCGACGCGATGCGCGACGTACGGCCCTGGACGGACACCTTCTGCACCTGCCCGCCCACCTGCGGCCGGGCTCCGGGCGCGCCGTCCACCCGATGGGTCTCCAGCACCTTCAGCTGCCCGCCCCGGCCTGCGGTGTGGTCGACGACCACCCCCATCTCGGTCTCCTGGCCGAACAGGTCGGCCCAACTGGCGTAGAACCCGAATGCCTGGTTCGCGACGAGACCCACCGACGCGAAAACCGTCACCTGGGTGCCGAGCAGCAGTCCGACCCGGCCGCCGACCGCCCGCCAGCTGCGCCGGGCCAGCCGCGGCCACAGCCACACCGTGCCGACGAACAGCGACAGGGCGGACAGGACCGCCAACAACAGCACCTTGTTGCTCGTAAGACCCATGAGGGTGTTCCCGCCTGTGCTTCCCGTCCGTGCACCCGCGTCGCCACCGGGGCTTGTTCCGGACTTTCCTCGACCTTTGAAGGGGCTTTGGGGGGAGGAGTGAACCTCTGACCCCGAGACACCGTCCTAGAGGACGCAATGTCGCCGGATGCCCGATCGGCACCGGATTCAAGGTCTCTCTCGCGAACGTGGGATGCGATGTCTGTCAGGGAAGATGGGGAAATGTCGGGCGGGGTTCCGAGCCGATCAAGCCGGGTGCGGCGCGTGCTCCGGGGCCCGCGCCCCGAGTCCGTTCCCGTGCTTGTCGGCAGAGCGTGCGCCCTCGTGGGTCTCCTGGACGTCGCCGGGGGTGTCTTCCCGCGGTTCCGGCACAGCCGCATGCACGCGCTCGCCGAGGTACTGCCCGGCTCCTTCGGGCCCTTCGCCGCGGCACTGTCGCTCAGCGCCGGAGTCCTGCTGCTCCTCCTCGCGCACGGCCTGAAGCGGGGCAAGCGGCGGGCCTGGCGCGCCGCCGTCGCGCTCCTGCCGGCGGGCGCGGTCGCGCAGTTCACCTACCGGCACTCCGTCATCGGCGTGCTGATCTCGCTGGCGCTCCTGGTGCCACTGCTCCGCCACCGCGACCAGTTCGCGGCCCTGCCGGACCCGCGCAGCCGCTGGCGCGCGCTGGCCAACTTCGTCCTCATGGGCGCGGGTTCCGTCGCGCTCGGCCTGGTCATCGTCAGCGCCCACCCCGGGACCATCCACGGCGACCCGAGCCTGGCCGACCGCCTCACCCACGTGCTCTACGGGCTGTTCGGCTTCGAGGGCCCGGTCGACTACCAGAACGACACCTCGTGGACGGTGGCCTTCTCCCTCGGCGCCCTCGGCTGGATCACCGCCGTCACCACGATCTACCTCGCCTTCCGGCCCGAGCACCCGGCCGCGCGCCTCACCGAGGAGGACGAGGCCCGGCTGCGGACCCTGCTGGACAAGCACGGCAGCCGCGACTCGCTGGGCCACTTCGCGCTGCGCCGCGACAAGGCCGTGGTCTTCTCCCCCAGCGGCAAGGCCGCCGTGACCTACCGCGTCGTGTCCGGCGTGATGCTGGCCAGCGGTGACCCCATCGGCGACGTCGAGGCCTGGCCCGGCGCCATCGAACGGTTCATGGACGAGGCCAAGGCGCACTCCTGGACACCCGCCGTGATGGGCTGCTCGGAGACGGGCGGCGAGGTGTGGACCCGCGAGACCGGCCTGGACGCGCTGGAACTCGGCGACGAGGCGGTGGTGGACGTCGCGGATTTCTCGTTGGCCGGCCGCGCGATGCGCAACGTCCGCCAGATGGTCAAGCGCATCGAACGCGCCGGTTACGAAACCCGGGTACGTCGTGTCCGTGACCTGGGCGAGGCCGAACTGGAGCGGATCCGCCGGGCCGCCGAGGACTGGCGCGGCACCGACAACGAGCGCGGCTTCTCCATGGCGCTGGGCCGCGTCGGCGACCCGGCCGACGGCGACTGCCTCATCGCCACCGCCCACAAGGCCGACGAGGAACCGGGCCCCTACGGCGACCTGAAGGCGATCCTGCACTTCGTCCCCTGGGGCAGGGACGGCGCCTCCCTGGACCTGATGCGGCGCGACCGCTCCGCCGACCCCGGGATGAACGAGCTGCTGATCGTGGCCGCGCTGGAGGCCGCGCCGAAGTTCGGCATCGCGCGCGTGTCGCTGAACTTCGCGATGTTCCGCTCCGCCCTGGCGCGCGGCGAGAAGATCGGCGCCGGACCGGTGCTGCGCGCCTGGCGCGGGCTGCTGGTGTTCTTGTCGCGGTGGTTCCAGATCGAGTCGCTGTACAAGTTCAACGCCAAGTTCCGGCCCCGCTGGGAGCCCCGGTTCGTGGTCTACCGGGCCTCCAGCGACCTGCCGCGCATCGGCTTCGCCGCGATGCAGGCGGAGGGCTTCGTCGACCTGGCCCTGCCGCTGCCGCGCTTCCTGCGCCGCCGTACGCGCGCCGCGCGTCCCTGCGCCCACGCACTGGCGGAGCGCGACGTGCGGGCCGCCTGACCGCCCGCGGGCCGCCGGCGGGCGACCCGCATCCCCTCGAAGCACGGCCCGGACGGACGCCCGGCCCCCCAGCCCCCGGGGCGTCCGCCCGGGCCGTCCCGCGTCCGGGCGCCTCCCTGGGCCTACGCTGAACATATGAGCAAGCACAGCGGACGCGCGCGCGTGGTCGGCCTTCCGGACTGGGACCGCTGCGCGGTCATGGGCGTCGTCAACGTGACGCCCGACTCCTTCTCCGACGGCGGCCGCTGGTTCGACACGACGGCCGCCGTCAAGCACGGTCTGGCGCTGGTCGACGAGGGTGCCGACCTCGTCGACGTCGGCGGCGAGTCCACCCGTCCCGGCGCCACCCGCGTCGACGAGGCCGAGGAACTCCGCCGTGTCATCCCCGTCGTGCGGGGCCTCGCCTCCGAGGGCGTGGTCGTCTCCGTCGACACCATGCGCGCCTCCGTCGCCGAGCAGGCCCTCGCCGCCGGCGCCGCCCTCGTCAACGACGTCAGCGGAGGGCTCGCCGACCCGGCGATGATCCCCGTCGTCGCGAACGTCGGCGCCCCCTTCGTCGTCATGCACTGGCGCGGCTTCCTCCAGGGCGGCAACGTCCAGGGCGTCTACGACGACGTCGTCGCCGAGGTCGTCGACGAACTGCGCGCCCGTGTGGAGGCCGTGCTCGCCGGCGGTGTCTCCCCCGACCGGGTCGTCGTGGATCCCGGGCTCGGGTTCTCCAAGGACGCCGAGCACGACCTCGCGCTCCTCGCTCACCTCGACCGCCTGCACACGCTCGGCCACCCCCTGCTCGTCGCCGCCTCCCGGAAACGCTTCCTCGGTCGCGTCCTCGCCGGCCCGGACGCCGCCCCGCCCCCCGCCCGCGAGCGCGACGCCGCCACCGCCGCCGTGTCCGCCCTCGCGGCCCACTCCGGCGCCTGGGCGGTCCGCGTCCACGACGTCCACGCCACAGCGGACGCCGTACGGGTCGCACGCGCGGTGGAAGGGGCGCGTGCCGCAGGAAGCGCGCCGGGCCCGCACAACGAGCGCGGGGCACGTGACGACACCCGCACGCCCGGCCCACACGCGGGGAACCCGGCGCGCGACGGATCGCCCGCGCCGGTCCCCAGCCCCGAGCGCGGGGCGCCCGAGCCCGCCGACGCGCCCGGCCCCCGGGAAGCTCCCGGGGCGCACGGCCTCCCCCGCGCGCCGGGGACCGGTGGTGCGCCGCGTGGGGAAGGACAGCGGTGAGCGCCCCCCATACCGACGTGGAACAGGTCGAGGCCGCCAACACCGCCTTCTACGAAGCCATGGAGCGGGGCGACTTCGAGACGCTGTCGTCACTCTGGCTGACCCCGGGCGACCTCGGCGTCGACGAGGAGTACCACGACCCGGCCGACAGCGGTGTGATCTCCTGCGTGCACCCCGGCTGGCCGGTGCTGACCGGCCGCGGCGACGTCCTCAGGTCGTATGCGCTGATCATGGCGAACACGGACTACATCCAGTTCTTCCTCACCGACGTCCACGTCTCGGTCACCGGCGACACAGCCCTGGTGACCTGCACCGAGAACATCCTCAGCGGCGGTCCGGCGCCCGCGGCCGGCGAGGAGCTGGGGCCGCTCGTGGGCCAGCTGGTGGTCGCCACCAACGTGTTCCGCCGCACCTCGGACGGCTGGAAGATCTGGTCCCACCACGCCTCCCCCGTACTGGCGGAGACCGAAGGGGAGGAAGAGGACGAGTCACCCGCCTGACGGCCCCGCAAGGACCAAGAAGTGGTTGGGATCACCGGCCTGCGGGTAAGGGCGGCTACCAACCCGTGAGCCGCCGGATTCTCCAGGGGAAACGCACGGTGAAACCTCCTGGACCCGGCCGGACCCGCGCCCCCGCGGCCCGGCCCCGTCAGTGCCCGCAGGTAGATTCGTTCGAGGCCGGTATGCCGCCCGCACACGGCAGTGACCGGCCGTCACCGACGATTGCAGGAGTGATTCGCGTGGATCGTGTCGCGCTGCGCGGCCTGAGGGCCCGCGGGTACCACGGGGTGTTCCCCGAGGAACGCGAGAAGGGCCAGACCTTCGTCGTGGACCTCGTCCTCGGCCTGGACACCCGCCCGGCCGCGGCCGACGACGACCTGGCGAAGACCGTGCACTACGGCATCGTGGCGGAGGAGGTCGTGGCCGTCGTGGAGGGCGAGCCCGTGAACCTCATCGAGACGCTCGCCGAGCGCATCGCCCAGGCCTGCCTGAAGCACGAGGGGGTCCAGCAGGTCGAGGTCAGCGTCCACAAACCGGACGCCCCGATCACGGTCCCCTTCGACGACGTGACCGTCACCATCATCCGGAGCCGAGTATGACTGCACCCTTCATCAAGGGTCCCAGCGACCCGACCGTACAGCCGGTACCCGCCTCCGTCGTCGAGAAGGTCGACGCCGCCGACACCACGCTGCACAACCCGCAACGGGCGGTGATCTCGCTCGGCGCCAACCTCGGGAACCGGCTGGAGACGCTCCAGGGCGCCATCGACGCCCTGGAGGACACGCCGGGCGTGCGCATCAAGGCCGTCTCGCCGGTGTACGAGACCGAGCCCTGGGGTGTGGAACCGGGCAGCCAGCCCTCGTACTTCAACGCGGTCGTCGTCCTGAAGACGACCCTGCCCCCGTCCTCCCTGCTGGAGCGGGCCCACGCGGTCGAGGAGGCCTTCCACCGGGTGCGCGAGGAACGCTGGGGTGCCCGCACCCTGGACGTCGACATCGTGGCGTACGCCGATGTCGTCTCCGAGGACCCGCAGCTCACGCTCCCCCACCCGCGCGCGCACGAACGGGCCTTCGTCCTCGCCCCCTGGCACGACGTGGACCCGGGCGCCACCCTGCCGGGCCGCGGACCGGTCGCCACGCTGCTGGACACCGTCACCCGGGAGGGGGTCGCTCCCCGCGAGGACCTGGAACTCCACCTGCCCGAGTAGTCGTTAAGGTCGACAGAACCGCGCGTACGTCGGGCCCAGTCGGGGGAGCTGAAGGAACACCGTGAGAGAGCTGCGCATCAGGACGCTGGTCGGCGTCTTCCTCGTCGCCGGCGTCCTGTCCTGGGCGGGTGCCCGCCTGTGGAACTCGCTCGGGAGCCTGCCCGCCGTCCCCCTGGCCGCGCCCATCGTGCTGGCCCTGATCGCCGTGGTGCTGCTGGCGACGGCCGTGTCGCTGCGCGCCCGGCTGAAGGCGCAGCGCGAGCGCCGCCCGGAGGCGAAGGGCGTGGACCCGTTGATGGCGGCCCGCGCGGTCGTCTTCGGGCAGGCCAGCGCCCTGGTCGCGGCCCTCGTCGCCGGCATGTACGGCGGCACGGGCGTCTTCCTCCTGGAGTTCCTCGACGTGCCGGCCCGCCGCGACCAGGCCATCTACGCCGGTTTCTCGGTCGTCGCAGGCATCGCGGTGATAGCGGCGGCGGTCTTCCTGGAGCGGGTCTGCCGACTGCCCGAGGACGACGACCGGAACTCGGGGGCGGCCTCCCCGGCGTGAGCGTCACCGGGGCCGGCGGGCCGGACGGCGCCTCGGGTGGTGGGCGGGCTGCGATCCTGCGGGGATGAACCGACTCGGCGACGCCCACCTGCGCACCTGGACGCTCCGCCTCCTGGCCCTTCTCGCAGCCGACGGCGAGGCCCAGATCGCCTGGCTGGGCGAACGCGAGCTGGAGACGGAGTCCCTCATCGCGGAGACGGAACTCCTCTGCCGAGTCGGCGAAGGACTCGCCGAGCGCGGAGCCATCGAAGCCGGGAGCCTGCGCGCCCTCCGGGCCATCGGCCGCCGCCTCGGCAAGATCGATGCCGTCAGCCGCACCGGCCTGTGGGCCGACGCCCTGTCCACGGACCCCGCGTGGGACGACGTACGCCGTCTGGCCCGCGCGTGTCTCCTCACGACCCTGGGCGACTGGCGTCAGCCGCTGCCCCGCCCCGTAGGCGGGTACTCGGCGGACCGGTGAGCGGGCCGGGAGCCAACGGCAGCGGACCACCGGCGGACGATGCCGGAACCGACCGGCAGCCGGTTCAGTGGGCCATGATCAAGCTCATCGCCTCGTTGCGGGTGGCCGCGTCCCGCAGTTGGCCGCGCACCGCGGAGGTGATGGTCTTGGCGCCCGGCTTGCGGATGCCCCGCATGGACATGCACATGTGCTCGCACTCGATCACGACGATCACCCCACGCGGCTCCAGAATGTCCATCAGGGAGTCCGCGATCTGCGTGGTGAGACGCTCCTGCACCTGGGGCCGGCGAGCGAACACGTCGACCAGCCGGGCCAGCTTCGACAGGCCGGTGATCTTTCCGGTGGTCGCCGGGATGTAGCCGACGTGTGCCACGCCCCGGAACGGCACCAGGTGGTGTTCGCAGGTTGAGAACACCTCGATGTCCTTGACCAGCACCATCTCGTCGTGGCCCAGGTCGAAAGTGGTCGTCAGCACGTCCTCGGGCTGCTGCCACAGCCCCGCGAATATCTCCCGGTAGGCCCGCGCCACCCGCGCCGGCGTCTCCCTGAGGCCCTCTCGGTCCGGGTCCTCACCGACCGCGATCAGGAGTTCCCGTACGGCGTTCTCGGCGCGCTTCTCGTCGAACTCGCCGATAGTGCCCTCGCCGTCCAGCGTCACGGGGTCGGTCATGTGAAGCCTCGTTCCTGTGCGGGTCACGCGTGCGCGAACGCGTGTCGATCTGCGGGCGGACATGCACGCACAACGCGATGCCGCGCCCCCCAGGCTAGAACCTGGGGGGCGCGGCATCCATTCCGGGCCTGGTGGGGCCGTATCGGGCGGCCCCGGCCGTGAGTCAGCTCTCCGGGCGGTCCTCGGGGGTCGGCTCCACCGCGGGGGCGGGGTCGACGGCCGTGGACTTTGCGGTGGAGATCGCGGGGGTCACGCCGTTGGCGCCGTTCGTCAGGGCGAGCTCCTTCGGGGAGAGCACCGGCGGACGGGTGGACGGCGTGCGCCGCGAGGAACCGGTCCAGGCGGGCCGCGGCGGGCGCTTGACGATCGGCGCGAAGATCTCGGCGATCTCCTCCTTGCCGAGCGTCTCCTTCTCCAGGAGGGCCAGGACGAGGTTGTCGAGGACGTCGCGGTTCTCGACCAGGATCTCCCAGGCCTCGTTGTGCGCGTTCTCGATGAGCTTCTTGACTTCCTCGTCCACCAGGGCGGCGACCTCTTCCGAGTAGTCGCGCTGGTGGGCCATCTCACGGCCGAGGAACGGCTCGGTGTTGTCGCCGCCGAACTTGATGGCGCCCAGACGCTCGGTCATGCCGTACTGGGTGACCATCGCGCGGGCCGTGGTGGTGGCCTTCTCGATGTCGTTCGCGGCGCCCGTGGTCGGGTCGTGGAAGACCAGTTCCTCGGCCGCCCGCCCGCCCAGCATGTAGGCGAGCTGGTCGAGCATCTCGTTGCGCGTGGTCGAGTACTTGTCCTCGTCCGGCAGGACCATGGTGTAGCCGAGGGCGCGGCCGCGGGACAAGATCGTGATCTTGTGGACCGGATCGGCGTTCGGGGAAGCCGCCGCGACCAGGGCGTGACCGCCCTCGTGGTACGCGGTGATCTTCTTCTCCTTGTCCGACATGATCCGGGTCCGCTTCTGCGGGCCCGCCACGACGCGGTCGATGGCCTCGTCCAGCATCTGGTTGTCGATGAGTTTCCTGTCGCTGCGGGCCGTGAGCAGCGCCGCCTCGTTCAGCACGTTCGACAGGTCGGCGCCGGTGAAGCCCGGCGTACGGCGGGCGACCGCCGCGAGGTCGACGTCGGGTGCGACCGGCTTGCCCTTCTGGTGAACCTTGAGGATCTCCAGACGGCCTTGCAGGTCCGGCGGGTCGACCGCGATCTGGCGGTCGAAGCGGCCGGGCCGCAGAAGGGCCGGGTCGAGGATGTCGGGCCGGTTCGTCGCGGCGATGAGGATCACGCCGCCCTTGACGTCGAAGCCGTCCATCTCGACGAGCAGCTGGTTCAGGGTCTGCTCGCGCTCGTCGTGACCGCCGCCCAGGCCGGCGCCGCGGTGGCGGCCGACGGCGTCGATCTCGTCGACGAACACGATCGCGGGGGCGTTCGCCTTGGCCTGCTCGAACAGGTCACGGACCCGGGAGGCACCGACACCGACGAACATCTCGACGAAGTCGGAACCGGAGATCGAGTAGAACGGCACACCGGCCTCGCCGGCGACGGCCCTGGCGAGCAGCGTCTTGCCGGTGCCGGGGCGGCCGTAGAGCAGCACGCCCTTGGGGATCTTGGCGCCGACGGCCTGGAACTTCGCCGGCTCCTGCAGGAACTCCTTGATCTCGTGGAGCTCCTCGACGGCCTCGTCGCAGCCCGCGACGTCGGTGAACGTCGTCTTCGGGGTGTCCTTGGTGATGAGTTTGGCCTTCGACTTGCCGAAGTTCATCACCCGGGAGCCGCCGCCCTGCATCTGGTTCATCAGGAACAGGAACACGACGACGATGAGAACGAAGGGGAGCAGCGAGAGCAGGATCCCGACGAACGGGTTCTGCTTCGACGGTGAGACGGTGTAGCCGTCCGGGATCTGCTTGTCCTGGTACTTGGTCTGCAGCGTGTTGGCGATGGTCACGCCCTGGTCGCCGATGTAGCTCGCCTGGATCTTCGAGCTGTCCTCGACCTTCACACCGTCCTTGAGCGTGACCTTGATGGTCTGCTCGTCACCGGTGGTCAGCTTGGCCGACTCGACCTTGTTGTCGTTGATGGCCTGGACGACCTGGCCGGTGTCCACCGTCTTGTAGCCGCCGGAATCGCCGACGACCTGCATCAACACGACCACGGCAAGGACGGCCAGCACGATCCACATGACCGGCCCACGGAAGTATCGCTTCACGTCCATCCACACGGAGCGGTGCCGCCCCGTCCCTCCTGCCATAGTGAGTTTGATAAGACAGTTCTTCTGACGGTACCCCAGCATGGTGGCCCGAAGCCGCACGGAGAGGCCGGTGACGCCGTCTGCATGCTCCAACGGTGCGGAACCCGCTGGGGTTCCCGATCGTCTGACAAGACTGGCCCGTCCGGCTCAGCGACCGGGCACGGACGGCTCAGCCGCCGTAGACGTGGGGCGCGAGCGTACCGACGAACGGCAGGTTGCGGTACTTCTCGGCGTAGTCCAGGCCGTAGCCGACGACGAACTCGTTGGGGATGTCGAAGCCGACCCACTCCACGTCGATGGCGACCTTGGCGGCGTCGGGCTTGCGCAGCAGGGTGCACACCTTCAGGGAGGCGGGCTCGCGCGAGCCGAGGTTGTTGATCAGCCAGGACAGGGTCAGCCCGGAGTCGATGATGTCCTCGACGATCAGGACGTGCCTGCCCTTGATGTCGGTGTCGAGGTCCTTGAGGATCCGCACGACGCCGGAGGACTGGGTGCCCGCGCCGTAGGAGGACACGGCCATCCAGTCCATGGTGACGGGGGTGGACAGCGCTCGGGCGAGGTCGGCCATGACCATCACCGCGCCCTTGAGGACGCCGACGATGAGCAGGTCCTTGCCCGCGTACTCCGCGTCGATCTTCGCGGCCAGCTCCGCCAGCTTGGCGTCGATCTCTTCCTTGGTGATGAGCACCTGCTTGAGGTCGGCACCCATGTCTTTCGCGTCCACCCGCATCACTTTCGGTCGTCCCGCACTTACGGCCACCGGCTTCCGGCCCCGTTGGGGTCGGGGTCGGGTCCCGCCCCCGGTCGGGGAGTCGGGATTCAGCCTTGCCGAATCACCAGTCTGCCACCCTGGCGCCGGGCGACGACTTTGCCGGGGAGGTTGATGGCTCCCTGGCCGCGCCAGCCGGTGATCAGCCGGTCGACTTCCTCGATGTGGCGGGCGAACAGGGAGCCGGCCGGGGCGCCGGCCCCGATGGCGGCGCGGCGCAGGATCCGGCGGCGGACGGCGGGCGGGAGGGCGTAGAGCTTGGCGCACTCCAGGAGGCCGGCGGCGTCGCGGACGGTGGCGTCGGCCTGGCCGGCCCATTCGTCGAGGGCGTCGGCGTCGTCACGGGAGAGCTGGGCCGTACGGGCGAGGGCCTCGACGACGCCCTTGCCGAGCGCCTTCTCCAGGGCGGGCAGGCCTTCGTGGCGGAGCCGGGAGCGGGTGTAGGCCGGGTCGGCGTTGTGCGGGTCGTCCCAGACGGGCAGGGACTGGACCATGCAGGCCTTGCGGGCGGTCTGCCGGTCGAGCTGGAGGAAGGGGCGCCGGTAGCGGCCGTCGGCCCCCGAGACCGCGGCCATACCGGACAGGGAGCGGATGCCGGAGCCGCGGGCGAGGCCGAGGAGGACGGTCTCCGCCTGGTCGTCGCGGGTGTGGCCGAGCAGGACGGCGGCGGCGCCGTGGCGTTCGGCGGCGGCGTCCAGGGCGGCGTACCGGGCGTCCCGGGCGGCGGCCTCGGGCCCGCCCTCGCGGCCCACGGTGACGGCGGTGGACTCCACGGGGTCCAGGCCGAGCTCGCGCAGGCGCAGGACGACTTCGGCGGCGCGAAGGTCGGAGCCCGGCTGCAGGCCGTGGTCGACGGTGATGCCGCCCGCGCGGATGCCGAGCCGGGGGGCTTCGAAGGCGAGGGCGGAGGCGAGCGCCATCGAGTCGGCGCCGCCGGAGCAGGCGACGAGGACGAGCGGTGCCGCGGGGCGCCCTGCGGCGAGGTTCTGGCGGCCGGCGCCGCGGGGCTCGCCACCCGGACGCCCAGCGCCGAGGGACCCGGCACCGTACGCCTCCGCGCCACCGGACCCGCCACCGTAAGCCCCCGCACCACCGGACCCGGCACCGCCGAAGTCGGCGCCATGAGGGTCGGCGCCGTCAGGGACGGTGGGTGAGGAGGAAACGGTGCGCGGGGCGGAGAGGGTGCCGCCCCCGGTCGTGGCGGCGCCGGTGCCCGCCCGGGCGGAGCCGATGCCCACCGCTGCGGAGCCGGGAGCCGTGGCCGCACCGCCGGGATCGACCGGCGCGGTACCGGGACCCGCTGACGGGTTGCGGGGACCCGCTGACGCGTTGCCGGGACCCGTCGGCGCCGAGCTGGGATCAGTCGGCGCGCCGCCGAACGGTGCCGGCGCGGCGCCGGTGCCCGCCGGGGCCGGGACGGGGGCGACTGCCGGGAGTGCGGGAGCCGTGCCCGTGGTGGCGGAGGCTTGTTCGGTGAGGAGGTCGTGAAGGACGCGGCGGACCGCCAGGCGTATCGCCGCGACCGCAGGATGGGGACCCATGTCCGGTTCCCTTCGTGGAGTTCGGGGGGTGAGCCCGAGGCCGGTCACTCAGAGTGTGTAGATGGTGACAGAACCGGGCCGTTCCCCGAGCATTGCACGCCTGCCCAGGGCTCACGGTCCCTCGGACGGGTGATTGCGGGGGCGTTCGCCTGCCGTCGGCCGAATCCGGTTCACCGCGGCCGCGAGGGGCTCACGACTCGGCCTTGCGATGCACCCGCGCGATCCAGTCCGCCGGTTCGGCGATCTCGGCCTTGGTGGGGAGGGTGTTCGGTGAGGTCCACACCCGGTTGAAGCCGTCCATGCCGACCTGGCCGACGACGGCCCGTACGAAGCGTTCGCCGTCCCGGTACTGCCGGAGCTTGGCGTCCAGTCCCAGGAGCTTGCGCAGCGCGAGATCCAGGCGGGAGGCGCCCTTGGCGCGCCGCTGCTGGAACTTCTCGCGGATCTCGGCGACGGTCGGCACGACGTCCGGGCCGACGCCGTCCATCACGAAGTCGGCGTGGCCCTCCAGCAGGGACATCACGGCGGTGAGACGGCCGAGAATCTCCCGCTGCGCCGGGGTCTGCACCAGCTCGACCAGGGAGTGCCCGCCGTCGTCCTCCTCGCCCTCCGGGCGGCCCCCGGCCAGGGACTGGGCGGCTTCCCGGACGCGCTCCAGGAAGGTCATGGGGTCGACGTCGGTCTCCCCCAAGAAAGACTGGATTTCGCCCTCCAGGTGGTCGCGCAGCCAGGGCACGGCGCAGAACTGGGTGCGGTGCGTCTCCTCGTGCAGAGTGACCCACAGGCGGAAGTCGTGCGGCTCGACGTCGAGTTCGCGCTCCACGTGGACGATGTTCGGCGCGACCAGGAGCAGCCGGCCGCCGCCGTTCTCCCCGGCGGGCAGCTCGCGCGTGGCGGGGGCGAACGTCTCGTACTGGCCGAGGACGCGGGACGCGAGGAACGACAGCAGCATGCCGAGTTCCACGCCGGTGACCTTGCCGCCGACGGCGCCCAGGACCGCGCCGCCGGTGCTGTTGCCGCGCCGCTCCTGCATCTTCTCGAGGAGGGGCTTGAGGATCTCCCGGAAGCCCGCGACGTTGGCCCGGATCCAGCCGGGGCGGTCGACGACGAGGACCGGGGTGTCGTGGGTCTCCTCGGTGCCCATCCGGGTGAAGCCCCGGACGTGTTCCTCGGAGGCCTTGGCGTGCCGGCGCAGCTCCGCGACGACGGCCCTGGCCTCGTCGCGGCTCACCTCCGGACCCGGCCGTACGAGGCGGGTCGCGGTCGCCACCGCGAGATTCCAGTCGACCATCTCCGCACCACCGATGCTCGTCATGCGTCAACCGTACGTGAGCCCCGCGGCCGGGGGCAGGCCACGGACGCGAGGCCCGTGCCCGTGGGCGGGTGCCACGGTCGGCGGGCGGGCCGCTGACCGGCGGGGCCCATGGCCCCGACGGGCTCGGCGGGTGTCACCGGCACCCGCACGCCGCCAGCGCCGTGGCCGCGCGGTCCAGCGCGGCCTGGGCGGCCCCGGCGTTCGTGGTGTCGGAGGCGAGGAGGGCGAAGGCCAGGAGCCTGCCGTCGGTGTCCACGACCGTGCCGGCCAGGGTGTTGACACCGGTCAGGGTGCCCGTCTTGGCGCGTACGACACCCGCCGCGCCCTGCGCGTACCGGCCGGCCAGGGTGCCGGTGAAGCCGGCCACGGGCAGGCCGGTGTGGACGGTGCGCAGTTCCGGGTGGGCCGGGTCGGCGGCCTTGACGAGGAGCGCGGTGAGGAGCTTCGGGGTGAGCCGGTCGCGCCGGTCGAGGCCGCTGCCGTCCTGGAAGCGGACTCCGGCCAGGGGCAGCCCGAGCCGTTCCAGCCGGGCGCGGATCGCGCGGCCGCCGCCGGCGAAGTCGGCGCGTTCGCCGCTCGCGAGGGCGGTGTGCCGGGCGAGGGCCTCGGCGATGTCGTTGTCGCTGTTGGTCAGCATCCGCTCGACCACGTCGGACAGCGGCGGCGAGGAGACGGCGGCCAGTGTCCGCGCGCGGGCGGTGGCCTTGGACGGGCCGGGGGAGGTCGTCGTGACGCCGGCCTTGTGCAGGAGGTCCGCGAAGCGGCGTGCGGCGTCCGCGGCCGGGTCGGCCGCCCGGCGCGCCGGTCCGCTCGTCGAGTCGTCGGTGCGGGCCTCGTCGACCATCAGTGCGGTGACCGGGGCCAGGTTGGGGTTGACCCCGATGGGGTGAATCCGGGTGCCGGCGTACAGGCTGGTGTCGTAGGACAGCGTGACCCGGGTGATGCCGCGCTTCTTCAGCGCGGCGGCGGTGTCCGCGGCCAGGGTGCGCAGGCTGGCCCAGCCGTCCGCGGCCGCCCTGGCGGTCAAGGTGGGGTCGCCGCCGCCGACGAGGATGAGTTCCCCGGTGTCGGCCTCCAGGGACGCGCGCGTGGTCAGGCGGTGGTCGGGGCCCATCGCGGAGAGCGCGGCGACCGCGGTGGCGATCTTGGTGGTGGAAGCGGGGGTCAGAGCCCGGCCGGCCCCGTCGGCGGCGCCGTACAGGAGCCGGCCGGTGGCCACGTCGACGACCGCGGCGGCGTGCCGGCCGCCGAGCGCCGGGACGTCCAGCAGCGGGTCCAGGACGGCCGTCAGGGCGGCCGGGTCGGGCACGGAGCCGGGGGCGGACCGTCCGGTCCCGGCGGCGGTGCCGCCCAGGCCGGTGAGGACGGCGACGGCGCTGGGCGCGGGACGCGGGGCGGCCGGACGGGGGCCGGACGGCGGGCGGCCGTGATCTGCGCCACCCGTACGGCCCTGGGCGGCGGCGCGGTCCCGCTCGGCCGTACGCTGACCCGAGGAGTCCCAGGGGCCGGCGGCGGTCACCACCCCGGCGGCCAGTGCCAGCCCGGCCGTGGCCGCACCCGCGGTGTACCGCCAGGTCCTGACGGCCTTCGGCCTCGTGATCGCGAGGCGCGGCCCGATGGTTCGCGGCACTCGTGCGAGCAGCGGTCCCGCGACCTGCGCGAGCCGTGTGAACTGCGGCTTGGCGGCTGCGGACAGCCGCGCGACGCGTGGTCGTACGGCGGCGGCGACCCGCACCGCGTGCGGTCTCGCGGCCCGCCAAGGCCTCAGTTCTGGCACGACCACCAGCCCCTTTCGCGATCACACACCTGCGTGAGGGACACTTAATCACCCGAAGTATGTGCTGATCATGGAGGAGCCACCGGTGGAGTTCGACGTCACGATCGAGATCCCGAAGGGTTCGCGCAACAAGTACGAGGTGGACCACGAGACCGGTCGGATCCGCCTGGACCGTCGACTCTTCACCTCGACCGCCTACCCGACCGACTACGGCTTCGTCGAGAACACCCTCGGCGAGGACGGCGACCCGCTGGACGCGCTGGTCATCCTGGACGAGCCGACGTTCCCGGGCTGCCTGATCCGCTGCCGCGCGATCGGCATGTTCCGCATGACCGACGAGGCCGGCGGCGACGACAAGCTGCTGTGCGTGCCGGCGACCGACCCGCGGGTGGAGCACCTGCGTGACATCCACCACGTGTCGGAGTTCGACCGCCTGGAGATCCAGCACTTCTTCGAGGTGTACAAGGACCTGGAGCCCGGCAAGTCCGTCGAGGGCGCCAACTGGGTCGGCCGCACCGACGCCGAGATCGAGATCGAGCGGTCCTACAAGCGCTTCAAGGAGCAGGGCGGCCACTGAGCCCGGCCGTCTGCCGGAGAGCCCGCGGGCCTTCGGCCAACGCCGCTGAGAGGGGCCGCACGCGCGTGTGTGCGGCCCCTTCGCCGTGTGTGCGCATACTGAGGGCTCACGGAAGGTGTCGTTCAGGGAGCGTTGCTCAGTGCCGGAGACGGAGGACCGCAAGCCACAGTCGGACGAGGCGCAGGGTGTCTACGACGCCGAGCTGACGTCGGAGTTCGCCATTCCCCGGGGGCTGGGGGTCCCGAAGGGCGGCGGCGAGTCGGAGACCACGTCCGAGTTCGCCCTTCCCGAGGGCCTGGACGTCCCGCATCCGCCCCCGGCCGAGCCGGAGGGCTCGGCGTTCACCCCGCCCAGCACGTACGGCTCGCGCAACGCCCCGCCCGCCTTCACGCCTCCCGCCGGGATACCGGCGGTCGCTCTGGCCGGGGACGTGCCCTGGCAGCACCGGATGCGCACGATGCTGCGCATGTCGGTGGCCGACCGGCCCGCGCCCGAACCCGTGCAGAAAGCGGAGGAGGACGTCCCGGCGGTGCCGCGCGTGCTCGACCTGACGCTGCGGCTCGGCGAGCTGCTGCTGGCGGGCGGCGAGGGCGCCGAGGACGTCGAGGCCGCCATGTTCGCGGTGTGCCGCAGCTACGGGCTGGACCGCTGCGAGCCGAACGTGACCTTCACGCTGCTGTCGATCTCGTACCAGCCGTCGCTGGTGGAGGACCCGGTGACGGCGTCGCGCACGGTGCGGCGCCGGGGCACCGACTACACGCGGCTGGCGGCCGTGTTCCGGCTGGTGGACGACCTCACCGACGCGGAGACCAGCGTCTCCCTGGAGGAGGCGTACCGGCGTCTGGCGGAGATACGCCGCAACCGGCACCCGTACCCGACCTGGGTGCTCACCTCGGCGAGCGGGCTGCTCGCGGGGGCGGCCTCGGTGCTGGTCGGCGGTGGCCCGCTGGTGTTCGTGGCGGCGGCGGTCGGGGCGATGCTCGGCGACCGGCTGGCGTGGTTGTGCGCGGGGCGCGGGCTGCCGGAGTTCTACCAGTTCCTGGTCGCCGCGATGCCGCCGGCCGCGATGGGGGTGGCGCTGAACCTGGCGCACGTCGACGTGAAGGCGTCCGCGGTCATCACCGGTGGGCTGTTCGCGCTGTTGCCGGGGCGGGCGCTGGTGGCGGGCGTGCAGGACGGGCTGACCGGTTTCTACATCACGGCCGCCGCGCGTCTGCTGGAGGTCATGTACTTCCTCGTGGGCATCGTCGTCGGGGTGCTCGTGGTGCTCTTCCTGGGCGTGAACCTGGGCGCCCGGTTCAGCCCCGACGCGCAGCTGGGCAGCGTCGAGCGCCCGGTGTGGCAGATCGCCGCTTCCATGGTGCTGTCGCTGACCTTCGCGGTGCTGTTGCAGCAGGAGCGGTCGACGGTGGTCGCGGTGACCCTCAACGGGGGAGTCGCCTGGGTGGTCTACGGCGCGATGCGTTACGCGGGGGACATCTCGCCGGTCGCCGCCACGGCCGCGGCGGCCGGGTTGGTCGGGCTGTTCGGGCAGTTGCTGGCGCGGCACCGGTTCGCTTCGGCGCTGCCGTTCACCACCGCGGCGATCGGGCCGCTGCTGCCCGGTTCGGCGACGTACTTCGGGGTGCTGTCCATCGCGCAGAACGAGGTGGACGCGGGGATCGCCTCGCTGACCAAGGCGGCGGCGCTGGCGATGGCCATCGCGATCGGCGTGAACCTGGGTTCGGAGATGTCCCGGATGTTCCTGCGGGTGTCCGTGGAGAAGCGCCGGGCCGCCAAGCGGACGCGCGGCTTCTGAGCGGGCGCGGCGGAGTCCGGGCGGCCGTGTCCGCCCGGGAGCGCCGGGCGGGCACGGCCGTCCGCGCGGCTCCCCCGCGCCCTCAGGGCGAGGGCTAGTAGCCGCCCTGCCCCTGGCTCTGGTCGTACGGGTACTGGCCGTTGGTCTGCTGGTAGTAGCCGTTGCCCTGGGGCTGCTGCTGGGGCTGGGGGTACTGCTCGGGCCCGCCGTACTGCTGGCCGTAGTACTGGTTCTGGTCGTACTGCCGGGGCTGCTGCCGGGGCTGCTGCTGAGGCTGCGGCTGGGGGTCGGCTGCGGGGATGCGGCGGAGCTGGGTGGTCGCGTCGTCCGTCACCGGGTACGGGGCCTGCTGGACCTGGGCGGCCGGGGCCGGGGTGGCCGGGGTCTGGGCGGCGGCGCGCTTCTTCTTCGAGCGTTCACGCAGGTACTCGATGATGATCGGGACGACGGAGACCAGGACGATCAGGACGAGGATCGCCTCGACGTTCTTCTTGATGGCGTCGATCTGGCCCAGCCAGTAACCCGCGAGGGTGACACCCGTGCCCCAGGCGACACCGCCGACGATGTTGTACGACAGGAAGGTGCGGTACTTCATGCGGCCGGCGCCGGCCACGATCGGCGCGAAGGTGCGCACGATGGGCACGAAGCGGGCCAGCACGATGGCCTTCGGGCCGTACTTCTCCATGAACTCGTGGGCCTTGTCCAGGTTCTCCTGTTTGAAGAGCTTGGAGTTGGGCCGGTTGAAGAGCTTGGGGCCGAGGAACTTGCCGATCATGTAACCGACTTGGTCGCCGAGGACGGCGGCGAGCACGATCAGCGTGCAGACCAGCCACAGCGGCTGGCTGATGTAGTCCCCCTCGGCCACGAAGAGACCTGCGGTGAACAGCAGGGAGTCGCCGGGCAGGAAGGCGAACAGCCCGGACTCGGCGAAGACGATCAGCAGGATGCCGGGCAGGCTGAAGGTCTCGATCAGATAGTCCGGGCTGAGCCACTCGGGGCCGAGCGCAAGCGTGGTCACGGGTCTGTGGCTCCTGCTGTGGGATGCGGGCGTGGGGCTGGCTGCCCCAACGTACAACGCAGCCGCCACGGCCCGGGTTCCATGGGTGATCCCAGGATGCACCCTGCCCGCCCCCGGACAAAGCTGTGGACATGGGTATCGAGGAATACGGCGGCGGCCAGGGACCCCGGCCGGATGTACTGGTCGTGACGACGAACGACGTGCCCGGGTACCGGGTGCAGGAGGTGATCGGCGAGGTCTTCGGGCTGACCGTGCGCTCCCGGCACCTGGGCAGTCAGATCGGCGCCGGTCTCAAGTCGATGATCGGCGGTGAGCTGAAGGGCCTGACGAAGACGCTCGTGGAGACGCGGAACCAGGCGATGGAACGCCTCGTCGAGCAGGCACGCGCGCGGGGCGCGAACGGCGTGCTGATGTTCCGCTTCGACGTGACGGAGGCGTCGGACGTCGGCACCGAGGTGTGCGCGTACGGCACGGCGGTGGTCCTGGCCCAGGAGTGACCGTAGGGCCGCCCCCGAGCCAGGACGTCACTCCGAGTGCCGGTCGGCGTTGGCGAGGATCGCGTCCCTGAGGTGCTCGGCGAGCCCCTCGTGCATGCCGTCGTAGTACGCCTTGAACCGCTCGTCGGAGACGTACATCTCCCCCAGGCAGCGGTGCATCTCGTACGGGCAGTCGAAGTACCACGAGGCGAGGTGCCCGCGGTGCTCCTCGGCGAGGTCCATGGCGGCCTCGCCGGTCGGCGGCCGGCCCGACGCCACCAGCTCGGTGTAGCGCCGGCTCCAGTCGTCGACCTCCGCCGTGATGCGCTTCCAGTCCTCCTTGGTGTAGCGGGCCGCGCGGCGCTGCGACTCGGCGTACGCGTCGGTCCCGCCCCAGCGCCGCTCGGTCTCCTCGGCGTACTGCTCGGGGTCCTTGTCGCCGAAGACCTCGAACCGTTCCTCGGGGGTGAGGTTGATGCCCATCGTGCGTGCCTCCATGGCGTGCTCCACGGCCGCCGCCATCTTGCGCAGCTTCTCGATCCGGGCGGTCAGCAGTTCGTGCTGCCGGCGCAGGTGTGCGCGCGGGTCCGCGTCCGGGTCGTCGAGCAGGACGGCGACCTCGTCGAGCGGGAAGCCGAGCTCCCGGTAGAACAGGATCTGCTGCAGCCGGTCGAGATCGGCGTCGGTGTAACGCCGGTGGCCCGCGTGGCTGCGCTCGCTGGGGACGAGCAGGCCGATGTCGTCGTAGTGGTGCAGGGTGCGCACCGTGACCCCGGCGAAGCCGGCGACCTGGCCCACGGAGTAGTCCTGTCCTGCGGGGTGGCTCACTTCCGCTCCCTTCTCGGTACGTGGTCCACCATGGGTCCTCACGTCGCGTGAGGTGCAAGCCCGGGTCCCGGAGCACCACCTGCCGCCGCGCTCCCCCCGGTCAGCGGTCCAGCCGGGCGAACCGGCGTACCGCCAGCGGCAGGAACACCGCCAGCAGCCCGAGCGGCCATACGACGGCCGCCCAGAGGTGTCCGGCCTCGCCGCCGGGGCCGTCGAACAGGTCCCGCACCGCCGTGGCCGTCTGGGACAGCGGGTTCCACTCGACGGCGGTGCCCAGCCAGCCGGGCATGGCGTCGGGCGTGGCGAAGGCGTTGGACAGGAAGCCGACCGGCCAGACCAGGATCTGCACGGTCTGCACCATCTCCGGCCGCCCGGCGACCAGGGCCAGGTGGATGCCGATCCACAGCATGGCGAACCGGAACAGCAGGAGCAGGCCGAGCGCGCCGAGGAAGGCGGCGGGGCCCCCGTGGACGCGCCAGCCGAGGGCGAAGGCCACCGCGACCATCACGGCGAGGGCGAGCACGGACTGCAGCATGTCGGCGGCCGACCGGCCCACCAGGACGGCGCCGTTGGCCATCGGCAGGGAGCGGAAGCGGTCGACGACGCCCTTGTCGAGGTCCTGGGTGACGGCGAGCATGGTCGACTCCAGGCCGAACGCCATCGTGAGGGCGAGCATGCCGGGCACCAGGTAGTCGAGGTACTCGCCGTCGACGCCCCGGCCGCCGCCGACGAGGTAGCCGAACATCAGCAGGAGCAGCACGGAGAAGAGCACGCCGACGGCCACCCGGACGGGCTGGCGGGCCCAGTGGGCGAGTTCGCGGCGGGTCATGGTCCAGCAGTCGGTGACGACGTGGGCGGTCATACGGTCTCCTTCACCGGGTCTGCGGTCAGGTGCAGGAACACCTCGTCGAGGGTGGGGCGGCGCAGGGCGATGTCCTCGGCCTCTATGCCGGCGTCCGTCAGGGCCCGCAGCACCCCGGCGAGGGCGGCCATGCGGTCGGTGACGGGCGCGCTGAGCAGCCGCCGGTCGGCGTCGACGGTGACGCCGGACGCGGGCACCGGCAGCAGGGCGACGGCGGCGCCCAGGTCGCCCGCGCGGCGCAGGGTGACGTCGATGCGGTCGCCGCCGGTCATCGCCTTCAGCTCGTCGGCCGTGCCGTCGGCGACGACCCGGCCGGCGTCGACGACCGCGATGCGGTCGGCGAGCTGGTCGGCCTCCTCCAGGTACTGGGTGGTGAGCAGCACCGTGGTCCCGCCGCCGACGAGGGAGCGGACGGAGGCCCAGACCTCGGCCCGGCCGCGCGGGTCGAGGCCGGTGGTGGGCTCGTCGAGGAAGAGGACCCGGGGCTCGGTGATGAGGGAGGCGGCGAGGTCGAGGCGGCGCCGCATACCGCCGCTGTAGGCGCGCACCGGCTTGCGGCCGGTGTCGGCGAGGTCGAAGCGCTCCAGGAGTTCGCCGGCACGCACGCGCGCGTGGCGGGCGCCCAGGTGGTGGAGGCGGCCGAACAGCTCCAGGTTCTGGCGGCCGCCGAGGTCCTCGTCCAGCGCGGCGTGCTGGCCGAGCAGTCCGATGCTCCGGCGTACCGCACGTGCCTGGCTGACGACGTCGTGGCCGGCCACCGTGATCCGGCCGGAGTCGGGTCGCAGCAGCGTGGACAGGACGCGGACGAGGGTGGTCTTGCCCGCGCCGTTGGGTCCGAGCACCCCGTGCACGGTGCCCGGGGCGACCCGCAGGTCGAGGCCGTCCAGCGCGGATTTCCCGCCGTATCTCTTGCGGGCCCGCTCGACGCTGATCGCGAGATCCGTCACGTCTTCCGCTCCTCCATTAGTCAAACTTGACTAGCACCGTCAGAGTAGCGGTGCACCCTGCACTGGTCAAACTTGATTAGCGATCGTCCCCGGGGTGACGCTCCCCCGTCGCCCACGGGTTCTGCTGACCCTCGGCGAGGACGCCGACGAACGGCTCGCCCTCGCCGGCGAAGGTGTAGGCACCGCGCTCGACGCGCTCGATCAGCCCCCGCGTCCACTCGGCCTCGGCGTCGGCCGTGTGGACCCACAGGTTCATGATCTCGCCGATGTGCCCGAGCTGTTCGGGCCCGTCCTCGGGGACGTAGTGCTCGGTGACGGCCGCGCGCCACTCCTCGATCCGCCGGATCCGCTCCCGGAGCAGCGCCACCGCCTCACCGCGCGGGAGGTCCACCATGAAGCCGATCGCCGCGGACTTCATGTCCACCTTCTGGTCGTACGACGTCAGCGCGTCGCGCACCAGCCGCAGATACTCCTCGGTGCCCGCCCCGGTGATCTCGTACTCGACGCGGGGCGGGCCGCCGACCGTGGACGGGGCGGTCTCGTGCGCGCGCAGCAGTCCCTGCTTCGCCAGCTGCTTCAGGGCGTGGTAGATCGAGCCGGGCTTGGCGTTGGACCACTCGTGGGCGCCCCAGTACTCCAGGTCGGAGCGCACCTGGTAGCCGTGGGCCCGCCCGTGCTGGCGCACCGCGCCCAGCACGAGGAGACGGATCGCTGACATGCCGACCAGGTTAGATCCGGCACACCCGTTCCACGGGACCGGGCCCTAGCCCTGCTGCGCCTGCGCCACCAGCTCGAACGCCGTCTTCCCGTCCAGCGACTCCCGGATGATGTCGGCGTGGCCGGCGTGCCGGGCCGTCTCACGGACCAGGTGCAGCATCAGCCAGCGCACGGAGACGCGCTCACCCGGCGGGAACCACGGCTCGCTGGGCAGCGGGAAGCTGTCGTCCAGGCTCGGCACCGACCGCACGAACGCCTCCGTCTCGGCGGCGACCTTCTCCCAGTACGCCAGCTGCGACTCGACGGTCTCGTCGCCCACCAGCAGGAAGCACTCGTGCCAGTTCGACTGGTCCCGCTGCACGGCCCGTTCCTCGCCCTTGGCCAGCGCGACCCAGCCCTGCTCCACCTCCGCGACGTGCTTGACCAGCCCCGCCAGCGACAGCTCACTGGCGCTGGGCCGGGAGGACGCCTGCTCCTCCGTCAGCCCCAGCACCGAACGGCGGATGCCGCCGCGCTGCTCCTCCAGGAACGCCAGCAGCGCCCCGCGCTCGTCACCGCACTCTGCCGAGGGAACGTGCATGACCATGACCGTCTGCCTTTCGCCGGAGCCGCCGGGGTTCCTGCCCCCTGCCTGACACCGACGACGTTACGGACCCTTGCGGTCAGATACTGTCCGCAATGCCCGTCGGGGGCTCTCCGATTTTCACGGCCCCGACGAAGACGGCCCAGGGGGACGCCGTGAAGAGCAGGGCGGGGCCGTGGGGGTTCTTGGAGTCGCGTACGGGTATGCCGGCGGGGTGGGTGTCGAGGACTTCGAGGCAGTTGTCGGCGTTCGGACTGCTGTGGGAAGACTTGCGCCAGCCGCTCAGAGCCGCGGCGTCCGGGATGCTTCGGTCAGTCATGGTGTCCGTACTCCTTCGCGGTGGCCCTGAGCAGAGCCAGTGAGTCCATCAGCGGCAACGCGTCGCTCAGCGCGAGATCGTAGCGATTCCTCAACTCGTGGATCACCGACGGGGAATCATGAAGCTTCCCCATCCCCTGGCCCTCCGTGTACGCCAACGGCGGCTGGTCCTCGAACCACATCAGTCTGAGGTCACCGTCCTGCAAGGGGTAGAGGCCCACGGCGAACGGCAGCACATGCACCCGGATACGTCGGGCCTCGACGAGCCGGACGAGGTGCGTGATCTGCTCGGCCATCACTTCCCGGTTGCACACGGGGCGCCTGAGCACGGCTTCGTCCAGTAGCACCCACACCACGGGGGCCACCGGGTCTTCGAGGATCTTCCCGCGCTCCAGGCGTGTGACGAGGCGCCTGTCACACTCCTCGTCACTCACCGGAGGGAACGCCGAGCTCAGAACCGCACGCGCGTACCTTTCCGTCTGCAGAATCCCAGGGACATAGGCCGGGGAGAACTCCCTGATCATCGACGCCTGCTGTTCGAGTACGCGTACCGCCTCGAAGTAGTCGGCGATCGCCACGTCGTCCCGCGGCAGAAAGCTGCTCAGCACATTCCCCGTGCCCAGCGCCCGGTCCAGTCGGCGCGCGTCCTCCCTCGACGGGACCCGGCGCCCCGCCTCGATGTGGGCGATGTGCGAACGGGTCATGACGGCCCGGTCGGCGAGTTCCTGCTGGGTGAGGCCCTTCGCCTCGCGCCGCTGACGGAGCCAGTCGCCGTAGATGGTGCCCATCGGATCAACTCCCCTGTGACAAAACGTCTGTCACCTCGTCCCCTCTGGCGAGGCTAGCCCCGATTGCCGCAGAGTGTGACTGATTCGTCACAGAAAGCGAAGCCCCCTCGACCGTGGCACCGGTCCGGGGGCGTGGTCATCAACAAGCGACAACAAGCGTGAAGGAGCTGACGACGTGAACCACCGTATCGCCCGTCTCTTCAGGGCGTCCCGGAAACCGCTCGGGATCGGGGTGGGGTCGCTGGGGGTCCCGCAGGGGCCTCCGCGCCCGGCGCCGCGGCGGGAGGCGGCGACATGACGGAAGGGAGCGCTCCGGCCCGGCTGCTGCCGTGGGCCGGGCAGGACGGGAAGCCCTGCTACGTCGTCGGCGACGGCACCGGCTACGTGTCGCGGCTCGCGGACACCCTGGAGGTCACGCAGCTGGCCATGGCGGGCGATCTGCTCGGGCACGCCGCCGACCTGCTCGCGGACCGGCGCGCGACACCCGCGCAACTGCGGTACGTGCTGGCGCGGATGCACGAGGCGCTGACGGACGTGCACCGCATCGCGAGGAGTCGTGGGGCCCGGCTTTCCGGCGCCGGCGCGGACGGGGTCAGAACGGGAACCGGCTCCGGCCCCGCTGGACCGAGATCCACTTCAGGGTCGTGAACGCGTCCAGGGTCGTCTCGCCGTTGAGGCGGCCGATCCCGGAGTGCTTCTCGCCGCCGAAGGGGACGAGCGGCTCGTCGTGGATGGTGCCGTCGTTGACGTGGAACATCCCGGTGTCGACGCGCTTGGCGAACGCGACACCCCGTTCGATGTCGGCGGTGTGGACGGCGCCGCTGAGGCCGTAGGGCGTGTCGTTGACGATGCGGATGGCCTCCTCCTCACCGTCGAATGGGACGACGAGGGCGAGGGGGCCGAAGATCTCCTTGTGGAGGAGGGCCGAGTGGGCCGGGACGTCCGTGAGGACCGACGGGCCCACGAGGTTGTCGGACGCCTCGCCGCGCACCAGGACCGTGGCGCCCTCGGCCACGGCCTGGTCGACGGCGGCGGTCACGGCGTTGGCCTGGAGGGAGTTGATGACCGGGCCGATGACGGTCTGCGGGTCGCTCGGGTCCCCGGTCTTCAGGGTTCTGACCTTGGCGACGAACTTCTCGGTGAACTCCTCGGCCACCGACCGGTCCACCAGCACCCGGTTCGCGGCCATGCAGACCTGGCCCTGGTCGACGTACCGGCTGAAGACGGCCGCGTCGACCGCGTAGCCGATGTCGGCGTCGTCGAGGACCACCAGTGCGCTGTTGCCGCCCAGTTCGAGGACGGTCCGCTTGAGCTGGGCCGCGCACACGGTGGCGATGTGGCGGCCGACCTTGTCGGAGCCGGTGAAGGAGATCACCTTGGGCACCGGGTGCTCGATGAAGGCGTCGCCTATCTCGGCTATGTCGGTGAGGACGACGTTCAGCAGCCCGGGCGGCAGACCGGCGTCCTCGAAGAGCCTGGCGATCAGCGTGCCGCCGACGACGGGAGTGTCCTGGTGCGGCTTGAGGACGACGCCGTTGCCCAGGGCGAGCGCGGAAGCGACCGGCTTGATCGACAGGAGGAAGGGGAAGTTGAAGGGGCTGATCACGCCGACGACGCCGACCGGCTCGCGGTAGAGGCGGTTCTCCTTGCCCTCGATGGGCGAGGGGAGCAGCCGGCCCTCGGAGCGCAGCGTCAGCTGAGCCGCCTCGCGCAGGAACTCCTTGGCGAGGCCGATCTCGAAACCGGCCTTGAGGTGAGTACCGCCCAGCTCGGCGATGATCGCCTCGGTGATCTCCCGCTCCCGGTCCTCGACCAGCCGAAGGGCGCGTTCGAAGACGTCCCGCCGGGTGTAGGGGTTGGTCGCCGCCCAGGCGTGCTGCGCGCGTTCGGCGGCGCGGTAGGCCTGGTCGACCTCGTCGATGGTGGCGATGGTGATCGAGGCCAGCTTGGTCCCGTCGTACGGATTGACGTCGATGATGTCCCAGGAGCCGGTACCCGGGCGCCACTCACCGCCGATGTACTGCAGGGCCAGGTCGGTGAAGCAGGACGACATGTGATCCCTCAATCCCTTGCCGCCGGGGCGCTCGCGCTCTGATCACGTGTCATCGTACTGACGAATCAGGTCAGTTGGCGTGCTCGTTTCAGAACGACCCTGTCCCGCACGGAAATCGAGGGTTGTCCCCTACGACAGCTGCAGCAGCCCGCGCAGCAGGTCCCGGCTCTCGTCCGGCCCGGGGCTGTCCTGCTGGAGTTCCTTGAGCGCCTGCTCGTACTGGGCGACGTCCTCGCGCTTGTCCAGGTAAAGCGCGCTGGTCAGCTGCTCCAGGTAGACCACGTCCGACAGGTCGGACTCCGGGAAGCTGAGGATGGTGAAGGCGCCGGACTCGCCGGAGTGGCCGCCGAGGCTGAACGGCATGACCTGGAGCCGCACGTTGGACTGCTCGGAGACGTCGATGAGGTGCTGGAGCTGGCCGCGCATCACCTCGCGGTCACCGTAGGGCCGGCGCAGCGCGGCCTCGTCGAGGACGACGTGGAACTCGGGGGCGTTCTCGGAGACCAGGTACTTCTGCCGCTCCAGGCGCAACGCCACCCGCCGGTCGATGTCGGCGGCGCTCGCACCCTTCATGCCCCGGCTGACGACCGCGTGCGCGTACGCCTCGGTCTGCAGCAGGCCGTGCACGAACTGCACCTCGTAGGCGCGGATCAGGGAGGCCGCGCCCTCCAGGCCGACATAGGTGGGGAACCAGCTGGGCAGGACGTCGGAGTAGCTGTGCCACCAGCCCGCCACGTTGGCCTCGCGGGCGAGTCCGACGAGCGCCGCGCGCTCCGCCTCGTCCGTGATGCCGTACAGCGTCAACAGGTCTTCGACGTCTCGCGTCTTGAAGCTCACCCGGCCCAGCTCCATCCGGCTGATCTTCGACTCCGAGGCGCGGATCGAGTAACCCGCGGCCTCGCGCGTGATGCCACGTGACTCACGCAGTCGCCTGAGTTGCGAGCCGAGCAGCATGCGTCGCACCACCGATCCGGGCTCTCCCGCGCTCACGTTCGCCAGCCTCCCCAACCGTCTTCAGGGGCCGAAGTCTGCCACTAAAACACTCCGAGCAGTACTCGCCCGATTACAGAGACGGAAAGAAGCCAAAGCTTGAGGGCGAGGGCACACCGGGGCGGGACCCCGGAACACGCGCGGAAGGACACGGAGGGAGCCGCCGAGCGGCAGGAAGATGGCGGAAAAAATGGCCAAGAAGCGGTACGGTCAGGTCCAATTCGGTCACGTGCACGTGCATCTGCTCTTGCATCTGGTGTACGCATCCGAAACCATGGTCCCGCGCCACCGCTGCATCGCAACGACCGCGAATTCCCGGGAGTGCCTCGCATGGGGACGAATGGATCGACCATGCTCAAGCCGTTACGGCAGGGCCTTCCGCCGTTGGATCCCGCAGCCGTCTCCGACGCCGCCTCCTGCGCCCTGGCCGCCCGCTACGAAGCGGTGCGCGAGGCGAGACAGTTCACCCGGAAGACCCTCGACCAGTGGGGCGTCGACGATCGCTCCGACGACGTCTGCCTGGTGGTCTCCGAACTCGTCACCAACGCCCTGCGGCACGGCCTGCCCTCCGTGCCCGAGCCGCGCACGCCCGGCCTGTGCCCGCCCGAGCGCGGCGCCGCGGTACGACTGCACCTGATGCGGTGGACCGGACGGCTGGTGTGTGCGGTGCGGGACCCGGGCGAGGACAGCCCCGTCGCGCGCGACACCGAGGACTTCTCGGCGGAGTCGGGGCGCGGCCTCTTCCTCGTCGACTCCTTCGCCGACGGCTGGGGCTGGCACCCGCTGGCCGGCACCCTGGGCGGCAAGGTCGTCTGGGCGCTGTTCCGGGTACACGCCCCGGCGGAGTAGAGGAACGCGGCGCACTGCGGCGCCGCGTTTCTACGCGCGTCACACACGACGGGCGCGCCAGGGTCGCCGGCCGTCAGCCGGCCACCAGGTGATCGAATTCACCGTCCTTGACGCCGAGCAGCATCGCCTCGATCTCCGCGCGGGTGTAGACGAGCGCCGGGCCGTCGGGGAAGCGCGAGTTGCGGACGGCGACGTCGCCGCCCGGCAGCCGCGCGAACTCCACGCACGAACCCTGCGAATTACTGTGCCTGCTCTTCTGCCAGGCAACCCCGTGCAGCTGTGTGGCCGTCATGCCGTTGTACACGTCGCGTCCCCCGTCAACGTCGTGGTCCACAGGTCGCTCCCTGATGGTGCACTGGCTGGTGTGGCCATTGATGCGATGGTCAACTGTCCCGGATCATAACCCCGTTCATGTGCAGATGCGCGAGCAAATGCACGTGCACGCGGGGTGGTCCCGCGGTTACAGCGTTGACGCCCGCTTTACCGAAGCGCCTGCCCCGAAGCCCGCGGCCCATGCTGTGCCCGCTGCGGCGGATCGCCCGATCGAACCCCTCGCGCAGAGCCAGAGCCCTTCGCGCACTAGAAGAGACGCGTGCGACGCGGTCCATGTTCCAGCGTTCAAATGACGGTTCTGTGAGCGGGGGGCGGCCGGATCGGCTCCGGTTCACCGGACGGCGGGCATCCGTTCCGTGGTATTGGGGGCGCCACGGGCCGGCACGACCTGGGCCGAACGGATGTTTCGCCTGGTGACGGGACTGGCCCCGAGGTCCGCCGGGAGGGGGACCGGTCCACGCGGACGACGGCCGGGTCATGCCCGAGGCCGAGGCCGGGGTCATACCCACGGCGGTCCCGGGGGTCATCTCATCGTCGGGTCCGTGGTGGGGCGAGCCGCCGGGCCCTGGTGGACCGGTGGCCGGAAACACTCCCACGGGCGGCACCGGTCCAGGACCGGCGACGAGCGCAGACCGCCCCGGCCGACGGGGGAGAGGCCGGCCGGGGCGGTCGGTTGGGGGCGGCTGGTCCGTGGGGCAGGTCCGTGGGGGTCCGTGGGGCAGGTCCGTGGGGCAGGTCCCTTTTGTGCAGCTCCGTGGGGGAGGGAGGTCCCTGGTGCAGGTCCCCTTGCACTGGTCCGGGGGGCGGGGCCCGGTGCAGATCCCGGGTGCGGGCCCTAGCGTGAGCCGTAGGGCAGGAGGGCCATCTCACGGGCGTTCTTGATCGCCCGGGCCAGCAGTCGCTGCTGCTGGGACGTCACCCGGGTCACCCGCCGACTGCGGATCTTGCCGCGGTCGGAGACGAACTTCCGCAGCAGGTCGGTGTCCTTGTAGTCGATGTAGGTGATCCCGGCCTGGTCCAGCGGGTTGGGCCGGTGTCCGGTGGTGGGCTTGCGGTCGCGCTTGGCGGGCATGGGTCAGATCTCCAGCAAGGTGTCGAAGGCGGGCGGCAGCCGCTTCCAGGCGTCCCGGCCGGCGGCGTACTCGGCCTCGGTGAGCAGGCAGGACTCCAGCAGCCGGGCCAGTCCGTCGCGGTCGAGGCCGGGCGAGGTGAAGACGAGGTGCTGGCAGCGGTCGCCGTGCTCGGGGTGCCAGTCCATCGCGGCGGCGGCACGGCGCACCGCCGGCACCATGTCCCAGGCCGCGTCGGGCAGCGCGGCCAGCCAGGGGCCGGCCGACTCCACGCACAGGGCACCCCCGGCCGCGTCCCAGTGGAGCAGTGTGTCGGGCCGGTCCGCGAGCCAGAACCGGCCCCGGCTGCGGGCGGCGGCGCAGGTCAGGTCCTCCAACGCCGCGTACAGCCGCTCCGGGTGGAAGGGGCGGTGGCGGCGCCAGACGAACGTCCCCACGCCGTGCGCGTCGGCCTCGGCGGGCAGCAGGGCACAGGCGGGGTGCTGGGCGGCGGCAGCCGCCTCCACGTCGAACCCCGCCAGGGCGGCTGCGGCGAGGGGGGAGGGGTCGGGCGAGGGTGGGATCGGGGAGACAAGGTGAGTCGGAGGGGTCGGGGAGCCCGGGGAGGCCGGCGGGGTCGGGGAAGCCGGCGGGGCCGGAAGGGGCGGTTCGGCGTTTGCACGTGCAGCCGGCGGTGCCCCCGGCGCGCTCCCCCGGGGCGTCGTGGCGTCCGCCGCGGCGTCGGAGCCCGCGCTGCCCGGCGGCCCGCCCGGCCGTCCGTCCCGTACGAGGACGCGGCGGGCCGTCGGATGGAGCTGCGCCAGCAGCTCGTGGTCCTCGTCGTCGGCCTCCGGGGAGGCGAGAACGGCGAGGACCGGGGCGTACTCCAGCTGCCGCGCGAAGGTGTCGGCCACGGTGCGCCGGTCGGTTGCGGCCGCCGCGAGGCCGCGCTCGGCCAGGTCGTCTCCGTTGCCGAGGTACGGCAGCACCAGCGCCGGGTCGACGGCCGTGATCACGCCGGTGACCGTGAGCCCTCCCGCGACGACGACCTCGGCCATCGCCTTCGGCTCGACGGAGTCCCACAGCTCGACCACCGCGAGCCGCGTCACCCCGTCCTCGGCGAGCCGGCGCAGCTCGGGCACCAGGTCCTCGCGCAGCGCGCAGCACGCGCAGTCGTTGACCAGGGGTGCCTCACCGGCCGCGAGAACGCCGCCTGCGTCGCGGATCGTCCGTACGACGGTCCCGGCGCCGGCCGTGGCCAGGTCGTGGTGGAGCACGACCGCGCCGGTGACGTCGGCGAGCAGCCGGTCGACCGCCGCCCGGCGGGCGTCGGCGTGCAGCCCGCCGACGATCACGACGGGGAGCATCAGCCCTTCTTCCCGTACCGGCGCTCGAAGCGCTCGACGCGTCCGGCGGTGTCCAGGACGCGGGCGGTGCCGGTGTAGAAGGGGTGGCTGACGTTCGAGATCTCGACGTCGACGACGGGGTAGGTGCCGCCGTCCGCCCACTCGATCGTCTTCTCGCTCGTCATGGTGGAGCGGGTCAGGAAGGCGTGGTTCGCTGCCCGGTCCCGGAAGACGACGGGACCGTACGGCGGGTGGATTCCGTTGCGCATGGCGGTGGTCAGCGCTCCTCTCGGAAGTCGACGTGGCGGCCGGCGACCGGGTCGTACTTGCGCAGGGTCATGCGGTCCGGGTCGTTGCGGCGGTTCTTGCGGGTCACGTAGGTGTAGCCGGTCCCCACCGTGGACCGGAGCCTGATGACCGGGCGGAGTTCGTTGCGTGCCATGCTGCTATCTTACTGAAAATGAATCCCATTACCACCCTCGCCCCAGGAGAGGTACGTCACCCATGTCCGCTCACTGCATGCTGACCGGCACCCGGCCCGGCTTCGGCAACCGCGTCTCCCACTCCCACCGGCGGACCTCCCGCCGCTTCGACCCCAACATCCAGTCCAAGCGCTACTGGCTGCCGAGCGAGGGGCGGTACGTCCGGCTGCGGCTGAGCACCAAGGGGATCAAGACGGTCGACGCGCTCGGGATCGAGGCCGCGGTGGCCCGGATCCGCGCACGGGGGGTGCGGGTCTGATGGCGAAGAAGAGCAAGATCGCGAAGAACGAGAAGCGACGGGAGACCGTCGCGCGGTACGCCGCCCGCCGGGCCGAGCTGAAGGAGATCGTCCGCCGTCCGACGTCGACGGCCGAGGAGCGGGCCGCCGCCCAGGCGGAGCTGCGCCGCCAGCCGCGCGACGCGAGCGCCACCCGGGTGCGCAACCGGGACCAGGTGGACGGGCGTCCCCGTGGGTACTTCCGGACGTTCGGGCTGTCCCGGGTGAGCCTGCGGTCGCAGGCGCACGCGGGGCACCTGCCGGGGGTGCGGAAGTCCTCCTGGTAGTGCCTGGTAGCTTGCTGCGGACCTGCCGGAGGGGTGGGCCTCTCCGGGGTCTTCCGCCGGGCTCAGCGTGTTTGGGGAGTTGCTGTGACTTCAGTGATGTACTCGACCCGGCGGGGTCCTGAGGCCCGCCGGCGGACGTGGGCCGCGGGCGTCGCGCTGGCCGGTGCGCTGGCGGTGACGCTGACGGCCTGCGGCGGCGGTGGCTCGGACGACGGTTCCTCCGCCGCCCCGGGCACCACGGCGACGGCGGACGGCGGCGCCACCGGCGGGGCTTCGAGCGGCGGTTCCGGCGACGGCTCGGCGAATCCCACGGCGTCCGCGTCCGCCTCCGCGGGGCCGCTGGAGGGCAGCTGGCTGGCCACGGACGGCGGCGAGGCCGTCGTCCTGATGGCGATCGGCGACAAGGCCGCCCTCTACGCGACCGGCGGGACCGTCTGCAAGGGCACCCTGGGCGAGGAGTCGGGGACGCGGGTCTTCCGGCTGGGCTGCGCCAGCGGCAGGAAGGACCGCGTCGTCGGCGAGGTCGACTCCGTCGGCGGCGACACGCTCAAGGTGACCTGGGACAGCGCGGTCGGCACCGAGACGTACCGCAAGGCGGGCGAGGGCAGCCTGCCGTCCGGGCTGCCGGAGGCAATGGCGTCGCAGACGCCGGCCGTCGGCCCGTAGGCCCCTTCGCCGACTGCGGAGGTCGGCAACGCAGGTCGGCAACGCAGGTCGGCAGACAGGTCGGCAACGCACGTCTACGGCGCAGGACAGCGGCGCAGGTCGACGGCGCAGGTCGACGGCGCAGGACAGCGGCACAAGATGACAACACAGGTCGACGACACCGGCGACCAAGTAACCCACGCACCTCACGACCCCGAGGACAGCCACGATGCGCTCCGGACCGCTCCCCCGCACCAAGGGCCGCACCTCCCTTGCCGCTCTCACCGCCCTCGGCGCCCTCGCCGCGGCTCTGCTGCTGACCGGCTGCGACAGCGGAGGCACCAGCGGCGCCGACGGCGGCACGAGTGCCGCCGCGGGCGGGACCGACGACGGGCAGGCCCCGGCCACGGCCACCCACCCTTGCACCGCCGAGGCGCTCGACTCGCAGCTCGGCCCCGTCAACGCCGCCCCGGCTGCCGGTGACACCGGCAGCGTCACCGTCACGATCACCAACACCGGGGCGGACTGCACCCTTGAGGGGTTCCCCGAGGTCCGGCTGACGGCGGCCGGTGCGGCGGTCCCGGTGCCGCGCCACCCGGCCGCCCGCGCCCAACCGCTCACCCTGGCAGGACAGGGCGCCGCCTCCTTCACCCTCACCTATGTGCGCGGCGCTGAGGGGCGGGACTCCATCGCCGCGGACACCGCCGCCTACACCCTGCCCGGCGGCTCGGCGCCCGCGTTCGACTTCCCGTGGTCGTACGGCGCCGTCGCCCGGAAGGACGGCGGGCCGGCCGCGACCGTGAGCGCGCTCCAGGCGGCGGGCGACTGAACTCAGCCGTGGCGCGGCAGCCCTCGCCGGGGCTCCACGCGCGCGTGGTCGGCGGCCTGGGCGCCCTCGGCCCAGCCGGCCTCGTCGGTGACGCCGCGCAGGCGGGTGGTGACCGTCTCGGGGAAGAGACGGTCCGTTGTGGCGGTGACGGCCACCTCGCGGGAGGCGAGAACGGGCAGGAGGTCCGCACCGACATGACTGCGCGCGGCCGAGGTGGCCGAGGCGAGCCGGGTGCCGACGCGGTGCGCGTAGGCCGCGAGGAAGGCCTGCCGGAAGGTCTTGGTGCGCTTGCGTCCGCCGGCTCGCTGGGCGGCCTCCGCCTTGGTCAGCGCGGTCTGGGCCTGGACGAGCAGTGAGGTGTGGAGCAGTTCCACCACCTCCAGGTCTGCCTCGAAGCCGACGACCGTGGAGAAGCCGAAGGGTTCGTTCCACACGGCCCGGCAGTGGTTGGCCGCGGCGACCGCGTCCAGCAGCACCGCCTTGGCCTGCTCGTACGGCGGCTCCACGCCGATACGGCAGGCGCCGGGCACGTCGGCCGCGGGCGCGGCGGCGTCGAGCAGCGCCTCGTCGACGCTGTGCCGGGCCATCAGCTCCTGCGCCTTCGCGGTCAGCGCCTCGGCCTCCTCGGGGAACCCGGTGGCCTCCGCCTTGGCGAGCAGGCCGCGGATCCGCGTGAGCATGCGGGTGTCCGACCGGTGCCCGCGGACCGGCTCGGGCAGGGGCTCCAGGGCGGGCAGGCGCAGCAGCAGGCGGTACAGCTCCAGGACGGCGGTCGCGTGGGAGAAGCGGTCGGTGCGGGGCGGCGGGTCGGCGGGCAGCTCGTCGAGCTGCGCGGCCCACCGGCGACCCCGCGCGCGGTCGCGAGCGCGGCTGCCTTGCGCGTGGCTCCGAGTGCTGGCTTGCTCGCGGTCCTGGATGCGGTCTTGCGGGTGATCCTGGGTGCGGTTCTGGGTGCGGTTCTGGGTGCGGTTCTGGGTGCGTTCCTTGGCGTGGCTATGGGCGCCGTCCTTGGCGTGACCCTGGGCGCCATCCTTGGCGGGGTCCTGGGCGCCATCCTTGGCGGGGTCCTGGGCGCCATCCTTGGCGGGGTCCTGGGCGCCATCCTTGGCGGGGTCCTGTGCCGCCTGGGCGCGGATCAGCGCGGCGACGTGGCGTACGTGTACCTCGTCCAGGTCCCGGCGGACGATCCGCACCACGTCGGCGGGCTGCCAACCGCGCCGCCACAGGGCCGCCACGAACTCCGTTCCGCGTGCGGCGAGTTCGGTGTCCGCCGCCACGTCCGCGGCGAGCAGCGAGGCTCCGGTGTCCAGGGAGGCGTCACCGGCGTCGTACAGGGCGGCCCGGAAGGCGCGTTCGACGGTGCCGGCGGGCGGGGCGTCCCGGGGCGTGCTGCCGGGGCGGTCGGTGGGGCTCACGGTCCGATCGTGCCACGGACGGCGAGTCGCCCGGTCGCGGCCGTCTCGACCCACACTGTCAACCCAAGGTTGCATACCGAGGACTGTCAACCTATGGTTGACACATGTCGACGAACCAGAGCATCACGTCATCCGTACGGCTCGACGACCTGATCGCGGCCATCAAGAAGGTCCACCCGGAACCCCTCGACCAGTTGCAGGACGCGGTGATCGCGGCGGACCACCTGGGGGACGTGGCCGACCACCTGATCGGCCACTTCGTGGACCAGGCCCGGCGGTCCGGCGCCTCCTGGACGGACATCGGCCGCAGCATGGGCGTCACCCGGCAGGCCGCCCAGAAGCGGTTCGTGCCGAAGGAGTCGGCCGACCTGGACCCGAGCCAGGGCTTCAGCCGGTACACCCCGCGCGCCCGCAACGCGGTGGTCGCGGCCCACAACGAGGCCGTCGCAGCCCGCAACCCCGAGGGCCGGCCCGAACACCTGGTCCTCGGCCTGCTGGCCGAGCCGGAGGGGCTGGCCGCCAAGGCGATCACCGCGCAGGGCGTCCTGCTGGACTCCGTACGCCAGAGCGCCGCCGCCGCGCTGCCGGCCGCCGCCGAGGAGGTCCCGGAACTGATCCCCTACGGCTCCGACGCGAAGAAGGTGCTGGAACTCACCTTCCGCGAGGCCCTGCGCCTCGGCCACAACTACATCGGCACCGAGCACCTCCTCCTCGCCCTGCTGGAGTTCGAGCACGGGGACGGCGTCCTCAGCGGCCTCGGCATCTCCAAGACACGGACCGAGGAGTACGTGGCGCGGGCCCTGTCCGAGTTCGCCAAGGGAATGGGCGCGGGCCCGGATTCGGCCACGGGCTCGGACCCGGCGTCGGACTAGGCCCCGGCCATCGGCTCGCACCCGCCGACGGCGCTCAGCCCCGGCCATCGGCTCGCACCCGCCGACGGCGCTCAGCCCCGGCCATCGGCTCGCACCCGGCGACGGGACGCAGACCCGGCAACGGGCATCCGGTCCGGCGACCAGGCATCCGGTCCGGCAACGGGCATCGGGGCCGGCAACGCGCATCGGGGCCGAGGACGGCCCACGTATCTCCGAGGGCTTGGAGACGGGCGTCCAGAGATGGGACCAGGGCCCCCCGGGACAGGGCGCCCCGCCACCCTCCGCGGACCGGATCGGTGCAGGTCGGGGCGGATTGTCAGTGCCGACTGGCACACTCGCGACATGACCGATCGGTGGGCACTCGCTCCGGCCGAGGGCGGTGGCGTGGAGCTCGCCCCCCTCGGCCCGGACGGGCTGCCCGCCGCGTCGGTCGTCCGGGAGCCGGATCTCGTCGAAGCCGTCCGCGGTCGGCCCGACGTGACCCGCTGGGTCTGGCGTTCCACGGCCGAGGTGTACCCGCGTCTACTCGCCACGGGGGTGCGAGTCGAGCGGTGCTACGACGTCGAGGACGCCGAGACCCTGCTCCTGGGTCACGAGGGGCGGTACGGGGAGCCCCGCTCGGCCGCCGCCGCCCTGGCCCGGCTGCGCGGCGGCCCCGTACCGCCCGACCCGCCGCAGCGGGCCGCCTCCCCCGGCGCCCAGTCACCGCTGTTCGAGCCGCAGGACACCGCCCGCCTGCCGCTGACCGACCTCCTCGCGGTCTACGCCGAACAGCAGAGGCGGCTCGACCGGACCGAGCACCCCGCCCGGATGCGGCTGCTGGCGGCGAGCGAGTCGGCGGGGATGCTGCTGGCCGCCGAGATGAACAGGGCCGGCATACCCTGGCGGGCGGACGTGCACCGAGCGGTCCTGCACGACCTGCTGGGCGAGCGGTACGCGGGCGGTGGCGAACCGCGCCGCCTGGCAGAGCTGGCCGAGGAGGTGTCGGCCGCCTTCGGCCACCGCGTACGCCCCGACCTGCCCGCCGAAGTCGTCAAGGCGTTCGCGCGGGCCGGGATCCGGGTCCGCTCCACCCGCCGCTGGGAGATCGAGTCGCTAGACCACCCGGCCGTGAAACCCCTCGTCGAGTACAAGAAGCTGTACCGCGTGTGGGTGGCCCACGGCTGGAGCTGGCTGCAGGACTGGGTGCGCGACGGCCGGTTCCGCCCCGAGTTCCTCGTCGGCGGGACGGTCACCGGGCGCTGGGTGACCAACGGCGGAGGGGCCCTGCAAATTCCCAAGGTGATCCGGCGTGCGGTCGTCGCCGACCCCGGCTGGCGACTCGTCGTGGCCGACGCCGACCAGATGGAGCCCCGGGTGCTCGCGGCGATCTCCCGCGACCCCGGCCTGATGGAGGTCGCCGGACGGGAGACCGACCTCTACCAGTCCGTCTCCGACCGGGCCTTCGCCGGCAACCGCGACCACGCCAAACTCGCCGTGCTCGGCGCCGTCTACGGGCAGACCTCCGGCGACGGCCTGAAGAACCTCGCCGCGCTGCGCCGCCGCTTCCCGCACGCGGTGGCGTACGTCGACGAGGCCGCGCGGGCGGGCGAGGAAGGACGCCTGGTCCGCACCTGGCTCGGCCGCACCTGCCCGCCGGCGGTCACCGCGGGGGAGGACCACGCGGAGGAGGCGGGCATCCCCCTCGGCGACGAAGCGGGCGGTCCCTTCGGGGCCGGCGAGAGCGGAGACGCCGACGAACGGCAGCAGTGGGTGCCGGGCTACGCGTCCGGCAACGCCCGCGCGCGGGGCCGTTTCACCCGAAACTTCGTGGTCCAGGGCAGCGCCGCCGACTGGGCACTGCTCATGCTCGCCGCGCTGCGCCGCACCTGCGCGGACATGGCCGCCGAGCTGGTCTTCTTCCAGCACGACGAGGTGATCGTGCACTGCCCGCGCGAGGAGGCGCAGGCGGTCGTGGCCGCGATCCGGGAGGCGTCGGAGCTGGCGGGGCGGCTGACGTTCGGGGAGACGCCGGTGCGGTTCCCGTTCACGACAGCGGTGGTGGAGTGCTACGCGGACGCCAAGTGAGGGGCCTCTCCTCGCCAGATTCGGGGTCCGCCGTCGCCAGCTCGCGGGCGAACTCGCGTACGAGGTCGTGGAGGGTGTAGCGGCCGTAGGTGGTCTCCTCCAGCAGGGCGACGTCGACCAGGCGGTCGAGCGCGGCCTCGGCGCGGTGTTCGTCGATGCCGGTGAGACGGGCGAGCAGGGATGTGCCGTAGGCGGGCTGATCGAGCGCGCCGATGCGGCTCAGGACAAGGGCCGCGTCCCGGTCGGCCTCGCGGTCGGACGCGGCGAGTGCGTCACGTGTGACGGCGAGCGACCTGCGCACGCTGAGGTCGTCGTATTCGAGTCGGCTCAGCCGTCCGTCGGTGGTGGCCAGTTGACCGGCGAGCACATCGGGGGTGAGGGCGCGGCGTGCGGCGAGACGGGCCGCGACGACGCGCAGGGCGAGAGGGAGGCGGCCGGTGAGATCGACCAGTGGATGCGACGCGTCGAGGCCGGTCCGTCCGGAGACCGCGCGCAGCAGTGCCGCGCTCTCCTGCGGCGACAGCGGCGCGAGCGGGAAGCGGTGGGCACCGTCGAGCACGGTCAGTGGTGAGCGGCTGGTCACGAGCACCGCGCAGCCGGGGCCGGCCGGGAGCAGCGGCCGCACTTGGGCGGCGTGCGCGGCGTCGTCGAGCAGGATCAGCGTGCGGGTGGGTGCGAGCAGCGTGCGCAGCAACGCTGACCTGGCCTCGTGGCGCTCGGGGATGCGGTGGGGTTCCGTGCCCAGGTCGCGCAGCAGGGAGGCGAGGGCCTGGTCGACGCGGAGGGGGATCGTGCCCGGGGTGGCGCCCTGCAGGTCGAGGTAGAGCTGACCGTCGGGGAAACGTTCCCTCAGGGTGTGGGCCACCCGCAGCGCGAGGGCGCTCTTGCCGACGCCGGCCATCCCGCTGACGACGGCGACCCGGGGGGCGCCCTCGCCGCCGGGCTCGGTGAGGGTGCGGTGGAGGCGGCGGACCTCGTCGGTACGGCCGGTGAAGGCGGCTGGTGGGGGTGGGAGTTGGGCTGGAGGGAGCGGGGCGGTGGGATCGGGGGTGCCGGTGGCGGGGGTGGGGGTGCCCGTGGCAGCGGTACCGGTGGCGGGGGTGGGAGTGCCCGTGGCAGCGGTACCGGTGGCGGGGGTGGGAGTGTCCGTGGCGGCGGTGCCGGTGACAGGGGTGGCCCCAGGGGAGGCAGGGTGACCAGTGCGGCCGGGCTGACCGAGGTGGTCGGGCTGGCGGGACTGGCCGGGCTGGCGCAGGTGATGGGGATGCTCGCGGTGGTCGCAGGCCGTGGGGCGGCCCGGGAACGAGGGGGCATCGGTGCGGCGCGGTGTCGAGGACGGGGTGGCCAGCGCGGCCGGGGCGGGCGACGCGCCGGCGTCCGGATCGTCCGCCGAAGCCGGTCCGTCGGCAGGGGGCGCCGCGTCGGACGGGGCCGCCTCGTCGCCCTCGCCCCTCACACTTCCGACGACCCGGGTACCGAAGTCGGCGCCGACGCCCTCCCGAACGCCGTCAGCCCGCCTCGCGCCCTCACCTCGTCCCGCGTCCTCACCTCGTCCCGCGCCCCCGGCCCATTCCACGTCCCCGGCCCATTCCACGTCCCCGGCCCGCCTCCCTCCCCCGGCCCGCCCCGCACGGTCGGACCGAACGTCTCCGCCCGCCAACGCAGTCCCGTCACCGTCCGCCGGGGCTTTCACCGCGTCCGCCTCCCCCGCTCCGCGGAGCACCTCCGCATGGGCGTCGCGGACGGACCGGCCCGGCTCGACGCCGAGTTCGTCGATGAGGCGGGTGCGCAGGTCGCGGTGGACGGCGAGGGCCTCGGCCTGACGTCCGGTGCGGTGCAGGGCGAGCATCAGCTGCCGCTGGTACGACTCACGGAGCGGGTGGTCGACGGCCAGCGCGGCGAGTTCGGGCAGCACACGGTCCAGCCGGGTTCCCCCGAGGGCCAGGTCGGCGTCGTAGCGCCATTCCAGCAGGAGCAGCCGGGCCTCCTGGAAGCGCTGGACGAAGGCGTAGCCGCCCAGTTCGGCGGGCAGACCGCTCAGCGGCGTACCCCGCCAGAGCGCGAGGCCGGCCACGCACTCGCGTACGACACGGTCCCAGTTCCGGGCGGCGTGCGCGGCCCGGGCGGCGGCCAGGTGGCTCTCGAAGGCATGCACGTCCAGTTCGCCCCACTCGACGCGCAGCAGGTAGCCGGGCGGTACGGCCCGCAGCCGCTCGGGGTCGTCGAGCAGGCGGCGCAACCGCGTGACGTGGTTGTGCAGGGACGCGCGGGCCGAGGCGGGCGGCGCGCCGCCCCACAGCACCTCCTCCAGCGACTCGACCGGAACGACCCGGCCGGCTTCCAGGAGCAGCGCGGCGAGGAGCGTGCGGACCTTGGGACTGCCGATGCTCCGCATCCCGAGTCCGTCGACCGGCTGGAGCTCCTGAGCCTCGCGGACCTCATGAAGTTCCTGCGCCTCGTGGACCTCGTCAGCCTCCTGAGCCTCGCGGACCTCCCGGAGTTCCTGTCCCCCGTGCAGTTCCCGGACCTCGCCCCCGGCCTCCCGGGCACCGGTACCGTCGGAATCACGGGCGCTTCCCGAGCCGGAGCGGCCGCCCGCGCCCTCGGCGTCGTAGAGAACCGTCGGTCCCAGCAGTCCGAACCGCAGCTCGTACCGCCGCTTCACGCCGATCCACCCACCTCGATTCGATACGGCGGCTTTCGGCCACCATGCCCTGGACGGTTCTCGGCGGCATCGGCCAGTTCCCGGGCCACTCGCCGCGCGAGCCGACGACTTCGCGCCAACTGCCGTGCGACGGCGGGGAGAACCGTTGGCCACATGTTAGCGATCCGTTGGTGCCGTTTGATGTGATCATTCCATCGGAACTGGCCCGAGGGCGCGCGCGTACGACGCGCAGCTCGGGGGAGTGTCGCCGTTGCGGCCGGTTCCGGGCGCGCGAGGGCCCCGGTCGGCGGAGGTGAACGACCGGGGTCTCGCCCATACAGGCAGATGGCCTCGACCCAGGCCACCGTTCACCCCGCTCAGGCCCCCGACGCAGGCCACCCCGGCTCAGATCGCATCAGCCCAGGTCACCGCGGCCGAGACCACCCTGGCTCAGATCACCGGCGGTCGGCCCAGCCGCGTGAGTCGCCACACCGTGCGCCAGCGCATGGGGCGCCGCGGGCCCGCCGGCTCGCGCACCCCCTCCACGAACCCGCCGAACCAGGCCCGCAGCCCGGCGGCCGACCGCGTACGCAGCAGGGTGACGGCGACCCACACGCCGAGGTGGACCGGGATGAGCGGCAGCGGAAGGTTGCGGCGGACCAGCCACACCCGGTTGCGGGCGGTGACGCGGTGATAGATGGCGTGCCGGGCGGGCGAGGTCCTGGGGTGCTGCAGCAGCAGTTCGGGCGCGTAGCGGATACGCCAGCCGGCGTCGGTGGCCCGCCAGGCGAGGTCGGTCTCCTCGTGCGCGAAGAAGAACTCGGCGGGCCAGTCGCCGGTCTCGTCGAGCATGGCCATGCTGAGCGCGTGACCCCCGCCGAGGAAGCCGGTGACGTACCCGCCGCGCATCGGGTCGGACGCGCCCACCCTCGGCACGTGCCGCCGCTGGGTCTCCCCCGTCTCGTCGGCGATGCGGAAGCCGACGATCCCAAGCCGCGGGTCGGCCGCGTACAGATCGCGGATCCGGCGCAGCACGTCCGGGTCGACCAGCAGTCCGTCGTCGTCCAGCTCGACCACGACATCGACGTCGCCGTACTCCCGGAGCCGGGCGAGCGCGACGTTGCGCCCGCCGGGGCAGCCGAGGTTCTCGTCCACCTCGATCGGAGTGACCTCACCGGGCAGCGAGAGCCGCTCGGCGAACTCGGGCAGCCGGCAGCCGTTCCCCACGATCACGAGACGGGCCGGCGCCAGGTCCTGCTTGGCCACGGACTCCAGCAGGGCGTCGACCTCGGTGGGCCTGTTGCCCATGGTCACGACGGCGACGGCGATCCTCGGCTCCACCAGGTCCCTCATCTCGTACGGCGACGACGACACCGGCGTCCGCGCGTGCCGCGCCTGTCGTTCACCCAGATGCCGGACACGCAGATGTCGGCCACGCAAATGTCAGCCCCGCGAACGCCAGGCACGCAAACGCCAGGCACGCAGATGCCAGGCACGCAGATGCCGGACACCCAGATGTCTGGCCCCTGGATGTCGTTCACGAAGATGTTGCCTCAAGGGCGGCCGTTGTCTCCGCCCGAGGTTCCTTTTGCCCAGCTCGGAGTGACGTGCGCCACACCGTGTCACAGCGGCGGCCCGCCCGGTGTCTTGAGGCCGAACCCCTGAAGACGCCGGAGACGTAGGAGACAGACACCATGGCTCAGAACACCGAAGTGATCGTCGTCGGTGGCGGATACGCGGGCGTCATGGCCGCCAACCGTCTCACCCAGCGCGACGACGTGACCGTGACGCTGGTCAACCCCCGCCCCGCCTTCGTCGAGCGGCTGCGCCTGCACCAGCTGGTGGGCGGGAGTGACGACGCGGTGGTCGACTACGGCGAGGTCCTGTCCGAGCGCGTGCGGCTGGTCGTCGACACCGTGACCCGCATCGACGCGCCCGACCGCCGCCTCGCCCTCGCCTCGGGCGACACACTCGGCTACGACTACCTGATCTACGCGGTGGGCAGCGGCAGCGCCGACCCGGCCGTGCCCGGGGCGGCCGAGTTCGCCTACCCGATCGCCACACTGGAGGACGCCGAGCGGCTGCGGCCGGCCCTCGACTCGGCCCCCGCCGGCGCCCCGGTGACCGTGGTCGGCGCCGGGCCGAGCGGCATCGAGGTCGCCGCCGAGCTGGCGGAGGCGGGCCGCGCCGTCACCCTGGTCTGCGGCGGCCCGCTCGGCCCCTACCTGCACCCCAAGGGCCGCCGCTCGGTCGCCCGGCAGCTCGCCCGGCTCGGCGTGACCGTCCTGGACGGCCCCGGCACACGGGTGACGGCCGTGACGCGGGACGCGGTACGGCTCGCCGACGGCCGCGACCTGCTGAGCCGGATCACCGTCTGGACCGCCGGCTTCTCGGTGCCGGACCTGGCCGCACGCAGCGGGCTGCGCACCGACACCCTCGGCCGGCTGCTCACCGACGAGACCCTGACCAGCGTGGACGACCCGCGCCTCATCGCCGCCGGGGACTCGGCCGCGCCGTCGGACCTGCCGTACCGGATGGGCTGCCAGTCGGCGGTCCAGCTCGGCCCGCAGGCCGCCGAGACCGTGCTCAGCCGTATCGCCGGCAAGGAGCCCGTGGCGGCGCAGGTGGGGTTCGCCGGACAGTGCATCAGCCTCGGGCGCCGCGCCGGCATCTTCCAGTTCGCACGCCGGGACGACAACGCGATCGGCCTCCACGTCGGCGGACGTCCGGGCGGCAGGCTCAAGGAGTACGTCGTCAAGCACACCGTCGAGCAGCTGGCGTACGAGGGCCGCAAGCCCGGTGCGCGCAGCATGTGGATCAAGGACGGCAAGCGGGAAGAACTCCTGCGGACCAAGTCGGCGAAGGCCCCGGCGAGGCCGGAACAGCCGACGGCACGGCCCACCGGACGGGCGGCCTGACGCGACGACACGACCCGTTCGCCGCCGGTGCACCAGGCGGCACAGCACGCCCCGGAGGCCGATTCATGCACGACGACGCGGACAGCCCGGTGAGCGACGACGCCACCAGGGCGACCGACACCTTCGTCGCCCACCGCAACCTGCTCTTCACCATCGCCTACGAGATGCTCGGATCGGCGGCCGACGCCGAGGACGTGCTGCAGGAGACCTGGCTGCGCTGGGTCGAGGTCGATCCCGGCCAGGTGCGCGACGACCGCGCGTACCTGGTCCGGATCACCACCCGCCAGTCACTGAACCGCCTGCGCACCCTGAAGCGCCGCAAGGAGGCCTACGTCGGCCCGTGGCTGCCGGAGCCCCTGCTCACGGCCCCGGACGTCGCCGAGGACGTCGAACTCGCCGAGAGCATGTCGATGGCGATGATGCTGGTCCTGGAGACCCTGTCGCCGACCGAGCGCGCAGTGTTCGTGCTGCGCGAGGTGTTCGACGTCGGCTACGACGAGATCGCGCCCGCCGTCGGCAAGACCCCCGCGGCGGTCCGCCAGATCGCCCACCGGGCCCGCCGCCACGTCGACGCCCGCCGTCCCCGCGAGGCGGTCTCCCCCAAGGCCGCGCAGGCCGCGCTGGAGTCGTTCCGGCGCGCGATCGAGTCCGGCGACCCGCAGGAGCTGCTCGACGTACTGGCCCCGGACGTCGTCCTCGTCAGCGACGGCGGCGGCGTCAAGCACGCGGCCCTGCGCCCGGTCGCCGGCGCCGACAAGGTGGCCCGCCTGTTCCTCGGCGGCCTGACCAAGCTCACCGAACCCCTCACCACGGCCCCCACCGTCATCAACGGCACCCCGGCGCTCCTCGTCCACCTGGCCGGCGAACTCGACGGCATCCTGGCCCTCCGGGTCCACGACGGCCGCATCACCGGCCTCTACTACGTCCGCAACCCCGCCAAACTCACCCACGTCACCTCGGAGACCCCCCTGAGCCTGCGCTGACACCGCCTCGCGGCCCGGCAGGGCCGCAGGACACACGGAAAGGGCGGGGATGCCGGACGCGGCCGACCGGGATCTGTTCACGAGACCGACCGTTCTCATGAACACAGCAAATGGACGGCGGCCGTGAACACCGGGGGCATCCGCGACGCCGCGGGGACGATGAGGCGGGCGGTACCAGGACGGCGGCTCGCGACCAGCAGGGTCCCGGTCAGCAGCCTGTGACGCCGGGTCAGCCGGGCCCAGGCGCGCTCGTACTCCTCCGGCCGTCCGGCGGCCAGACAGCGGACAGCCGCCCCGGCCGTCGCCAGCGCGAGGGCGACGCCCTCGCCGGTGAGGGCGTCCAGGTAGCCGGCGGCGTCGCCGACGAGCAGGACGCGGCCGGCGGCCCTGCGCCGCACCCGCTGCCGCAGCGGTCCGGCACCGCGTACGTCCGTCGCGGCCGGGCCGCGCAGCGCCGCAGTGAGCGCCGGGAAGGCGGCCAGGTGCTCGTCGTACCCGCGACGGGTGCGGCTGAGGACCGCGACGCCCACCAGGTCGTCGCCGACCGGTGTCACGTAGGCCTCGCCGTCCCGGGACCAGTGGACCTCCACGAAGTCCGTCCACGGCTCGACGCGGTAGTGCCGGCGCAGTCCGTAGCGGCCGTGGGAGCGGCCCGGCAGATCCAGGCCCAGGCCGCGGCGCACCGGGGAGTGCAGGCCGTCAGCGGCGATCAGCCAGCGGGCCGTGATCCCGGCGGCGGTGACCGTGTCCGCGTCCTGGCGCACCTCGTCGACCCTGCCCGGCAGCACGCGCACGCCGAGACCGAGGGCACGCTCGTGCAGCGCGGAGTGCAGCGCCGTGCGACGGACCCCCAGGCCTCCGTGGTCCCGGAAGGGCGCTTCGGCGCGGGCGGTGCCGTCCAGGTAGCGGATGCCGCGCAGTTCACGGCCGCCGACCTCGACGCCCAGTGCCCGCAGCGCGGCGACACCGCCGGGCATGACGCCCTCGCCGCAGGCCTTGTCCACGGGGGCGGTCCGGGGCTCGACGACGACGGCCTCCAGGCCGGCGAGCGCGGCGTGGATGGCGGCGGCCAGACCGGCCGGCCCGCCACCGGCCACCAGTACGTCGATCACGCCTGCGCGGGCCCGGTCGGCGAGGCCGCGGCGGCGAGCGCACGGTTCTCGCAGCGGATGCGCACGGTGAGCAGGGCGGCGTTGAGCACCGTGAACAGGACCGCGGTGGTCCAGGCGGTGTGGACCATGGGGAGGGCCACCCCCTCGGCGACGACGGCCACGTAGTTCGGATGCCGCAGCCACCGCCGGCGGTAGGGGCCTCCGGTCACCAGTGGCAGACCGGGTACGACGATCACCCGAGTGTTCCAGCGAGGTCCCAAGGTGTGGATACACCACCACCGCAGCGCCTGGGAGGCCGCCAGCACGGCCAGCATCGGCCAGGCCAGGCCGGGTACGAAGGGCCGGCCGGTCAGCCACACCTCGGCCGGGCAGGCGATCAGCAGGCCGGTGTGGAGGGTGACCATCGCCGGGTAGTGGCCCTGCCCGGTCACCCTCGCGCCGCGGGCGGTGCTCCACCGCTCGTTGCGGCGGGCGACGACGAGTTCGGCGACGCGCTCCCCCGCGACGGCGGCCACCAGCAGTCCGTACCAGATCATGTCCCCTTCGCGCCCTTCCCGACTTCCCGCGCTCTTGCCGTCCTTCCCGCGCCCTTCCCGACTCCCCGCGCCCTTGCCCCGTCCTTCCCGCGCCTTTGCCGTCCTTCCGCGCCCTTCCCTCCTCCGGCGGCGGCGGCCGGTACTACCAGCGCAGCAGGACCAGTTCGCAGGCGAAGCCGGGCCCCATCGCCAGTAGGACACCCGGCGTGCCCGGCGGCGGGCGGTGTTCGGCCAGGGTGTCGCGCAGTACGTGGAGAACCGACGACGACGACAGGTTGCCCGCGGCGGCCAGGTGACGCCACGTCACATCGAGTGCGCCCTCCGTCAGGTCGAGGGTCTCGCTGACGGCCTCGAGGACTTTGGGGCCACCGGGGTGGCACACCCAGGCGGTCACGTCCTTCGGCTTGATGCCGTGGTCGCCGAGGAACCCCTCGACGTCGTCGGCGAGGTGTTGGCGCACCACGTCGGGGACCCGCGGGTCGAGGACGACGCGGAAGCCGGAGTCCTTGACGTCCCAGCCCATGACGCGACCGGTGTCCGGATACAGGTGACTGCGGGTGTCCACCACCGTCGGGCCGGAGGTCTCCTCCCGGCGGTCCGCACCCTGGGCGACGACCGCGGCGGCGCCGTCGCCGAACAGCGCGGTGGCGACCAGGTTGGCCACGGAGGCGTCGTCGCGCTGGAAGGTGAGCGAGCACAGTTCGACCGACAGCAGCAGGGCCACCTGACCCGGCCTGCCCAGCAGGTAGTCGTGCATACGGGCCAGACCGGCTGCGCCGCCGGCGCAGCCCAGGCCGAACAGGGGCAGCCGTTTGACGTCCGGCCTCAGCCCCAGGCGGCCCACCAGCCGGGCGTCGATCGAGGGGGTTGCGATGCCGGTGACGGACGTGAAGAGCAGCAGGTCCACGTCGGCCGCGGACAGACCGGCCCTGTGCAGTGCTCCCTGGACGGCCTCGGCTCCCAGGTCGGTGGCGGCGGTGATGAAGACGTCGTTGGCGGTGCCGAATCCGTCCAGCTGCCCGTACCGTTCGAGCGGCAGCACCGTGTGGCGCGAGCGGACCTTCGCACTGCGGTGCAGCCGGTCCAGGGCCCTGCGGTCGGTGCCCTCGGGCAGACAGGTGCGGGCCACCATGTCGGTGATCTCGGACTGGGTGTGACAGTGCGGTGCGAGTACACCGTGAACGGCGGCGATCCGCGTCATAGGGTTCCCGTCCGGTGACCGACTGGGGTGAGTTCCTCTGCACGTTTCCCCGGACCGGGGCTCCGGCACCATGAATCGCCCGTCCGGCCGTCGCCCGGGCGCGTGGTCCCGCCGCGTGGGACGGGGCCGCCTACGATCGGCCGGGTGGTGACTCCCGAACAGTCGACGGCCGGTGACCCGGTCACGAGTCGCTCCGGCCGGGCCGCCGGCCTGGCCGGAGCGTGCCACCCCGGGCCGGTCGTGGCGGTCACCGCTCTGACGGTCGCACTCGCCGTCACCGCGGGCCAGACTCCGGCGCGTTGTGTCCTGACCGGAGCCGCCGTTCTGACCGGGCAACTGTCCGTCGGCTGGTGCAACGACGCGTTCGACGCGCACCGGGACGTCGCCGCCGGCCGCCGGGACAAGCCCCTCGTCGACGGCCCGATCGGTGCGGCTCAGGTGTGGTGGGCGGCGTTCACCGCGCTGGCGCTGTGCGTACCGCTCTCGCTCGCCTGCGGCCTGTGGGCGGGCACCGCTCACCTGACCGGAGTGGCGGCGGCGTGGTCCTACAACCTGCGGCTCAAGGCGACGGCGTGGTCCTGGACACCGTACGCGGTGGGCTTCGCCGCTCTCCCGGCATTCGTGGCGCTGGGGCTGCCGGGGCAGCCGTGGCCGGCGTGGTGGGCCGTCGCCGCCGGGGCGATGCTCGGGATCGGCGCCCATCTGGGCGACGTACTGCCGGACATCCAAGGGGATCTGGCGACGGGCGTACGGGGCTGGCCGCACCGGCTGGGCCCGTACGGCACCCGGCTGCTGCTGCCGGTGCCGCTGGTGGCCGCGACCGCGGTGCTGGCGCTGGGGCCCGCCGGGCCACCCGGCAGGTGGGGAATGACGGCGCTCGTGGTGGCCGGCCTGGTGGCCGCGGCGGGGACCGTGCTGGGAGCCCGATGGATGCGGGCCGCGTTCGCCACCGCGGTCGCCGTGGCGGTGGTGGACGTGTCACTCCTGCTGCTGCGCGGCACCGGAATCGCCTGACAGTGAGGATGTGACGTGGTGACACCGCCGGCGGGTCTGCCCCCTCGCCTGGCTGACGTCTCGACTGCCCTGTCTGGGATGTGGCGGCCCGCCGAGCGTCATCCCGCACACGGCCGGACGGGCGTTGGCGACCTTATGGCGCCTCTGTGTGTCAAGCGCACGCCGACGCCCCCTTCGGCCCGTCAGCCCGCCGCCCCCGCGTACGGCCTGGCGGGCGCGAAGTCCGACGCCGCGAGGGCCGACGACGCGCTGCCGTACCGCTGCGGGCTCCACTCCACGAAGCTCACTTCGCCGTACGTCCGCCGGTCGGTGAAGTACTCGCCGCACAGCCCCTCGCCGGGTACGGCGCCGATCCACACCTCGGCCACGCCGCGGTGCCGCTGGCTGCGCTGCCGGGCCACGGGCCGGGGCTGGTTGGTGAACTGCCAGCGCAGACACCAACGGCCGTCGTCACCGCGCAGCAGCGAGGCGTGGGTGGAGGTGGACACCGAGTCCTCGGTGAAGAGGGACACGCTGACACGTGAGGCGCTCTGCACCACATGGAGGGCGGCGGGGATCGAGGGCACCGGCGTGCCGTCCTCCCGGATGATGGAGGTGGTCACCTCGCCCCGCCAGGTGCCCTGCAGCAGCGGGCTTCCGGTGAACCGGCGCACGAGCTTCCACCGCCACAGGTACCTCTCGTACGCGAGGGCCAGGATGGTCACCGTGGTCCCGGCCGCCGAGAAGAGCCGCAGCGGGGTCGGGGAAAGCGTGTCGTCGGTGAGCAGGGCGAGGACGAGCCACACCAGACAGACGATGCCGACGGTGACCTGCTGCCGTATGTCCTTCATGTGCGTCGCCGCCCGGCACCGCGTACCTGATCCGAGGGAATCGGGAACGCCGTGCGGAACACGAACCCGCGCGGATCGTCGTCGTCTCTGGCCAGTACGACGCGGATGCCGGTCACCTCGATGCCGTCCGCGTGGTCGCGGCTGCGGGCCCAGCGGCCGGTTGTCCTGCCCAGGTCGGTGTCGCAGACGAAGTGATCCGGGTTGTCGCTGACCAGCCAGGCGACCATGTCGCCGGCGGAGTGGTACAGGGCGTCGTTGACGGCGTCGGCGGCCTGTCCCGGGGTGTCGAAGGAGGACGCGCCGGCCTCCGAGTCGTACGACGGGAACTCCCGCAGTTCGTCGGCGGAGCACCCGACGTGCTTGTCGATGGCGTGCCCCACGTCGCGCAGTTCCTCGCGGTACAGGTCGCTCAACACGTCGACGCCGGAGGGCGGCAGCCGGTCGGCCACCTCGCGGTACGACTCGTCCTGCTCGCGGAACTCGGCGACCCGTCCCCTCTCCCGATGGTGGTCGGGATGCAGGTCGCGGTGGTCGTCGAGTGCCTGCCGCAGCCTGTCGTGGTGGTCCTGCTCGTCCTCTGGGGTGTCGTGAAAGATCACCGTGTACCGCCCGCCCGTGCCGCCTGTTTGCGTACGACCGCCGCCAGATCGGACTGCCGGCGCTGGGGCGTCAGGCTGGGGAGCGGTCTGGTGAGATCCGTGTGGACCAGCGCGCAGTACGTGTCGGCCACGTCGCTGGCGCAGGAGCGGGCCATGGCCTGGGCGAGGTCGGCGAGAGCCGGCCCGCGGTACGGCTCACCACGCGGCGCCCGGTGCGCCTCGGCGCGTTCCTCCCGGCGCCGGGCGAAGGCGAGGGCTCGGCCCCGTTCTCTGCGGCGCGGGAGGCAGCCGTCCTGGCAGATGTCGCGGGAGCACAGCTCGTACGGCAGCAGCCGGGCCTGGTCGCGGGTGGGCCCCGCCATGTGCCGTACGACGGTGTCGTCGTCGACGATGCGCGCGGTGTCCACGGCCGGGTCGGGCCGGATCCCGGCGAGCAGGGGGTCGGTGGTGCGGGGTGTGGCTACGAGTGCCTGGCCGCGGCGGAGGGCCGCCGCGGTCTGCGCGGAGCGTGGGCCGGCGCCCATGTCGCCGAGGGTGGCCTGCCGGCTCTGCTCGCTGCGCAGCGCGTGCATGATCTTCACGCCGGTGAGGGCGGTGGCGGCATCGTCCAGGCGTTCGGGCACCTGGTCGACGAGAACGAAGCCCTGCCCGAAGGAGCTGAGTTCGGCGAGGGCGTTGGCGAGGGCGGAGACCGCCTCGGCCGATCTGCGGTCGGGGCCGCCCGAGGGGCGGGCGAAGACGCGGTGGGCTTCCTCCAGCACGATGAGGTGGCGCAGCCGGCGGTTCTGGCTGCCGCGCAGCCGGGCGAGGGCGGACAACTGGGAGAGCAGAAAGCCGAGGGTCATGTCGATCGCGGCGGGGTCGGCCATGGCAGCCAGTTCCAGCACGGCGGGCCGGTCGATGAGTCCGGCCCAGTCGGTCTCCTCCATGGTGTCGAACATGTGGCCACGCTCGCCGGCGAGCAGGCCCCGTACGCGGGTGGCGAGGGCCGGGAACACGTTGAGGGCCTGGCCGTGGTAGTCGCTGTCGTCCTTCAGTGCCTCCAGGACGGGAAGCAGGGAGCGCAGGGTCGGGGCGGCGCCGGGCAGGGTGCGTCCGCCGTCCCAGCCGGCCCGGACGTAGGTCTCCTCCAGGGCGCGTTCGAGGATGAGCGGGAGGGCGCTGTCCATGTCGGGCACCACCGCGCGGAACACGGCCATCAGCGAGGAGATGTGGGTGTCGACGGTGACGCCGGGGGGCGGTTGAAGCGGGTTGAAACGCCAGGGCGCACGCTCGGAGTCGCCGAGGGTGTGGATGCGCAGCGCCTCCATCCCGGGCACGGCGAGCATGCCGCGGTGCTCGGTCTTGACGGGTTCGATGACCAGCCACGGCACCTGGTGGTCCCGCCAGAGCTGGACGAGGAGGCTCTGCAGGGTGGTCGACTTGCCGGTGTTGGGCGCCCCGACGATGAGGCCGTGGCTGACGAGGTCGTCGACGGGCAGGTGGACGGTGGTGGCGGGGCCGCCGCTGATCCGGTCGCCGAGGGCGAGCGCGGGGGTGCCCGGTTCGGTGTCGGGCGCCGGAGTGAGGCGGTCCAGTTCGGGCGACGACACATCCAGGCCGGGGCAGCCGTCGGGGCCGGGCACCGGGAGGACCAACATCGAGGCGGCTTCCTCGGGCCCGAACAGATAGGGCACGCGGCGGATGGTCTCGGGCGCCTGGGGCAGGTTCCACACGGGGTGGCCGCCCCAGGGCGCGATCGAGCCGCCCGCCAGGCACTGGGCTGCGAGCCGGAGTTCCTCGCGGTCACCGGGCCGGACGATGCGCACGCCGCCGGACATGCCGCGCTCGGTCACCTCGTGCGACGATCCCACGGCCGCCGCGAGGGTGGCGGCGATCGTGTCGGTGGCCGCGTGGTCCCCGACGACCGTGGCGCGGGCCAGGACCTTGGCAGGACTGTCCCCGAAGCGGCGCCAGGCCTCCAGGGCACGGCGGGCGTTCTCGTCGGGCGGCAGTTCCACTTGTCCGAGGTAGTCCGGCACGGTCCGGGCGGCGGCCTCGTACTCCAGGCCGGAGCAGAGATGGCCGTAGGCGTCGCTCTCCAAGGGGGTCAGCACGGTCGGCAGGAACACCAGGCTGACCAGGGCCGGCGACGGCGTGTGCAGCAGGGCGCGCAGGAACGGGGCCCAGGCGGAGCCGTCGCCGTGCAGTCGCCCGGGTACGTAGTAGTACTCGGCGGCGGAGTAGTCGGGCAGGGCGGGGGCGACGACCTCCTCGTGACGGCGGACCTCGGCGCAGGTGACCGCCCCCGGGGGAGCTGCGAGGACGTCGGCCTGGGCGACCGGCTCCACGACGAAGCCCGGGGGCAGCAACTGTGCGGCGGCGCCGAGCAGTTGCGCGGCTGACGACTCGGCCTCGTACCGCGTGCCGGCGGCGGCGCGGGCGACGAGGTGGCAGTCGATGCCCTGAGGCCGGCCGACGGCGGGCGCCGAGTAGCGGACCTCCAGGGCTGCGCGGTTCGCCCAGCCGTTCAGGGCCTGCACGATACGGCTGGACACGGCCCGCATCGCCGTGCCGCTGTCCACGGGGCCGTCGGCCGCCTCGGGCGCGCGGGGGCCCGCGACGATCCGGGCCACCGCGGTGGCCCAGCAGACCGGCCTGGCGAAGAAGTCCGTGTCGACCCAGATCACGGCCGTGTCATGACGGACGTCCGGCCACTGCACTTGATCACCTCCAGGAGTGAGAGCGGGCGTCGTGGCTCAGAGGTCGTCGAAGGGGTTGCGGGTGCGCTGCTCGGGCTGCGGTGTGGAGGGGGTGCGCGGGGTGTCGCCGCCGCTCATGAGGTCTGTGACGCTCTGCCGGGTGGCCTGGCGGCGCTCCGCGCGCTGCTGCCCGATGAGCAGCAGGATCGGCAGGCCGACGGGCCAGAAGATGCCCGGGACCATGGTCTTGAAGCGGGCGCCGATGCCGTTCAGACCGGATCCGTTGATGTCGGCCCAGTGCAGGTCGAAGAGGCGCATCGCGTAGCGGGTGGTGCCGATGATGCCGACGACGTAGACGATGAAGATGAACCAGCCCATGGCTGTCCTTCCGATGACGGCTGGGATGCTCGGGAACCAGACGGTCGGGCGACGGCGATCAGACGCCGAAGAAGCCGCTCTGGTACTTGCGGATCTCCTCGCGGGCGAAGCCGGTGCTGTCCGCGACGCTGTAGAGCGCGGGGACGACGGCGAGTCCGTGGACGGACTCGATGACCGCGGTGAGGTCGAGGTAGTCGAAGAGCCTGAGGTTGCCGGTGGTTCCGGTGAGGAGCCAGCCGGCGGTGAGGTTGGTGCCGACCGGGAAGCCGTAGTGCATCATCCGCAGGCCGCGGGCCTTGCGGTCCACGGGCTGGACGACGAGGAACCGGCGGGCGCCCTGTCCGCGCATCGCGGCGAACAGGCCGTCGGAGTTGCTCTCCAGGTTCATCTCGACGGGCAGGCCCTGCTCCTGGGTCGCTTTGGCGACCTCGCGCAGATAGCTGTCGGAGTGCCCGGCTGCGTTCGGGATCAGCTGGTTGAAGGAGTCGATGACGTCGAACTGGCTGAGGATTCCCACGGTGTCCCCCCGAGATCGTCCGATTGGCTGACTGATGGGGGAAGTGAACACGCCACATGGCGCACTTACGGCGCGCGGTGCGCCGTTACGACGCACGGGGCGCCCGTGTCACCAGGTCCGGCGGAGACCGACTCACCAGGTCCAGCGGAAGCCGACCACCGACCGCTCTACGTAGGACACAAAGCGGTGGGCGCGGCCTGTCTCGCACACCTGGGCGGGCTCCAACTGCACGGGGTCGCCGAGGTGATGGTCCGCCCAGGTCGCCCACCAGAGTCGGCTGGGCAGCCGGCGGGGCTCGAAGTGCACGGCCATGTCGAAGTTCTCGATCCGGCCGCGGGCGGGGCGCCGCACCTCCTGCGGGGGGTGCGCGGTGGGGCGGTAGACGGTCCGGTACTCGAAGGCGGTCCGCTGCCCCTGTGTCAGCGGCCGGGGAAACGTGATCTCGTGGGAGACCAGACCGTCGTAGTGATGTTCCGGTCCGAGGGTGCCGCCGTGCATCACCTCGATGGCCTCCACGGAGGATTCGTGATTGAACAAATAGCTGTCCACACCGTCCTGCAGAGCCATGATCACGTGCTTGGTACGGCGTTCGGTCAACTGCCCCTCGGGGTTGAGGAAATAACGTTCGAATACCGTCACCGTGCGATGCCATTGGCGTCGGACCATCGCCCGCGGTTCCTGGACCGCGTCGGAGATTCCGTCGGGCCGACTGCCCGACTCGCTTTCGTGGGTGGCACGCAGGGACTGGGCGTCGCGCTCGCTCATCCGGAAGGCGTCGATGAGCCAGGTCAGGGTCTCCGCCGTGATCATGGTGCCGTCGAGCGCGCGGCGGACACGGTCCTTCTGCTTGCGCGCGAGGGACTGCTCAGACTCGGGGAACTCGCCGGAATCCCACAGGTGTTCGGCCAGAACCTGAGCCACGGCGGCGATGTTGACCCGGCCGGCCGAACGGTCCCGCTGAACCCGGGCGCGCCAACGGCTGCGGTATTCCGGCCGGGTGTCGAGCAGCTCCGCGAGCAGCGCCGAAGTGACCTCGAAACATTTTTCCTTGATCAACGCGACTCCACCCGCGAGAAGCCGAATCACCACAATTCATTCATTGAACCACAGCGAAAAGATCGTCAAACATGACTAAGACAAAGGAAGTTGAATGACCGAATCGAGATGATCGGACACGACGGCCGTTAGTCTTGATCTTGGTCGTCGGGTCACGTGGTCGCATCCGCGGCGACGTTGTTCCAGTGCCGGTGGCAGGCAACGGCGCGCCGCTGGTGTCGGGGGCGCCGGGCGGGCCGGCGCGGGACATGGTCGTGAACCGTTCCGGTCCTCAGCCCCGGCCTCGAACCGCATCCGCATGAATTCCGCCCCGCCTGTCCGCAGCGGTGCTCGCCCGGCCTCGCCACGCTACCGCCGAATCGCGACGCACCGCTCCAGGCCGAGGATCTGCGGCCCACCACCGACATTTCGTGGTGGCTGCCCGCCCTCACCCTGACCGCCCGACGACGGATCGCGCATGGTCGTACGAGCCCGCGCCCTCCTCTCCGAAGAGCCCGAACTCCTCATACGGGTCCCGGCCGGTACGGCCGACCGGTCCCCCGCGCCGCAGATCGAGAGTCACTCTCCGTGGTAGAGGCGGGGCAGGTCGATCAGTTGAATCGTGGGGTCGTTCTTTGCGAGGTGATTCAGCTCATCGGTGAAGCCGGTGCCGCTGAAGCAGTAGAGCCTCGTTGCCTCGGTAGCCGTGCCACTCCTGGTCAGGAGGGAACGGATGTGCCGGAGGCGTTCCAGGTGGCCGGCTCCCATCACGTCACTCCACTTCGCTTCGCCGATGGCGAGCAGCACCTGACGACCCTCTTGGCTCTCGCCGTGGACTGCGACGTCGACCTCGCGGCTGGTCCTGGCAGCCGGGTCGTTGACGGTTCCGCCGGCGACGCGTGTGACGTGTCCTCCCTGGGTGTGGGGTGCCGCATGCCAGCGGGCCCATTCCCGGCAGACCTGCTCGAAGTGCGGACCGACGACTTTGCTGCGGAAGGTGGACTGGGCTCGGCGCCATACGTCGGGCGCCCGCCCGGGGCGTTCCAGATCACCCCAGGCCGGGCGCATGACCGCGTGGTAGAAGGTGACGAGCGGTTCGGCGATGCGGTAGGCGGAGCGGTTGCGGCGAAAGGCATCGGCTTCGTGGGTGATCAGGCCGACGCCCTGGAGAACGCTCAACGGGTGGGCGAGGTCGGTGGACTTGCGCCCCAGATAGTCGGCGATGCCGCCACGAGCCGCGTTACCCGCGGCAATGGCCGCCAGTACCGAGTGATACAGCGCGGTGTCGTGGAGTTCGGGCTCCTCGGCGAGAAGATAGCGGGCCTCCCGGAAGAGCGGACGCGCCGGGTTGAGCACGGCGCGGATGACCCAGTCGTCGAAGTCGTCCGGCCCGGCAGGGGTGTCCCCCTGAGTGAACTCACGCCGGTAGGCAGGCGTGCCGCCGACGATGGCATTGGTCAGCAACGCCGTGCGCGGGTCGTCGATCTGCCAGAACTCGGCAGCGAGCCGGAAGTCCAGGGTCGGGACCACGAGTTCGAGGCCGGCTCGGCCACGCAGCGGAGCATTGCCGGACAGCAACCGGCCCATGAACGACAGCGCGGAACCGCACAGCAGCAGACGCACGGGAGTGTTGGTGTGCTGGGCAGCAGGGTCCAGAGCGCGCTGGATGATCGAAGGCAGGGAGGGAGATGCCTTGGCGAGGAAGGGGAACTCGTCGATGACCGCCACGGTGGGGCCGCCCGCGTCGGCGATGCGCATGAGTTCCGCGACCGCCTCGTCCCAGTGCGCGAAACGGAACGGAGTGGGCTGCCCGCGATAACGGGCCAGTGCCTCACCGAACTGGCGTAGGGCGTCGGCCTCGGTGGTCTCGGTGGCGGTGAACATGAAGCCGCCACTGGCACGAGCGACGGCGTCGAGCAGGAAGGTCTTGCCCTGCCGGCGGCGACCGGAGACCACACCCAGCGTGGCCCGCGGGCCCGGCAGGGTGGCGAACCGGGTCAGCTCGGCCCATTCGAAGACACGATCGAACATCTCGGCGGGCTTGTCCACAGCACCAGCTCCCACATATAGATGCACTTATTATAGCTGCACTTATTTGTCACTTCCCCAGTCGATGCGCCCATTGAAGGATTCCGGCCCGTTTCACGGCCCTTCCGGGTTCGCGCCGCTGGGCCGCCCTGCGGCTCTTCCGGCCGGGTGGGGTTCGGTCGGGGTGGACCGCGTCAACTGACGCGGCGGATCGTACGCGGGCGGCGGAGCCCCCGAGACTACGACCGCGCACCTCGCGCGTACGGCACCCACCCCGGACGGGGCATCCGCACGCACGCCCCGGGGGAACCACACCGCCACAACCTCCGACCTACGCATTGCGCGTGCGCAGGTCGACCGCCGCAGTCCAGTCCGGACGACGCAGCATGAATGACAGAAACCCCAGGTCAGAGACCTGACCTGGGGTTCAAAATGAGCCGCCTTCGGGATTCGAACCCGAGACCTACGCATTACGAGCTCAAGATCAATCGTGATGATGGGTTCCAGTCGGCACCGGCAAGTGACAGAACATGCAGGTCAGAGCGTTTCGCAAGACTCGTTGATGTCAGCCGGTGCCGACTACTCCAGAGCGGTCCGGCCTCACCACGGCCTCACAATGGCCGCACCGGAGCAGGCTCCGAGCCTCACCTCGGGGGAGTAAGACACCGCGCCCGAGCGGCCGACGTGAGGCCGCGGGAACGGCGAAGGGGGCCGCACGGATCACCGTGCGGCCCCCTTCGCCGACTCATCCCGCCGCCGCGCTCGGCCCGTCCTTCTGCTGCGGCTCGTTCGTCCTGTCGCCCGATGCGGGGGGAAGGGCGTTCAAGACGAGTTCGAGAGCGAGGGCGCCGGTATCCGTGATGTGCCGATCGTCGATCAGGATGTGCCGATCGGCAGCATCGGCGGCGCCGGCTGCTGGTGCTGTGTTGTCGAGTCGGGTACGGCGGACGCGGAACAAGATGCCCCCCCCTTGTGGCATGGCGGAGCCAAGCGCTCGAACATATGTCCGAGGCAAAGGCTCACTCACACTACCGCCACAAACACCGCAGGTCACGCGACTACGACACGCCGTCACCGCCACCCTCGGGCAGGATGCGCAGGTTCCCGAGGCCGAGCTCCTTTAGCTTTTCTTGGAGAACGGGCAGATCATGCGGATTTGTTCCTTCCGCGTAGGCGACGACGACCGTCGCCCCCGGCTTGCTCGTGCGCAGCTTGGCCACGTCGAGGCCGGTCCACTCGGCGGACGCAGCAGCCTGCACGGTTTCGAGGGGTAGGCCGGTCGCCGCCGCGACGGCGCCGACGATCCATCGCTCGCGCCGGTACCCCTCCCCACTGGCGATCTTCGGCAGCGTGTTGTGCGCGATCTTCTGTCCGGTCTCCGGGTCTACGGCTCGGGCCGACAAGCTGCGCAGGTTCTCACCTGGCTTATCGATCGCCGCACGGACGATGTCACGCAGCAGGGTCACGGGCCGCTCGGCCTCGCCCGTACCGGGGCGTATGGAGGTGTCGTTCTCCGACACGGTCTCATCTCCGTTCTTGTCGCAGAACGCGAACAACCTCATCTAACCAGCGATCTAGGCCGGTTGCACACCTCGGAACTGCGTTGACGTTGGGTTTCTGCCCTGCGTACGTTGTTCTTGTTCGTGAACACGAACAGATATTCGACGCCTCCGGGGGTCTCTTCGGTGCCGTCTGTTCGAGTTCGTCAACAAAGGTCAGATGGGGGATCTAGTGACCGTCAAGTTCATCGCGGGGCCGCCGCCCGCGCGGCAGAAGAACACCCGGCACGCGCTGCTCGTCGCGCAGCTCAAGGCGCACCCGAACCAGTGGGCCGAAATCCAGGAGAAGGCGACGGGCGCCCGAGCGGCTGCTGCTGCACAAGCCATCCGGTCGGGACAGCTCACGTCGTACGCGCCGGCCGGCGCCTTCCAAGCCATCGCGCGGACCGTCGTCGAGAACGACGTCGCCCGACACGTGGTCTACGCGCGGTACGTCGGCGCCGGTCAGTGACCGGGCGCCGCACCGCCACCCCGAGCACCGCATGATCTGCGATTTCTGGGACGGCGCAGCCGGCACCTACTGCCGCGCGATCGGAACCCGTCGCTACATCGTCGGCCATCGCTGCCCCAAGCACACACCCGCCGCCCTCGCCGGACGCCCCGAACCGCCGGGCGACCCGACTCCCTTAAGGAGACGCACCGTTGAGCCTCGCCGCGACGGATTGGGTTTGGGCCCGGTCCGAGAGCCGAGGCGCCGCCCGTCTGGTTCTGCTCGCCATCGCTGATCGGGCCGGCGCCGACGGCGTCGCCTACGCCGGTACCGCCTCGCTCATCCGGCGCACCCGCGCCGCTCGATCCACCGTCCGTACCGCCGTCGACGCCCTGCTCGCCTCGGGCGAGCTCGACATCGTCGAGGGCCGTACCGGGCCCAGTGGCGAGACCGTCTATCGTCTGCCGCTCCTCGACCACGAGGGGGCCGAGGATCGCCCCGGGCCGGACATCGCCCCGGGCCGGACAGCGACCCCCGGGGGGCCGGTGAGCAGCCCCGGAGAGGGCCGGACGTCGGCCCCGGGGGGAGCGGATACCGGCCCGGGGGCGGGCCGAGGATCGGCCCCCGGGGGGCCGGAAACCGGCCCCCAGAACGTACCTACTTACTCACCACCACAACAGCAGCAGCCGCGCGCGAGCTCGGCCGCTCTGATTCCCGAACTGCGCCCGCTCGACGACGCCCTCGCCGCGGCCTCGATCACCGTCCGGTGGTCACTCGGCCTCGGGGAGCAGCGCGACGTCTACCGGCTGACGCAGCGGCACGGCGTCGAGACGCTCGTCGACCTCGCCGCCCGTCGCACCACACCGGGCGAGGCCCCGAAAGCGGCCCGCTACTGGCTCAAGGTCTGGTCCGACCTCGACCGCCCGTCGAGCTCGTCGCCGCGACCGCAGCCATCGACCGCCGCCTACGCCGACAACTTGGCCGCCGGCCTCGCCCTGCTCAACGCACAGAAGGAGAGCACCCCATGAACGAGCAGCAGATCGCCGCCCTGTTGGCGTTCGCCGGAACGCTCGACTCGCGGGTGCGCCGCGCGCTCGCCGACCCTCAGCAGTCCGCCCGCACCATCTCGGAGTGGACGGCCGCCGTCGCCGACGTGCCGGCCACCATGTCCGATGTCGGATGGGACGCCGCCCGCGCGACCCGCCGCTACTACGAACAGCGCGGCGGCGACCGCTCGGCGCAGTTCCGGCCGATCGAGCCGCACGACCTGCTCGCCGCATGGGGCCCGTACCGGACCGAGCTCATGAACCGCCACACCGACCCGGTGCCCAACGTCGACCCCGACAACGTCGCCGCATGGCGGGCCGAACTGCTCGGCACCCGGGCGGCAGTTGCGACCGGGCACACCGCGCCCGCGCAGTACCGCGCGGAGATCGACCACGGCGGGCAGAAACGTCTCGCCGCGCTCATGTCCGGTGTCGGCACCGGCCCACGCCGGTACATGCCCGCGCACGTCGCGGCCGAGCTCGCGCGCTTCCGCCCGGCTCGTGCGCACCGCGAGCAGCTCGTCGCCGAGGGCATCCCCGACCCGTTGTCGGTGCGCTGCCCGTACTGCCTCGCCGAGGTCGACGAGCGTTGCCAGTCGAGCTTCCGCAACCGCGGCAAGGGGCGACGACCGCTCTCGGGCGTCCACCCGTCGCGCGTCGAGGCCCTGCTCGCCGAGGCCGGCGACAACGGCCAGGCCGAGGCCGAGCAGATCAGGCTCGCCCGGATCATGTGCCAACCGCCCGCACCGCGGCGAGACACCCGAGCCCGGCACACCACCGGCGGGGGCGAGGCCCGATGATCCCGCCTGCCGCTCGCGCCGTGATCGCTGCCCACCTGACCGACGAGCTCGACGTGCACCCTCACCTCGCGACCGTCGTCGTCGCCTCGCTCGCCGACCGCCTCGCCATCGAGGGATGGCACATGACGACGAGCTACCCCGCGCGACCGGTCGCGCCTCGCGCGCGGGAGGCCCCACGCGCTCGGCGCTCCCTCGCCCGGCTGCTGCGCCGTGCCCGAACGAACGGAGAGACCGCCCCGTGAGCCCTGCTCTGCTCGCCCTCGCCGTCGTGCTCGCCCTCGCCCTCGGCGCGGCCCTGGCCTACTCGGTCCGGATCGACGACCGCCTCGACCGCGAGCTGCGCCGCCTCGACCGCAGCCCCTGCTCGACCACCTGCACCGCCTGCTCGACGACGCGCCGAGCCGAGAACGGAGAGACGAACCGATGAACACCCACACCCGGACACGATCGCGGCGCGGCCGGACCCTCGCCCGCGAGGCAGCGCGCGAGGACCGACGCACAGCCCTGCACCTGCTGCTCGCCCGCGCCGACCGAGGCGCACTCACCCGCGAGGACGCCGCGCACCTGCGCGCCCTGGCCGAGGCCGAGATCGCCGAGTGCGACACCTTCCGACGGTCCGCCGGCGGACAGCAGTCGGCCGCACTCCGACTGAACCGCCGCATCGACGCCGCCGAGCAGGCCATGCGCGAGATCGAGACCGAGCGCGACGAGTACGCCGCCGAGGCCGAGGCCCTGCGCGTGGCAGCAGACAAGGGGGAGCAGTGAGTTACACACAGGCTGTGCACGAGACCGTGCGCGCCCTGCGCACCATCCGGGGCCAGTGGGCGGCACTGCTGCTCGCGATCGAGACGCCCCCGGCGGATCACTGGCCACCGAGGCAACTCGCGCACACCATGCGCGAGGGCGACGACGAGCTGCTCGTCGAGGACCGGGCGCCGCTCGTGCTGCGCGAGCACCCCGCCCCGCTCAACCTCGGCGCCCTCGACACCGGGCGCGCGGTCGAGCGACTGATCTTCGACCTTGCCGACACCCTCGCCGCCGCCGTGCAGCGGACCGAGCAGGGCGACCCCCGGACATGGGAGAGCGCCAACCCGAGCGCGCCGGACAGTCGGCGCACGGCCGGATCGCGGGCGCATGGGCTGCATTGGGCGTGCGTGTGGATCGAGGGGCGCGTGCAGGATGAGGACACCGCCCCCGAGCACGAGCTCGACGGCGCCCTCGCTGCCCCGGCGTTCGAGGTGCTGCCGCTGTACCTGCTGCACGAAGCGCGGCGCACGGCACGGCTCGCCGAGGCCCGGGTGCTGCGCGCCCTCGGCCTCGACCGGCGCGAGACACCCCTGCCCGAGCCGTGCCCGTGGTGCGCCTGCGAGCTCACCCTGCACAGTGCCCCCGACGGGCCGCCGAGCATCACGTGCGCGGGCGGGCGAGGCTGCTCGGCGCCCGTCCCGCTCGACGGCAGGGAGCGCGCGCGGGTGTGGGAGTGGGACGACCTCCCCGAACTGATCGCCGCGCTCGGCGTGGACATCCCTCGCGCCGCGTAGCCCCCGGACAGGTTGGGCGTCAGCGGACCCGCCAAAGTCCAGCAGGGGCGCCCCCTCGCCGGGGCGCCCCCTCTTGACAGATTCGATCGATCTCGCCGACGCCAGCGCCGCTACTGGCATTGGCGCTACAGGGTTGCGTCGTTATCGATCCGTGACCTATAGTCGGTGGCGCCTTCGGCGTGCCCGGAAACTCGGACCGCTACGGGGCGAGGCGATCAACCCCGCCGACCGTGCGGAGCAACTCAGTGATGTCCAACTGAAGTTGGTTGTAACGATCCTCGTCGGCCTGATTGTCAACGAAGCCTTGCATACTGCCGCTCATCTCCAGCCCCAGCGCTTCCACTTCGTCGTAGTCAGCCAAGAGCGCTGCCTGCCACACCTCGGTTTCGTTCACGGGGTGGAAGCGCTCATCCTTCATGGGGACCATCGATAGTTCCTCTGCCGCGCGCACATCCAACGCCCCGAAGATGGTCACCAGATGACGGTGGACTCTCACCCTTTGTTTGGGGGACAGGTTCCATGCGTGCGTGACCATGTCACAGAGAATCCGCGCCCTTTCTTGCGGGCGAAGGAAATCACCCGGGTACGACTTCTGAGCCTTGTAGTGATGCCACTGAAACGCCAGGTGAGCCCGCAACTTGACGACTTCACCACGCAACGCCAGCAGGGCCGCAGCCCGATCCTTACCGATCTCTTGCCGATGACTCACATACGGCGCCAAGAAGTAGGCAGCGGCGGCGCCAGCCAGGGCACCGGTTCCGATCTTGATAACAAGATCCCAAAAAGTGCTCACCCGATCAGTATGCCTGCGAAGTTGCGCGCCCGTGAGTACTGCCGAGGAGGTGAGCCGTCCTGCCGGAGCCGATCCGTGACCGCGACCGAGCGGCAGTTCGCCGCCTGCACGCCGAGGGAAAGTCCCGTAACCAGATCGCCCGTGAGCTCGGCCGCGGCGCCGCCACGGTCTCTAAGATCGCCGCCGCCGAGGGGCTCGCGTTCTCCGGCGGGGCGCGGGTCGCCGCCGCGACCGAGGCGCGCACGGCGGACGCCGCCGCCCGCCGCGAGCAGCTCGCCGACGACGCCCTCGACGGCGCCCTCGCGCAGGTCGAGCGGGTCGGCGTCGCCGACTCTGCCCGCGACGCCCGCGACTACGCCACCGCCGCCCGCGCGCTCACCGAAGTGCACGCCAAGGTCGCCGAGCTCGCCCGCAGCACCAAGACCAGCAGCGCCGGCGGAATGCTCGACCGCCTCGCCGACGCCCTGCTCGGCCCGCAGGACGGTGCACCGGACGGGAGGTGATTCCCTCGGCGGGACACCTCTCCGACAAGCAACTGCGCTCGATCCGCGAGGCCACGGCCCGTATCAACTTGTGGCACGGGTCGGTGCGCTCCGGAAAGACGATCTCCAGCCTGTTGCGCTTCCTGCTCGCCGTGCGGCGGGCGCCCGCCTCGGGGCTCATCCTGATCGTGGGACGGTCGCTCGCCACGATCGAGCGGAACGTGATCGAGCCGCTTCAAGACCCCGAGTTGTTCTCGGACACCGCGGCCGAGGTCCACCACACCCGCGGCGCCACAACAGCCGTGATCCTCGGCCGAGTTGTCCACCTGATCGGCGCGAGTGACTCGCGGTCCGAGGGCCGGCTGCGAGGACTGACCGCATCCGTCGCATACGCCGACGAGGTCACGCTGCTGCCGGAAGCGTTCTTCACGCAGCTACTCGCCCGACTGAGCGTCGCCCGCGCGATCCTGATCGGCACCACCAACCCCGACGGCCCGCGGCACTGGCTCAAAGCGAAGTACCTCGACCGGCAGCACGAGCTCGACCTCGCTTCCTGGCACTTCAAACTCGCCGACAATCCCGCCCTGTCACCGGCCTACGTCAAGGCACTGTCCGCGGAGTACACCGGACTGTGGCGGCGCCGGATGATCCTCGGCGAGTGGGTCGTCGCCGAGGGCGCGATCTACGACATGTACGACGAGCAGCGGCACGTCGTCGACGAACTGCCCGAGATCCATCGCTATTGGGTCGGCGTGGACTACGGCACGAGCAACCCGTTCTCGGCGATCCTGCTCGGCCTCGGCACCGACGGCCGGCTGTACGCGGTGAGTGAGTGGCGACACGACGCCCGAGCCACCCGCCGGCAGATGACCGACGCGCAGTACAGCCGCGCCGTCCGCGCGTGGATCGCCGAGCAGGGCGTGCGGCCCGAGTGGACGTTCATCGACCCGAGCGCGGCGAGCTACTCCACGCAGCTATGGGCCGACGGGTACCCGAACGTCGCCCGTGCCAATAACAGCGTGCTCGACGGCATCCGCAGCGTGGCGAACGCCCTCGACGCCGGCGCGCTCCTGGTGCACCGCTCGTGTGAGGGACTGCTCGCCGAGTTCCCCACGTACGTATGGGACGACGCCGCCGCGGCCCGCGGCGAGGACCGCCCCGTAAAGCAGGACGATCACTCGCTCGACGCGCTGCGGTACGCGGTGCACAGCACCGTGCACGAGTGGCGCGGACTGCTGACGACCGCCGCCTGATCACTCCCCCATCACCCCGCCCGGGGCGCCTCGCCGCGCCCCGGGCCCGAGCACACCGAGGGGGTGATCGCGTGCCCCCTTCCCTGACCGACCGGTTCCTCGACAAGGTCGCCCCCGGCCCGCTCGGGTGCTGGGACTGGACGGCTCACGTCAAGCCCAACGGGTACGGGCAGTTCAAGGTCGCCGGCCGCCCGCAGTACGCGCACCGTGTCGCCTATGAGCTCGTGCGGGGGCCGATTCCCCGCGGGCTCGTGATCGACCACCTGTGCCGCCGGCGCCACTGCGTCAACCCTGATCACCTCGAAGTGGTCACCACCCGGACCAACATCCGGCGAGGGATCAGCCCCGCCGCGCGTCGGGCGCGTCAGACGCACTGCGCCCGCGGGCACCGGTTCAACCGCGCGAACACCTACCGCGCCCCGAACGGCACCCGGCACTGCCGGCCGTGCGCGGCGCGGCGGGCCCGAGACCGACGGCGGGGGGTGAGCTGTGCCCCTGCCTGACAACGGCACGCCGTGGCCGCCGCCGGCCCTCGCTCGGCACTACGCCGAGGTGCGGGTCGATGATGCTTGGTACTCCGGCGACCGCGACAAGCTCGCCACCGTCTACCGCGACGCCCCGCGGCGCCGCGACGGCCGGCGCCGCTTGTGGGGACGCGACCGGGCCGAGCAGCCCTGGGCCCCCGATCACCGGCTGCACATCCCCTTGCCCGGCGACATCGCCACCGCGAGCGCCGATCTGCTGTTCAGCGAGCCGCCCGAGTTCACCGTCGAGGACACCGCTACGCAAGACCGGCTCGACGAGCTCGCCGCGGCCGACGGCATCGCGAACACCCTGCTTGAAGCGGCCGAGGTCGCCGCCGCGCTCGGCGGCGTGTACCTGCGCGTCACGTGGGATCGCTCGCTCGCCGGCCGGCCGCTGCTCACGACCGTGCACCCCGACGCCGCCGTGCCCGAATGGCGCTGGGGGCACCTCGCCGCCGTGACGTTCTGGCGCGAGCTCGCCGCAGACTCGGTCACGGTGTGGCGCCACCTCGAACGGCACTCCCCGGGCCGGATCGAGCACGGGCTCTATCAGGGGTCGGCCGAGAGCCTCGGCGTGCGGGTGCCGCTCACCGAGCACCCCGAGGTCGCCGCCCTCGCCGACTCGCTCGGCCCGGACGGCGACGCGATCGAGACCGGTATCGACCTGCTGACTGCCGCCTACTGCCCCAACATCCGGCCCCACCGCAAGCACCGCGGCTCGCCGTTCGGGCGCAGCGACTACAGCGCTCCCCTGTACGACTTGTTCGACGCGCTCGATACGACATGGACGTCATGGATTCGCGACCTGCGGCTCGCCCGCGCACGGCTGCTCGTCCCCGACGGGTACCTGCGCGACCACGGGCCCGGACGCGGCGCGAGCTTTGACGACGACCGGGAAATCTGGACCCTTCTCAACATCCCGCCGACCGAGCAGGGCGGCGCCGGAATCACCCTGAACCAATTCGAGATCCGAGTCGACGAGCACGAGCGCACCTCGACCGCGATCACCCGGCAAGCCGTGATGAGCGCCGGATATTCCGCGGCGACGTTCGGGCTCGGCGACCAGGGCGCCGCGCTCACAGCGACCGAGATCAAGGCGCGCGAGCGAAAGAGCATGATCACCCGGGGGAAGAAAGTCAGGTACTGGTCGCCGCCCGTCGCCGACATGCTGTACGTGCTGCTGCTCCTCGACCGGGCATTGTTCACGCCGCGGATCGTGCCCGAGCGGCCCCGTGTCTCCTTCGGCGACTCGATCACCGAGGACGCATCCTCGCTCGCGCAGACCTTGACGCTCCTCCAGCAGGCGCAAGCGGTCTCGGCCGAAACGCGCGTGCGGATGCTGCACCCCGAATGGGACGCAACCGCAGTGCAGGCCGAGGTCGACCGCATCCTGACCGAGACAGGCGCCGCGGTACCTGACCCCATGCAGGCCGGAGCCATGCCCTAGCTGGACCTCGTCAGTCCGCCTCGCCCAACTGAAATACCTTACGCCAGTCACCTGTACGTTGCTTTTCGTAGAGCTCCTCCCAGTCCATCCTCAACGCCTCATCAGGAACATGATGATCGAGCGTAGCGGAATTTCGGATTACCTCCCTTCGAAATCGCTGTGCCGCTTCCAGGTACATGTCGGACACCGGAGGCTTGAAGGGCCACCAGCACATAACAGAGAGGGCGAACTCAACATCAATGGGGTACATCGCCCGACCCAGAAGGGCCGCCCTCCGGTTCCCTAGATGCACCCCTGCCTCAAGCACCTGAGGGACGAAGCGAGCTTCCATTTCATGGCCCAGCACACCCTCAAATGCCTTGATCGCTTCGACGGGAAGACCACTAGAAATGTCCACGATCCACTTCCTTCACACTAGACAAGCATGGATGTCGTGACGGCCGAAACCCCCCACAGTAGCCGATAACCGGCCACGAGCAGGAAGAACAACTGAGCGCCATAAAGAATCCCGACGTCTTTCCTTCGCGCAACGTCTTCCTTTGGCCCACGAATTGCGGCAGCGAAAAGCACATAGACGCCCGAGAACAGGGATAGAAAAAGCCAAAATGCAGCCATGAAGAAGTCTGCAATGGCGTTATCCGGGAGGGCAAACGCACCACTCCCCGCACTCAACTGGACCGCCAACACCGAGACAGGAAGGAGAATCCCCACAACAGTAAGGCCGCCACCCGCCGCACCACGCAAGGAATCTGCATATTGGGCTAGATCGCGAGTCCTCTTTGGAGATTTGGATTTCACTACCACGTACACCTGAAAACCCAGGAGGATAGCAAGCACAGCGACATCAACCCAAGACCATGGACGGTCGAAGGCAGCCCTCCAAATAGATTCCCCCCCAGGATCATTTCGCGTAAGCAACAGAGTTCACCTCCCGTCCACGCAGGCATCAAATCACTTCAGCCCTGATTGCCTTCCAGGACACGCAGAGGCTCCACCGACTGGGGGATGAATACTTGCCCGCTTCGCCATGGATGGCAGAGGATCTATCGCACCGAATTACCACGCTGTACGCGGACGCCGAGCAGCGACTGCTCGGCGTCGTCGCCCGGCAACTTGCCGACGGGTACGACGCCCCCGGGTGGGCCGTGGCCAAGCTGCGGGACATCCAGCCGCTACGCCGCGCAGCGCAGGGCGTCGTCGACGCGCTCGGTACCTCCCTCGACCTTGAGGTGTTCTCGGCCGTGACCGAGGCGTACGACCTCGGCGCACGGGCCGGCCTCGCCGAGCTCGGCGCCCTGTCGGATGACGACGCCCGGCGGATCGCCGACACCACCCCCAACACCCGGGCCGTTGACCGGCTCGCCGCAGAAACCGTCGAACTCGTCACCGAGACACACCGCGGGATTCTGCGCGGCGTCGAGGACGGTTACCGGCAGATCATCAGCGAAGTGTCGGCGACACCGATCCTCGGCATCGACACCCGCCGGCAGGCCACGCAGCGCGCGCTCGAACGGTTCGCCGACCGGGGCTTGCGGACGTTCGTCGACAAGGGCGGGCGTGCATGGCAGATGACGAGCTATGCCGAGATGGCCGTGCGGACCGCCGTCGGGCGGGCCGCGGTCGAGGCGCACGGCGACAAGCTGCGCGCCGCCGGCGTCGGTCTGGTCATCGTCTCCAACGCCCCGCACGAGTGCCCCCTCTGCGCGCCGTTCGAGGGTGAGGTGCTCAGCCTCGACGGACCGGGCGGCGCCCGGACGATCGAGGCCAAGCACGCCATCGAGGACGGGCGCACCGTGCGGGTGCACGTCGCCGGCTCTCTCGACGAAGCACGTCGGCGGGGGTTGCAGCATCCCAACTGCCGCCACTCGACGAGCGCTTACCTGCCCGGGGTCACCCGGGCCCCGGTCGAGCACTCCGAGGACCCGAACGGGTACGAAGCCTCACAGCGGCAGCGTGCGATCGAGCGCGCTATCAGGAAGTGGAAGAACCGCGCCGCCGTCGCCACCACACCCGAGGCCAAGCGCGCGGCCGAGGCGCGGGTGCGGCAGTGGCAGGGCCGGATGCGCGAGCACCTCGCCGCGCATCCCGAGCTCATCCGTCGCCGCGAGCGCGAGCAGCTCGGCGCGGGCAACCTGCCGCCGACGGGGGGCACCGCCGGCCGCCCGGGGACGCCGAGCGGCCCCGGGTCGGACACGTTCGAGGCCGCGCGGGTACGGGCCGGCGACGAGCGCACCCTGCCCGAGCTCACCGACGAGCAGCTCGGCGCCGCGATACGGCCCGGAGTGCTCGACGAGCGCAACCTCGGCCGTATCGGGGCCGAGGCCGACCGGCGCGACGAGCAGGCCCTGCTCGACCGCATCCGCCCCGGCGGGCGCATGGTCGACAGCCTCGCCGAGTTCAGCGACGACGAGCTCGCTCGCGTCGCGCTGCTGCTCGACGACGACGGGCTGCTGCGCGACATGGCCGAGGCCGACCGGCGCGACATCGACGCCGCCATGCCCGGCGTGCGCGGCGACCTTGTCGGCATGTCCGAGCAGGCCCTCGCCACCCGCGCACGGCACGTGCCCGAGGACCGGCCGGCGATCGGCGCCGAGATCCACCGTCGCCGCCTGCTCGACGCGCTGTTTCCCGGCGGGCGCCTCGCCGGCGACCTGGCCGAGCTCGGCGACGAGCTGCTCGTGTGGGGCATCCGCTACGCGCGCCCCGAGGACGCCGAGCGGATCGCGGCCGAGATCGACCGCCGGCACCCGCCCGCCCCGCCGCCGCCCGCGGCGGGCGCGACGGTCGCCGACACGCTCGCCGCTCGCGAGGCCCTCGACGACGCCATGCACCCGATCCGCCTCGACGACCCGCCGCCGGCCGATCCCGACGACTGGGGGCCCCACGGCGCAGACATCGAGCGCGGCCCGGATGGCACAGAGCACATGTCCGCCACCGAGCGTTGGGTGTTCGAGCGCGAGCTCGAAGCACGGGCCGCGCGCGACGCCTACAGCCGCGACGAGATACGCGAGATGTACGAGGAACACATCTACGTGCAGTGGCTCGCCGCGGAGGACTACAGCAACGGCTATTTGCTCAACCGGAAGGCGCGAGCCGCCGGCGTCGACCCGCGAACGTTGTTCAAGGGCCCGGCACATGTGGCGTACGCCCGCGCGAGCGAGGAACTGATCAGGTTTTGGGAAGAGGTCTCCCCCCGGGTCACCCTTGCCGAGTTCACCGAGCAGGTAACCGGCGTGCGGACCGGGGCCGGCGAGACCGCCCGGAGCGCTCGCGAGAACCAGCGCCGCAAGTTTTAGGGGGTGATCCGTTGGGATTCCGCGAGGCCGCGCTGCGCGCCCGCCGGGACGGCGCCGACGCCGCACGAGCAGGACGGCCGCCGACCGACGCCCCCCGGTACAACGACCCGCGGCTGACTGTCGCTTGGGTCCGCGGCTACGCCGTAGGTTCCCAAAACTCGCCGTCGAGGATCTCTTCGTAGTGCCGCTCCCTCGCCGCAGGGCGAAGGTATCCGTAAGCGTTGATTCTCGGATGGGTGGTGCTCTCCATCCGGCGAACTGCGCCATCGGTGTAGCCGCTGGACGAGAACAACACTCCCTTGTCTGCTGCGACGTCCAGCAACTTGCCGAGGAACGCCTCGACCTCGGCGACCCCGACGGGGCGCCCGTGGTCCTTGCACTCGACCACGATCAGGATTTCCTCGCCGGCGACTTTGCCACGCGCCAAGACATCAATCTGGCGCAGCTTCCCGCTGCGCCCTCGCAACCGTTGGTCATGCTCGACGGTCGCGAGCGGATCGCTCCGGCGGACGACCTCGGCGACGAGCAACTCGAACTCTCGCCATGAGGCTTCTGAACTCCCACGCGCAGCCAACTCAGTCACAAACCCCGACCGTACTTTGCCCCGCTGACACTTTGGAGGGCGTATCCATGCCCGAGCACATCCCCGACACCGCTCTGCCGGTCCACCCGCGCACGGGTGAGGCCGCCCTCGGCTTCCGCCGCGACGGTCGCCCGATCTGGCCCATCAAGGGCGGCTCGGGCGAGGGCGGCGACCCTGCCGGCCTGCCTGCCCCGCCGGTCGGCGACCCGAACCCTGCACCGCCCGCCCCGCCGGCCCCGGACCCCGTCGGCGAGCAGCAGCTCGCCGACGCGACCGCGCGCGCCGAGCAGGCCGCGGCCGAGCGCGACGAGCTGCGCGCCGCACTGGACGCCGTGACGCGCGCGCTCAACCCCAACGGTGGCGAGGCCGAGCAGGACCCCGCCGCCCTGGCCGCCGCGGTCGCCGAGCGCGACCGGCTGCTCTCCGAGAACGGGTCCGCGCTCCGCTCGGCCCGCGTCGAGCTCGCCGTCGCCCGCGTCGCCGCCGACCAGGGCGCCCGCGGCGACCGCCTGCTCAACTCCCGCTCGTTCCTCGCCTCGGTCGCCGAGCTCGACCCCGCCGACAAGGGGTTCGGCGACGCGCTCACCGCGGCGATCACAGCCGCAGTCGAGGCCGACCCCGAGCTCTACCGCGCCACGCCGGCCGGACCACCGCGCGGGGGCGGCGAGTTCAACGGCCCGCCCGTCGGCGACCGCCGCGCTACCTCCCTGCACGACGCCGTCGCCGCCCGGATGAGCGGCGCCTGAACCACCTAGGAGAATCCTTTGCCTACCTCTCTTACCGAGGCACGGAACAACGCGCAGGACGACGTCGACGTGCAGGTGATCGACGAGTTCCGCAAGTCGAGTGACATCCTCGACCGCCTCACGTTCGACAACGTCGTAAGCCCGACCGGCGGCGACACCCTCACCTACGGATACCGCCGGCTGATCACGCAGCGCTCGGCCGACTTCCGCCCGCTGAACACCGAGTACACGCCCGCCGAAGTCAGCACGCAGCGGTACACCGTCGATCTCGTGCCGCTCGGCGGGTCCTTCCAGATCGACCGGGTGATCGCCCGTATCGGCCCCTCGGCCTCGGGCGCCGTCACCCTAAACATGCAGCAGCTCATCAAGGCGAGCCGTGCGAAGTTCGCCGATGCCGTGATCAACGGCGACAAGGCAGTCGAGACGAACGGGTTCGACGGTCTGTCGAAGATCCTCACGGGGTCGAGCACCGAGTATCTGCCGCTGAACAACGGCGTCGCCGAGGGATACGTCGACTGGACGGCGATCAACGACAAGGCGAGCGCGCTCGCCGCGCAGCGCCACGTCGACGACTGGCTCGCCACCATGGATGACGCCCCGGATGTCATCTACGGCAACCGCAAGACCCTGTCTCTGTTCAAGACCATCGCGGCGTGGACCGACCAGCTCGACAAGGGCACGGACGCTTTCGGGCGCCCGGTCAACGCGTACAACGGGATTCAGCTCGTCGACCTCAAGAGCAGGGCCGGCTCGAACACGGACGTGATCGAGCTCGTGACCCGCGACCCGGACGGCGCCGGCGCCGGCGGGAACGTCTCGGGCCTCGGCGACCTGTACGCCGTGCGCTACGGGCTCGACGGGTTCCACGGGGCCTCGGTCGGGGGCGGCTCGCCGCTCGTGAACACGTGGCTTCCCGAGTTCGACCGGTCCGGCGCCGTCAAGGTCGGCGAGGTCGAGATGGGTCCGGTCGCCCCGGTCCTCAAGGCCACCCGCGCGGCTGCTGTGTTCCGCAACATCAAGAGCGCGTGAGGGGGCCGGACATGACCACCATGCGCATTACCGCCCCGGTCGACGACTTCACCGGCGAGGGCCCCGGCGGCGTGCCGTTCGTCGACGGCACGGCCACCACCAGTGACCCGGCAGTGATCGGGTACTGCCAGGGGGCCGGATACGACGTGCAGCCCCTCGACCACGATCCGCCGGACGACGAGCAGCCCACCGGACCGGACGGCCCGCCGAACGACAAGTCGGCGGGCCGTTCTGCTGCCCGAGCCAAGAGGGGGTGATCGTGGCCCGACAGCCGTACACCACACCCGAGCAGCTCGCCGCATGGCTCGGGACCGCGGCACCCCCGGACGCCGAGCGGCTGATCGCGCGGGCCGGCGAGGACATCGACAGTGCGCTACTGACCGCGATCTACCCAGTCGACGACGACGGCGACCCGCTCGACCCCGAGATCGCCGCCGCGCTCGGCTCGGCGACGTGCGCGCAGGTCGAGTATTGGCTCGCCGCCGGCGACGACGGCACGGGCGCCGCGGGCAAGTGGGACTCAGTCTCGATCGGACCCGTCAGCCTGTCCGGTCGCGCCGCCTCGGCCGCGGGCGCGTCCGGCGTCGAGCTCGCTCCCCGCGCGGCTCGCACGCTGCGCCGCGCCGGCCTCGAACCGGGCCGGGTGATGGCATGGTGACCCGCGTCCCGCCCTCCCTGCTCCGCCACCGGATCGGCGTCGAGCCCTACCTCGGCGACGGCGCGTACCGACCGACGTACGGGCCGCCCGCCGAGCACTCCGCACTCGTCGGCGAGGCCGTGCGCATGGTGCGCGCCCCCGACGGCCGCGAGGTCACCAGTACCGCGCAGATCATCGCCGCCCCCGATCTGGACTGTCCGCCGGGGTCGCGCGTGACGCTGCCGCGCGGCCGGATCACGACCGCGATCAGTACGGCAGTGCATACCGCCCCGGGCCTCCCGGTGCCTGCGTCAACGGAGGTGATGTGTGAATGAGCCGCACCCGTCTGCGCTGGAACGGCGACGCCGCCACGGGCGCGATCCGCGAGGCCGCGGCCCGGGGTCTGCTGCTCGGCGCCGAGCACGTGCTCGCCGCGAGCAGGCAGCGCGTGCCGATCAACGAGGGCACCCTCGAACGCTCCGGCGCGACCTCGGTCGACGAGTCAACCATGACGGCCGCCGTCAGCTATGACACGCCGTACGCCCGCCGCGTGCACGAGGACTTGAACGCCCGGCACGCGCCCGGACGGACCGCGAAGTACCTCGAAAGCGTTCTGCCCGAGACCTCGGCCGAGGTGCAGGCCCTGATCGCCGCGCAGATCCGGCGCGCGCTGCGATGACCTACACCGTCGACCTGCTCGACGGTCTCGCCCGCCTGCTGCACGACGCCGGCCTCGGCACCTACCGCACCGACGGCCCGTACGTGGCGGGCGAGACCGCGATCACGGTTTCCGCGCTTCCCCCCGCTCCCGACCGGTGCATCTGCCTGTCCGCATATCCGGTCGCCGACTCCCCGGTGCTGACCGACACGACCACCGGGATTCAGGTGCGCACCCGCGCGGGCGCCGACCCGCGCGAGGTCGACGCCCTCGACGACCAGGTGCACGAGCTGCTGCACGCGTCCGGACCGCACCGGTTCGGTGCCGTCCCCGTGCAGCTCGTCTATCGCGTCTCGGCCGCCCCGATCGGCGCCGACTCCTCGGGCCGCTGGGAGCGGACCGCCAACTACTACGCCCGCGCGCACCGCGCGCACCCCAACCTCGAATAGGAGGCGCCGTTGAGTACGCCGACGCCCCCGGCCGAGACCGTGACCGCGCTCGCCCGCAGGTACCGCCTTGAGCTGGACATGGGCACCGCGCCCGAAACCCCGGTGTGGACGCTGGTCCCCGGGGTCACCGAGTTCACTCCGAAGATCGACCCGACGCAGCAGGAGGTGACCACCTACGACGCCGAGGGGTGGAGCGAGCAGGCCGTGACCATGCTCGCGTGGTCGATCGAGACCACCATCGCGCACCGCGCGCACCCGACGACCGGCGTGTTCAACGCCGCGCAGGAAGCGCTCAGGAAGGCCGCGCGGTCCTTCGGGGCGGCGTCGTACGTGCGGGTCCGCTACTACGACCGGACCGGCGCCGCAGACGCGCAGGAAGGCACGGCACTGGTGACGTGGGAGCCCGACGGGGGCGGCCCGGATGCGGTCGACACGATCAAGGTCACGCTTACCGGGTCCGGCCCGTTGACCGAGATCGCGAATCCGGTCGCCGGCGCCGGCCTGCTCTCCGTCGAGGCCAAGACGCTCGGGGGTGATGCGTAGTGGCGTTCGAGGCCCTCGACGAGCTGCTCGACGAACGGCTCGAACTCCCCATCGGCGGGCGCCTGTACACCGTCGACGCCCCGTCGGCCGAGATCGGTCTGCGCACGCAGGCCCTGATCAACGCCGCCGCCGTCGCGGCCGATGGCGGACGCGCCGACGAGCAGGTGCTCGGCGACGCCGCCGAGCGCGACCTCTACCGCGAGGTGCTCGGCGCTGCCCACGATCAGATGGTCGCCGACGGCGTGAAGTGGCCCGCGCTCAAGCACGCAGCGATCACCGCCATGGTGTGGATCGCGCAGGACAAGACGGCCGCCGAGCGCTATTGGAACGCGGCCGGCGACCCTTCTCGTCTGGCCCCGAACCGGGCGGCCCGCCGGAACCGATCGGGTGCGGCGAGCTCGACCCCGTCTCGGGGCTCTACGAGTGGTACGAGTACCCGCCCGGCGCGGCCCCGAGGAAACAGCAAGGGCCGCAAGCGTCGCTGACGTGGGCGCAGATCCTCGCCGAGTGGCCGCTCGTCGAGGCCGATCTGCACGAGGTCTACGGCATCGACCTAGGCACCCCGGGCCTGCTGCGCGCCCGGTCGTGGCGATGGCTGCGGGTGCGCGTGCTTGCCCTGCTCTCCGCCGAGTCCCGCCTCGCGCGGGTCCTCACTCCTCCGCCTGACCCCTCCCCGTCGGGGGGCCGAACCGCTGGGAGGTGAGGCCCCATGGCGCTCATGGTGGGCGAGCTCGCCGCCACGGTAACGATCGACGACTCGGGCGCCGTATCCGGGATGAACCGCGCCCGCGCTGCGGTGCAGTCGGGCGGCGACCGGATCGCCGCCGACGCCGAACGCAGCGGCGACCGCGCGGGCGAGGGGCTCGGCGACGGTCTCGCCGACGGCGCGGCCGACGGCGCCGACCGGGCGTCGTCCGGCATCGAGACCGCCATGAAGGGGATCGCCGCCGCCGCGATCGGCGCGGCGATCGGCGGCGCGCTCATGGCCGGGATCGACAAGGCCCTCGACCAAAGCAAGATCCCCGGGACGTTGCAGGCGCAGCTCGGCGCGACCGGCCCGGTCGCCAAGACCTACGGCCAGGCCGCGGGCGATCTGTACGCGGGGGCGATCGTCGACTCGGTCGAGGACGGCGCCGAGATCATCAAGGGCATCGCCCGAAACGGTCTGCTGCCGCCCGAGGCGACCCGAGGCCAGGTCAAGACGCTTGCGACGCAAGTCGCGAGCGCTGCCTCGGTTATGGGCGAGGACGTGTCCAAGGTGTCTCGTGCCGTGGGCACGATGATGAAAAACGGGCTCGCCAAGAACGCGCAGGAAGCGCTCGACGTGCTCGTGCGCGGCTCGCAGAACGGCGTCGACGTCGCCGAGGATCTCCTCGACACGTTCGCCGAGTATCCGACGGAATTCCGGCAGCTTGGCCTCGATGCTCAGACGTCCATGGGGCTTTTGCAGCAGGGGCTCAAGGGTGGCGCGCGGGACGCCGACTCGGTCGCCGACAGCTTGAAGGAATTCACCCTTCAAGCGCAGGGGATGAGCGACGCGACGGCGACCGCCTTTACGGACCTCGGATTTTCTGCCGACAAGATGCAGAAGGTTTTTCAAGAGGGCGGGCCGGAAGCGGCAAAGGCTCTCGATCAAGTTCTCGACAAACTGCGCGGTGTCAAGGACCCCGCAAAGCAGAGCGAGATCGCGCTCGGTCTCTTCGGAACCAAGTCCGAGGACATGCAGCGCGCGCTCTACTCGCTCGATCCGTCCAGCGCGGTAAAGGCACTCGGCGACGTCAAGGGCGCCACCGACGCCGCCGGCGACGCCATGCACGACAATGCGGCGACCAAACTCGAAGCGTTCAAGCGCGGCATAGAGCAAAAGCTCGTCGGCGTGCTCGGGACTTATCTCGTTCCGGCGCTTGAGACCGCCGCCGACTGGATCGGCGACGGAGGGCTCGGCGGCGCGCTGCGCGCGTCCGTCGGGTGGATCTCCGAGCACTCGACGGCGCTCTCGATCGCCGCCGGCGTGATCACGGTCCTGATGCTGCCGACGCTCGTCGCGCTCGCCACGACCGCAGCGACGACGACCGTCGCGGTTGTGACCGGATGGGCCACGCAGACCGCCGCCGGCGTCACCGCAGCAGCCCGGTTCGTGCTGCTCAACGCGACGATGCTCGCGGGTTGGGTGGCGCAGGGCGCGGGGGCCGCCGCGGCTGCTGTGCGGGTGGTCGCGTCGTGGGTGCTGATGGGGACGCAGTCCCTGATACAGGGCGCCCGGATGGCTGCGGCATGGCTGCTCGCCATGGGCCCGATCGCGCTCGTGATCGCTGCCGTGGTCGGCATCGTCGCCCTGATCGTGGCCAACTGGGACACGATCGTTTCCGCCACAAAGGCCGCGTGGGATTGGGTCTGGGGAAAGCTGCAATGGGTCGGGCAGAAGATCCTCGACTTCTTCCTCAACTGGACTTTGGTCGGCCTGATCATCAAGCATTGGGACTCGATCAAGTCGGGCACGGTCCGCATTTGGAACGCCACGGTCGATTGGGTCAAGGGCATTCCGGGCCGGATCGTTGACTTCTTCCTCAACTGGACTTTGGTCGGTCTCATCATCAAGCATTGGGACTCGATCAAGTCGGGCACCGTCCGCAAAGCCGGGGAAATGCTTTCGTGGGTGCGCGGGCTCCCGGGGATGATCGCCGGTTACTTCGGCAACTTCGGCTCGATGCTCTACGACAAGGGCCGCGATCTGATCACGGGCCTGTGGAACGGCATCAAGGGCATGGGCTCTTGGCTGCGTTCGACCCTGATGTCATGGGCCAAGAATCTGATTCCGGGCCCGATCGCAAAGGCGCTGGGAATTCATTCCCCGTCGCGTCTCATGCGCGACAAGATCGGCAAGTTCATTCCTGCGGGAATCGTCGAGGGCATCAAGGCGGGCGCACCGGCCGTCGACCGAACGATGCGCAATCTCGTCTCGGTTCCCGCCGCGCCGCAGTTCGCCACGGCCGGGGCACCCGCCAACGGCGGTGCGGCGTCGGGCGGTTGGGGCGCGACCGTGCACATCGAGAACTGGCACGCCGGCGAGGCGACCGCCGATCAAACGGCGGTCGCGCTCGCATGGCACGCCAAGGGCAGGGGGTGACCGGATGGCCCCCGGTGATCTGGTCACCCTCCCCGGGCACGTACAAGTCGGCGAGCTGCTGCTCGGGCCCCGGACCGCCTACGGGTGGCAGTCCCTGACCGGGTGGGAGGACACGCCCGGATACGACTCGGGCACGGTCAACCGGTCCGACGCGCACGGCGCCTACCTCGGCCGGCTGCTCGCGCAGCCGCGCACGATCACTCTCGACGGCGTCGTGATCCGCACCGAGCCCGGTCACATGGGGGGCGCCGTGCGTGCTCTGTCCGCAGCGACCGCGCTACGGGACGACGAGCAGCCGCTCGTGATCCGCCTCGACGACTCCCCGCCGCTGCTGTCTTGGGTCCGGTGCATCCGCCGTGCCGTGCCGGTCGGCACGGGCGGGTACGCGGTCGGCGTCGTCACGGGGGCCGCGATGCAGTTCGAGGCCACCGACCCGCGCCGGTACGGCGTCGTCGAGCAGCAGGCCACCGCGCACCTTCCCGCGCCCGAGGCCGGTCTCGACTGGCACCTCGCCCCCGGGCCCGAACACCTCGCCTACCCGATGATGTTCGGCACCCCGGGCAGCACCGGGGCCCTGCTCGCGCTCAACACGGGCGACGCGCCGAGCCATCCGGTCGTGACGGTCCGGGGGCCGGTCTCCCTGCCGTCCGTGACCAACCTCGCGACCGGCGAGGCGATCGAGTACGACATCGACCTCGCCGCCGACGACGAGCTGCTCGTCGACACCCGCGAGGGCACGGTCACGCTCAACGGCACCGCCTCGCGTCTGTATACGGCCACCGCCCGCAGTGCTCCCGAGCAGCTATTCGCCCTCGCTCCGGGCGCGTCCTCGCTCGTCTTCCGAGCCGCGCCCGGCTCCACCGATCCCCGCGCCTCGGTCTCGCTCCGGTGGCGCTCCGCCTACTGGTAAGGAGGTACCCCGACGTGACCGTGCGCGCCGGATGGCTGCTGCCCAACGGCCAGACCAGAGAAGACACCCGACTCGTGCCGCTCGGCGCCATGGCGCCCGAGTCCGAGACCCTCACGCGCGACGGCGTGATCGCCGGCGGCGACCCGCTCGCCGCGACCGGCACGGGCGCCATGCAGGTACAGATCGGCGTCGGCCGCGCCGTGGTGCAGGGCACTGCCGCGCAGGGTGCGTATCCGGTGGCCGTGGCCTCCCCCGAGACGCTCACGATCGGCGACGGACACGCGCAGTACACCCGCATCGACTCGGTCATTCTCAAGATCCGCGACGGGTTGTACGACACGAGCGAGCAGACCGAGGTCACCGTCGAGGTGCTGCAAGGCGAGGCGACGGCGACGCCGACGGCGCCGACCCTGATCACGCCCGCGCTGCGGCTGTGGGATGTCACCGTTCCGGCGGGTACCTCGGCCGGTACCGGGGGCATCGCATGGCAGAGCGCGCTCGCCGACCGCCGCCGCTACACCTCGGCGTACGGGGGCATCATCCCGCGCGGGTGGGGCCTGTCCTTCCCCGGCGGGTACCCGGGCCAGTACCGCGACAACGGGACCGGCCTCGACCGGTGGGACGGCGCGGCGTGGCAGACCCTCGACCCCGTGATCGGGTGGACGACGCCGGCCCTCGCCTCGGGCTACACCAACGGGGGCAACTATCAGGGCACGATCAGGTACCGCCGGATCATGCTCGGCGGGATTCCCCACATGCAGTGGCGCGGCGGCGTGTCCTGGACGACGAAGGGGGTTCCGCCGAACAGCGGGAAGCCGCTCGCGTCCCCGCTCCCCTCGGCCCTGCGGCCCGCGCTGCACACCTCGGCGTCGATCGCCGCCGGCGGCGTCCCGATCAAGGTCGACTGTCAGACCGACGGAACTCTGCACTTCATCGGCAACTCGGACTTGACCACATGGGCGGCCCTGTCGGGCCTGATCTACCCGCTCGACGCATGAGGGGGTGCCGCACTGATCGCCCCCACGTACCGAGTCATCCTGTGTGACCTGCGCACCGATCAGGTGCTCGACGTCCTGCCGGTGACCGACGTCCAGTTCGACGACTACATCGGCAAGACGGGCTCGGCCTCGGCCACCGTCCCTCTGCCGAACCGAGCCGTCGCCGCCCGTGCGCGCGCCGCCATCGAACCCGGGCGTACGGCCCTGTGGATCGAGCGCGGCCCCGAAATCTGGTGGGGCGGCGTGTTGTGGACCGCGAACCTGACCAGCAACGAACGGGGGTTTCTCGGCCTACAGATACAGGCCGGCGGGTGGGCGTCGTACCTCGATCACCGCGCGATCCTGCACACGCAGGAGGCCGTACAGGTCGACCAGTACGACATCGTGCGGGGACTGCTCGACTACGCCGCGAGCCTGCCCGGCGGCGACATCGGGATCGAGTACGACGCCGAGCAGCTCTCGGGCGTCAAGCGTGACCGCACATACCGCCGCTATGACGTGCCGCGCATCCGCGAGGTAATCGACCAACTCGCCGCCGTCGAGCACGGGTTCGAGTGGAGGATCGCGAGCTTTCGCGATCCGGGCAGCGGCCGGCGCGTCAAGCGGCTGCAACTCGGTTCCCCGGTCATCCGGACCGGGGCGAGCGACGTCGTCCTCGACCACCCGGGCCCCGTCATGTCCTACGCGTGGCCCATCGACGCGACCGTGCGGGCGAACGCGTGGCAAGCCCGGGGCGCGTCCGACAACAAGAACCAGACCAAGGAATCTCTACCCCTGATGTCCGAGCTACTCGACGACGACGAGCAGCTCGGCATCGGATGGCCGCGGCTGGACGGAACCTCGGACTACTCCACCGTGACCGAGCAGGCCACCCTCGACGCGCACGCACGCGCCGACCTGGCCGCCGCGCTGCACCCGCAGACGATCCCCGAGGTAACCGTCGCGCTCGACCGCACGCCCCTGTCGCCCTCGCTGCTCGGCGCCACCATCCGTGTGCGCATCCGTGATCTGTGGTGGGCCGAGGGGCTCGACCGCCGGTACCGGGTGGTCGGCCTCGCGATCTCCCCGCCGCTGCGCGGCCGACCCGAAACAGCGAAACTCAGTCTGGAGGCCGCCTAGTGGCAGCGATCCCGCTCGACATCCTCGACCGCATCCGCGCGCTTGAGCGCGAGGTGCGCACCCTCACGGGCCGCGCGAACATCCGCCCCGCACTCGACGAGATCACCGCCGGCCCGGTCCGGATCGGCGAGGGCGGCTCACTGGAGGTGTCCGCCCCGGACGGCACCGGGATTTTCGGTGTCGGTGCTCTGTGGGATGGCGCCTACGGCGTCAAGATCCAGCGCAGCGACGGAAGCCTCGCGTTCAACGTGGGCGGCTCGGGCGAGGGCTCCAACATGATCCGGCAGTTCTCCCGCGAGGGCGACGTGATCCTGATGGATGACTACTACTGCCGCCGCTTCCTCGGCCGCCCCTGGATGCCCGTTCCCCTGTACCCGACCAAGCAGCAGGGCACCGAGGGAACCACTTTCCAGCCCGGATGGGTGGGAGGTGCCCCCGCTCACAACGCCGTCATGGAACTGCATATGTCCAGCATCGCCAGTGCCGGCGGGGGACAGGTGCGCGTGTCCATGATCCACCCCACCGACGGCACGATCGAGATGACCGCGTACGACGTCCCGGCCAACACATGGACGAGCAAAACCCACACGTGGCCACTGCACGGCGTCGGCCACCTCGACTACGTCGGGTGGATCATCGAGCACCGCGTCAAGGTCAGCGGCGCAGGTATCGAAACGCGCGTGTTCAGCAGTTTCACCCGGAACACGTTCACGGCCGACGAAGCGCCGGACCCGCCGGCGAGCGCCACCGCCGCGGCGACGGCGGATCTCGGCGTACCGCTGCTCTCCGAACCGCCCGCCCCCAAGACCGACCCCGGGGCGCCCGCACCGGGGATGCGCACCATCGACGACTAGGGAGGGCCCCGCACTGCTGCCCCCGTCCATACCCACTGTGACCGTGCGCGGTCGCTTCCTCGCCCCGAACGGCGTCCCGCTGTCCGGGGCGATCGTGTTCCGCGCGCCCGCACAACTCACCTTCCCGCAAGCCGACGTGATCCTCGGCGGCCCCGTGACCGTGCAGCTCGACGCGCAGGGCGCGGTCGAGGTCAACCTGCCGGCCACCGACGCGCCCGACATGGACCCGTCCGGATGGGCGTACGTCGTGACCGAGCAGCTCTCGGGTATCCCCGTGGGCCGCTCGTACAACATCGTGCTACCGGCCGCGTACCCCGACGTCGACCTCGCCGACATCGCCCCGACCGACCCCTCGAAACCGAACTACGTCGGCGTGCCCGGACCGCAGGGCCCCGACGGCACCCCGGGCAGCAGGATCTACAGCGGCACCGCCGCGCCCGACCCCGCCCTCGGCGTCGACGGCGACCTCTACGTGCGGTACGAGTCGGGCGAGTTCCTCGGCGTCACCTCGACGACCGTCTCGACGTGGCAGAAGACCGCCGGCACGTGGACGCAGCTCGGCGGCGACGTGCGCGGCGCCGCTTGGTACGTCAACAACGGCTCGACGTCGAGCGCCAGCACGCGACCGGGCGACATGCTGCTGCGCACCGATACCGGCGACATCTGGCAGCGCGGCCCGTCCGGGTGGGGCGCCTCGATCGGCAATCTCAAGGGCCCCCAGGGTGCCCCGGGCGCCAAGGGCGACCAGGGCGACACCGGCCCCGCCGGGGCGCCCGGTGCCCCGGGCGTCGTCCAGTCCGTCAACGGCAAGAGCGCCGCCGACATTGTGCTCGGCGCCGCCGACGTCGGCGCCCTCGCCACCACGGCCGCCGGCACCGCCGGGGGCGTCGCGCAGCTCGACGCGACCGGCAAGGTTCCGGCCGAGCAGCTTCCCGACACCTCGGGCGCCGGCGCGGTCGAGTCCGTCAACGGGCAGACCGGCATCGTCGTCCTGGCCGCGGCCGACGTCGGCGCCGCGGCGACCAGTCACACGCACACCGCCGCGCAAGTCGGCGCCATCGCGACCAGCGCGCGGGGCGCGGCGTCCGGCGTCGCCTCGCTCGACTCGTCCGGCCGACTCCCGGTCGAACAGCTCCCGTCCACCACCACGCGGAACGTATGGACGCCGAACGCGCTCGGGTTTCAGGCATGGTCGGGCGACCCCGCGCACGTCACAAACCCCACCACGACCAAGGCCGCCGTACTCAAGCGGATCTATCTGAGCGGCATCTACATTTCCGAGCCGACCCCGGTCAACGCCGTCGCGATCTTCGCGCGCGGGTGGGCGGGCAGCAGCGCGGTACCGGCCGCGCGGTTCTATGCCGGGATCTACAACGAGTCGGGGGCGCGGGTGGCGACCTCGGGGCAGGTGTCGAGCCTGCCCTCGGCCGGACAGATCACCGGCACCGCCCCGGGCGCCAAGAACAACCACATCGGCGCCGTGCCCGTGCCCCTGTCCGGCACGGTCACCCTGCAACCGGGCCGCTACTGGAGCGCGTTCCTGCTCTCCGCCGGCAGCGCGACCGACTTCTATTACATGCACATACAGAACGAGTCGCCGTCCGCACCGGCCAACTTCTTCTTGGGCAGCGCGTTTCAGCGCGCATGGTGCCTCGACGCGCAGACGTCGCTACCGAGCACCGTCAACCAGAGCTCGGGCGAGGTAGGACTCGATCCCGCGATCATGGCGCTCGCTCTCGTCTGACCAACCCACCGACCGCACGCCCCGGCACCCCGCCGAGGGCGTTTTTTCATGTCTGGAGACACCCACCATGGCAACCCCGTTCACGCCCGATCGGCTCGTCGCGATCCTGCGCGCCGAGGGCGTACGCGTCGTCGAGGTCGACTCGTGGCGCACCCACAACCGCAACCACAAGGGCTCGTTTGGGCCGATCAACGGTGTGATGATCCACCACACCGTGAGCGAGGGCACCGAGCACTCTGTGCGGCTCTGCTACGACGGATACGCCTCGCTCCCGGGGCCGCTGTGCCATGGCGTGATCGCGAAGGATGGCACGGTCTACCTGATCAGCGCGGGACGTGCGAACCACGCCGGGGGCGGCGACCCGGGCGTGCTCGCCGCAGTGGTCGCCGAGCGGTCGCTGCCGGCGACGCACCGACACGAGGGCTCGGCCGGCGCGGCCGACGGAAACGCGCACTTCTACGGGTTCGAGTGCGTCAACCTCGGCGACGGCCGCGACCCGTGGCCCGACGAGCAGCTCGACGCGATCGAGCGCGTCTCGGCCGCGATCTGCCGCGCCTACGGCTGGACCGGCGCGAGCGTCATCGGGCACAAGGAGTGGAGCGACTGGAAGTCGGACCCGCGCGGGTTCTCCATGACCACCATGCGCGAGCGCATCGACCGCCGCCTCGCCACCAAGCCCGAGCAGCCCAAGCCCAAGCCGCCGACGCAAAGGTTCGAGCCGTACCCGGGCGTCGCGTTCTTCAAGCGGCACCCGCACTCGCCGATCATCACCGCCATGGGCCGGCGGCTCGTCGCCGAGGGCTGCTCGGCCTACCGCCGAGGCCCGGGGCCGCAGTGGACCGAGGTCGACCGCCAGAGCTACGCACGGTGGCAGCGACACCTCGGCTACCGAGGCGACGACGCCGACGGGTGGCCCGGCCGCGCGTCCTGGGACGCGCTCAAGGTCCCCAAGGTCTGACCCGCCCCGCACCACACGGGCCGCCCGCACCACGGCGGGCGGCCCGTTCCCCCATCACGAACAGAGAGGTACACCCATGACCGACGCCTCGCGTCGCACCCTCCGCACCATCGTGCAGACCGCCCTCGCCCTGGCCGCAGGTCTGCCCCTGATCATCGACGCCGCCGGCATCCCGCAGACCGCCGCCGGCGTCGGCCTGGCCCTCGCCATCGCGGGTGCCATCACGCGCGTGATGGCACTCCCGGTCGTCGACAACCTGCTGCCGCAGTGGCTGCGCGCCGCCCCGCACCCCGACGACGAGCTGCTCGCCCTCGACCGCGACCACGGCGGGCGCCAGTGACCGACCCGACCCCGGGCGACGTCGCGCTCGAACTTGAGCGGCTGCGCGGCGTCGTCGAGGCAGGGTTCGCCCGCACCGACGGCTCGCTCGCCCTGCTCGTGCAGCGCAGCGACCAGACCGACAACCGCCTCGCCGACCACGAACAGCGACTCGACGCCCTCGAAAAGACCCGGTGGCCCCTCCCGAGCGTCCTCGCTCTGGTCGCCGTCATCGGCCTCGCTCTCACCCTGTGGCAGACCGCCACTCACTGAACGCTCACGCCCCCCGCACCCGGGTCTGTCCGGTTGCGGGGGGCGCCTTTGTCGTTGTGAGGGCAGGCGAATGGGCCCTCGACGGTGCACTCGTCGAGGGCCCACTGCTCGGGGTCACCGTGCGCGCGACCTATCCGGTCGCGGGCACGGGAGGTGCGCCCCTTCCACCGCCGCCCGCTCCCGCGTGGGAGACATGGGTTTTCGAGCGGGCGGCGTGGCGTGCGTGCCTCGCGCGGGCAGGCGCTCGGCCCTTGCTGGGTCCGACCACGACCCGCACGGGGATCGGGTCGCGCCAGCAGTAGCAGGTGTAGGTCTGTCCCTCGGTGTCGGGCGGCGGCGTCTCGGCGTGGAGGGGGCCGGGAATCGAGGCGTAGATCGCCACGAGTACGAGCACACCGAGGCTCGCGAAGATGATCACTAGGCCGAGCAAGGCTCGGTCGGCATAGGTGGTCACGCTGCACACCTCGCCGTCGAGTCGTCACTGAGCAGAAACCACACGGTCTTTGATGACTCGTCGGACACCGCCGACCACATGTCGGCGTAGGCGGATACGAGCCCGAGGCCGCGCCCGGTCGGCGAGAGCGAGCTCGGGTCTGCCCACGTGGGCCGTACCTGCGGTTTACGTCCCGGGGCGCCGTCGTGCACGCAGACGGTTACGCCCTCGGTCGAGAGTGACACCTCTACCGTCATCAGGGGCGAGGCAGTGTGCAGGTACGCGTTCGTGGCCACCTCGGACGTGCAGAGTTCGGCACGCTCGGCGAGGTGCCCGCGCCCGCCGAAACGCAGCAGGTCGGCGACCCAGTGCCGGGCGAGAGCGGGCGTGCTCGGCAATCGGGGCGCGGTGAACCTGTAGCTCGCGTTCTGCTCGGGCGGTTGTGCGGGAGGTGCTAAGGCTGCGGTCGTCATTTCGTCGTCTCCCAACGCTGTCTGAGCTCGCGCTCGCCATGCGTGGCTTGGCCGTCCCCGGGGCGCGCAAAAGCGTGCGCAACGGCTGCACTTCGGGCTTACTGGCGTGGCACGGTGCTGCCAGGACTGTAGGGGGCATACATGCCCCGGGGCAAGGGTGCCCCCCACTCCCGGTGACGAGAGGTGGACCCAAGGCACGGTTACGCGGCAGACTCAGGTCAACGACAGGGGAAGGAACCAATGCCACCGAGGGACAACCCGACCGCGCGGCAGCAACGACTCGGCGTCGAGCTGCGGAAGCTGCGCGAACGAGCGGGGAGAACGGCGCGTGAGGCTGCCGGCCTTCTGTCGACCGATCAGGCAAAGATGAGCCACATCGAGGCGGGCCGGATCGGGGTGAGCGTCGAACGCATTCGACGCTTGGCCACGTTCTACCAATGCGACAACGAACCCCTTATCGAGGCTCTTTGCGCAATAGCCCTCGAACACAGGGGGCAATATTGGTTCGACGATTTCCGGGGCAAGCTAGACCCCGCGTGGCTGAATATTGCAGAGCTGGAACACCACGCCGATTCAATGCGGTCGATGCAGAGCATCACGTTCCCCGGACCATTCCAGACGGAGAACTACGCCCGCGCGCTGTTCTCGGGCGTCACGCCGCGACTCCCCGGGGATGAGGTAGAGGCGCGCGTCGAGCACCGCTTGAAGCGCTTCACCATCTTCGAGCGAGAGGTTCCACCCCAGTACACAGCCATCATCCATGAGGCTGCGCTACGGATGAGGTTCGGTGGCCGTAAGGTTGTTCGCGAACAACTCGAATACCTCATCGAGATTTCCAAGCTTCCCACCGTGTCCATTCGCGTGATCCCCTTCACGAGCGAGGACTTTATCGAGGTGACGCAACCGGTCCTGTATGCAAGCGGCCCGGTACCCGAATTGGACACCGTGCAGATCGACAGTGCTTTCGGCGGGCGTTTCTTGGACGCCGAGGCCGAATTGAAGAAATATCGGACGCTGCTCGACATCGCCGAGCACGCTTCACTCGACCCCGAGGGGTCGAGGCAGCTAATCCACCACATCGCAAGGGAACTGTGAGAAAAGGGAATGAGCGCATCACCCATTAAGTGGCAGAAGTCGTCTTTCTCGGGGGGCGGCGGCGAGAACTGCGTCGAGCTCGCGGTCGCCGAGGGCGGCGTGATCAAGGTGCGCGAGAGTGACGATCCGAGCGTCGTCGTCACCACAAGCCGCGACAAGCTCGCCGCCTTCATCGCCGGCGTCAAGGCGGGCGAGTTCGACCACATGCTCAGCTAGCGCTCGGCGTCCGCGTAGCAACGGTGCCCCCCGTTCCATCTGGGACGGGGGGCACCGGCATATGCCAATCCCCAGCCGTGACAAGTATGCCCCGTTGCACACTTGCCGCTCTCTCTTCCGTGGCAGTACGGTCACTCTGCGACGCAGCGATGCCCCAATCGCAGCAACGCCGCACCCATACATGCCGAAAGCTCCCTATTCGCACGCCTGTTAGGGAGAACCCCCGAGGGTCCACCCTGGCCGGCGCACTTACGCCTCACTGCCGGACAGGGGCAACCATGTAACCGCGTCCGGAGGGTGAGGGAATGAGCGCGCCAGCCGGTGTGATCACCGTCAACGGGGCAAGGTTGTCCAGCCATCCCCAGCAGGCCGAGGCACTCGTCGAACACGGGTTTCTGTTCGAGGTGCTGCGGTACGACTCGCCGTACGCGTGCAGGGCCTCGCCACTCGATCAGCCGCGCGTGTTTCCGACGCCGCGTGCCGCCATACGCGCGTTGCGCGTTCAGGTGCGCACGGCTCACATGCTCGGGATGACGCCGCGCGAGGTCGAACGGGCGGTCGAGTGGGCCGAGTCGGGATGGCTGCACGCCCTCGCTCTGCTCAACTCGGGCACGCGCTGCGGGTTCACCGTGGTAGTGGGAAGTGGGGCGGTCGTCGAGTGGACGATTACCCCCGTGCGCTTCCTCGAACTGCGCACGCACGCCGTCATCGCGCCCCCTAACCCGCGCCCCCTCGACCGGAATTGAGCCCATGAGCACGAAGATCATCACTGAACACCCCGCATGGCAGACGACCGCCAAGGAGGAACGCGCCCGTCTCGTCGAGCACGGGGGCGCCGCATGGCTCGCCGTCTGGAACCACCGGAGCGAACACCTCGCCCTGTGGCCCGTTACTGGCGACCCCGCCGCCGAGCAGCCGCCCGTCGCCTACACATCACCGATCGAGCTACCCGCCGCCCCCGAGCAAGCCGCGCCACTGCTCGACGCGTTGGTACGCCTCGGCACGGTCGCTCGTCTCACCAACACGTCGTTGTGGGATGCGATCGTGACCGCCGTTCTCCGCCAGGTCGTGACTGCAAAGCAGGCCGCGCGCAAGCACCGGGCCTTCTACACCGCCTACGGGCGCACCTTCAACACGGTGGCCGGCGAGTTCGCGACCGTGCCCACTCCCGAGACCGTGCTCGGGATCGACGACGACGGATTCGCCGCCGTCGGGGCGAAGTTCAACCGCAACGCGCTGCGCGCCGCCGCCGAGGCGTACCTCGACCGGGGCGAGCACTGGGCCACTCTCGACCCCGAAAGCCTGATCAAAGAGCTCGTCGAGGTGCGCCGAATCGGGCCATGGACCGCAGCAGCCGCCGCGGCCGACTTCACCGGCGACTTTTCGATCTACCCGCACGGCGACCTCGCCGTGCGCACGTGGGCCCGCAAAGCGGCCCCCGCACTCGATTTCCCGAGCTCTGACAGTGAGTTCGAGGCCCTGTGGCGCCGATGGGCGCCCGCACGCACGCAACTGCACGCCCTGACCCTTTTCACTCTCACGTGGGGGAGCAATGACCTTAACGGCCACGGAGGACCGAGCAGCCTCTGACCTGATCGCCGGCGCCGACCCGAACCGGGTGCTCGACGCCTTGTTCGTGAATGCGCCGCTCCGCGACTACGCCCTGCGGCCCCGAACGAACGACTACACCCTGCCCGTGCTCGGGATGGCGTACATCGCCACCTACGCGCAGCAGGCCGGTTTCAACGTGGGTGTGCTGGACGCCGAGGCGCAGGGGCTCGGCGTCGACGAAACCGCGCACCTGATCAACGGCGTCCGGCCCCGTTGGGTGGGGATGAACCTGCTCGCCCCCACGTACGAGATGTCGGCCCGGATCGCCGCCGGGCTCGACCCCGGTATCTCGCTCATGGTCGGTGGGCACCACGCCCGCGCGATGCCCGCCCGCATCCTCGACGATCCGCGTATGGGCAACCTGCGCGCCCTGGTGATCGGCGAGGGCGAGCCACGAGTCGCCGCGCTACTGGCAGACGAGCGCCGCCGCGCCGAGTTGCCCGGGGTGATGTGGCGCGACCGGCTGCTCGGCACGCACGCCGCCGGCATCGCCCGCGACAGGGCCGCCGACTGGCTGAGCCCGGACATCGACGCGCTACCGCTCGTGAACCGCGCGTTCCTGCCGCAAGATCCGTACATCGCCGACGACGGCCGGACCGAGGCGAACATCGTCGGATCGCGCGGGTGCCCGTACGACTGCGGGTTCTGCGGTGCCGCTGTATCGGCGAACCCCGACGTCAAGATCCGCCCCCGGTCGCCCGAGGGCATCGTCGACGAGCTCGACCACCTGCACGAGACCTACGGCACCACCGCGTACCGGTTCGTCGACGATCTGTTCCTCGGTGCGAAGCGGGTGATCGTGCCGCAGATGGAAGCGTTCACCCGACACCGGATCGGCGACCGGTACGTGTGGGACGCCACCGGACGGATCAACGTGTTCGACCGCCTCGACGACGCCATGCTCGACACACTCAAGGCGAACGGACTACGCGAGGTCGCCCTCGGCATCGAGTCGGGCAGCGACCGCGTGCTCGCCGGCATGGACAAGCGGATTACCGCCAAGATGACCGAGCAGGTCGCCGCCCGGCTGCTCGCGCGCGGCATCGGCGTGAAGGGCTATTTCATCCTCGGGTACCCCGGGGAGCAGCAGGAAGACCTCGACGCCACGGTGCGCCACATCCACAACCTGTGGGCCATCGCCGACCGGTACGGAGCGGGCCGCTTTCGGGCGAGCGTGTTCGAGTTCCGGCCCTACCCCGGTACGCCGATCTGGAAGACGCTCACCGACGCCGGACACGAGCCCGACACACTGCTCGCGTACTCCGACGTCGACCTGACCGCCGACGGTGCCGACGAGTCGATGCGCGCCCGCGACGAGTTCAATTTTTCGGTCGGCGTCCAGTTCGGGACCGTCCCTCTCCCGAAGCTCCGCGCGACGCTCGCCGAGCTCACCCGCGAGCAGCACGACCGCAACCGTCTGGGGGTCGCCGCGTGACCGTCCACCCCGGCGTGTTCGTCACGGTCGACGGCCCGAGCGCGGTCGGGAAGTCGACCACGGTCGCCGAGCTCGGCCGCCTGCTCGTCGACCGCAGAAGACGTGTCCACACGACGACGGAGCCCTCGACGAGCGAGCTCGGCGAGTTCACCCGGGCCAAGGCGAACCACATTCACGGCCGCGCCCTCGCCTGTCTCGTCGCCGCGAACCGGTATGAGCACATCGAGGTCGAGCTCGATCCGCTGCTCAAGGCCGGCGAGACCGTGATCTGTGACCGCTACCTCGCGTCGAGTCTCGTTCTCCAGCAGCTCGACGGCGTACCCGAGCCGTTCGTGCTCGCCTTGAACCGGCACATCCTGCTGCCCGACCTGGCCGTGATCCTCACTGCGGACCCGGCAAGCATCGCGGCCCGTCTCGCTGAGCGCGGGAAGCGCCACCGCTTCCATGACGACCCCGACGGGCCCGCCCGCGAGGTCGCGCTCTACCGCGAGGCCGCACAGACTTTGATGACCCTCGGCGTCGAGGTGCTCGTGCTCGACTCGACCGACGCCACCCCTACGGATGTAGCGAAGCGAATCGCCGACGCGCTGCCCCCATCCGGGGGTAGCGTCGACAACCCCACCGACCCCGACGACCGCACGGTGAACTCATGAACGCAGCACTCGCAACCCCCGTGATCGACACGCACGTGATTCTGCGTGATGGCGACAAGGTGCTGTTGTCGCAGCGCGGGGGGCCGTACGGCTACGGCCGGTGGCACGCCCCCTCGGGCAAGCTCGACGCCGGCGAGCCGCTCACCTCGGGTGCCGCGCGCGAACTGCTCGAAGAGACCGGCGTCGAGGTCGACCCCGAGCACCTGCGGCTCGTGCACGTCGTGCACCACAAGCAGGACGCCGACACCGAGCGAATCGGTCTGTTCTTCCTGGCCACCACGTGGACGGGCGAGCCGGTGAACCGAGAGCCCGAAAAGTGCCTCGACCTGCGATGGTGGTCCGTGCACGAGCTGCCCGAGGACATCATCGAGTACCCCGCCGCCGGGCTGCTCGGCTATCTCAAGGACGCCGAGCCGCTCACCGAGCACGGTTGGTCGTAGACCACGGTCAACCCCATGTCTCCGCCCGTCGCGCCCTCAAGGCCCGGCGGGCGGGGGCTTTCCTGCCTAGGCTCCCCCGTCGGCCGGTGCGTCCGCCTCGACGCCGAGGTGCCGGTGCAGGTCATAGCGCGACACCTTGTACGCCCGCCCATGGCGCAGGACCCGCACGGGGTACCGGCCGGTCCGGGCGAGGTGATACCCGGTCGTGCGGCCGAGGTGCAGCGCACGGTTTGCCGTCTCCAGCGGGACGGCGACGGGTAGGTGCATCAGCTCGTCGTGTGTCATCCCCTGCTCTGTAGTCGTCATGGTCTACCCCCTGTGACATCGGTGTGCACTGCGGACCGATGGTGTCGAGCAGTGCCAGACCAGAAACGTACGATTCCGACTGGACCTTTGCAAGCAACATAGCTAGCTTTGCAATATGCACAGTCACCAGACAGCGGGCGACATCGTCGCCGCACAGATCCGCCGGCACCGCGAACGCCTCGGCATGAACCGAAACGACCTCGCCGCCGAGTGCGCCCGCCTCGGGCGCCCCGACATCACGTACGCCGTGATCGTCAGCATCGAGACCGGCCGATCAGGCGCCGAGGGCAAGAAACGCCGTCCGGTGACCGTCGACGACCTGCTCGTGCTCGGCCTCGCCCTCGCCACTCCCCCTCTGCTCTTGCTGCTCCCCCTCGGGAGCGAAGAGACCGTGCCCACCGTCCCGGCCGCCGATCCGCGCGACCCCTACACGGTGTGGCAGTGGATGACCGGCGAGACGACACCGACACTCGACGGACCCCTCGACGGGCGGTACGTCACCGACTCCCGGCGGATCGCCGGAACGGGCCAGACATGGGCCGCAGCGTGGGCTACAGCGGCGTATCCGGCCTCGCTGTACCCCGAGTTCGAGCGACGCCTCGCGATCGTCCGCAGGGCCTATCTCCGCACCGAGGCCAACCAAGCGAGGGGAGGTGATCCCGACGCCGAGACCGACTTTGTGCACCGCCTCGAAGAACTCGCACGCCACATCGACGACATGGTGCGCGCAGGGCTCAAGGTCCCCGCCCTACCGCACCACCTGATCGAGGACATGCGGGGGCTCGACATGCTCGACGCCCCCAACTCAGTCACACCCGAGGAGAACGACTAGATGAACGGAACGATCACCAAGCGCTGCGGATGCCGCGACCCGCAGACCGACAAGCAGCTCGGCGCAGCGTGCAAGAAGCTGACCCAGCGAACACACGGCGTGTGGAGCCTGGTTCAGGAACTGCCGCCCCGCGAGGACGGCACCCGGCGCCGCTTCCGGCGCAGCGGGTACAAGACCAAGACGGACGCGCAGACCGACATCACCGCGCTTGCCGCGCTGCTCGACATCGCCGACAAGAAGTCGGACCCCGACGGCCGCCGCCGCCTCGCCGACCTGCTCGAAACCGTGTCCGCGAGCGGCGAGGACATCCCCGATTACGACGAGACGAAGCGCCGTTTCGCGACCGGGCAGTCTCTGACTCAGCACATGACGGTCGCCGAGTGGCTCGACGTGTGGCTCGCCGGAAAGAAGGCACTCCGCAAGAGCGGAGAAACCCGGTACGAGGTCGACATCAGGTGCCACCTGAAACCCCGGATCGGGCACATCCGCCTCGACCGCCTCACGGTGCAGCACCTCGACGAGATGTTCGCCGGCATCGCCGAGACCAACGCCGACATTCACGAAGCGAACGTGCAGCGCCGCGCCGCGCTCGACGAGCTGAAAACGATCCCGTGGAAGGGGATCGAGAACCGAGGCCGAAGGAAGTTCCTCAAGGACGCCATAGACGCGATGCCGCCGTTCCGCCGCATCACCGGACCGTCGACTCAGAAGCACGTCCGCGACACGCTGCGGGCCGCGCTGAACACCGCCATCGCGCGCGGGGCGATCACCTTCAACCCCGCCTCATACGTCGAGCTCACTCCGGCCAAGCGGCCCAAAGCGATGGTCTGGACGCCCGAGCGGGTCGAGGCATGGGTGCGGACCGGCGAGCGGCCCTCGGCGGTCATGGTGTGGACCCCGGAGCAGGCCGGGCAGTTCCTCGACTACCTCGCCGAGACGAAACACCGACTGCTGCCGCTGTTCCACCTGATCACGTTCCGGGGTCTGCGCCGCGGCGAGGCGTGCGGCGTCCGGTGGGCCGACTACTCGGCACCGAGTCGCACGATGACGGTTGCCACTCAACTCGTACAGGATGGATGGGAGGTCATAGAGAGCCTGCCCAAGACCGACAGCGGCGAGCGCGTGTTCTCGATCGACGAGTACACCGCCGAGGTGCTCGACGCGCACCGGACCAAGCAGGCCGCCGAGCGTTGCCAGTGGGGGCGCGCGTGGATCGAGTCGGGCCGGATGTTCACCCAAGAGGACGGCGACCGGATTCACCCCGGGTGGCTGACCGATCAGTTCGAGCGGCTCGTCGACCTCTCCGGACTGCCGCCGATCCGGCTGCACGACCTGCGGCACGTCGCCGCCTCGCTCATGCTCGCCGCCGGCGTCGACGTCAAGATCGTGTCCGAGACCCTCGGTCACAGTGACAGCCGGATCACGCGAGACATCTATCAGTCGGTCATGCCCAAGGCCGCCGCCGAGGCCGCCGAGGCAACCGCCGCCATGGTCCCGCGCGGTAGCGCTCGCCTGCCCCAGCAGCGGGCGGTCGAGCAGGCGAACGAGCAGGATGGCCTCACGTCGGCCTCACATGAGGGCGCGAAGATCATCGCGTTCCGACCCCGCGCGGCCAGTGCATAAGAAAAAGCCCTGGTCACGGGCTAGGTGACCAGGACTTCTCTGGAGCCGCCTTCGGGATTCGAACCCGAGACCTACGCATTACGAGTGCGTTGCTCTGGCCATCTGAGCTAAGGCGGCGCGCCGTGCGCACCATGGTGCGATCAGCAACGTCGGTAAGTCTACACAGTTTCCCGGAGTGGTCCGACCACCCCCGGACGGAGGACTTCCGGGGGGCGGCCGGGCCCGGGTCAGCGGCAGCGTTTGCCGTCGGCCGGGGGCGTGCCGCGCAGCAGGTAGGTGTTGATCGCGGTGTCGATGCAGGCGCTGCCCCGGCCGTAGGCAGTGTGGCCGTCGCCCTCGTAGGTGAGGAGGCGGCCGGAGGAGAGCTGGCCGGCCAGGGACTGGGCCCAGCGGTACGGGGTCGCCGGGTCGCGGGTGGTGCCGACCACCAGGATGGGGGCTGCGCCCTTCGCCTCGATGCGGTGCGGCTCACCGGTCGCGGCGACCGGCCAGTACGCGCAGTTCAGGGCGGACCAGGCCAGGCCGCCGCCGAAGACCGGGGACGCCTTGGTGAAGGCCGGTAGGGCTCGGCGCACCTCGTCCGGGGTCTCGAAGGCCGGGGGGAGGTCGAGGCAGTTCACGGCCGCGTTGGCGGACATCAGGTTGGCGTAGTCGCCGCCGGCGTCCCGCTCGTAGTAGCTGTCCGAGAGCATCAGCAGGCCGGCGCCGTCGTTCTCGTCCATCGCCGACGTCAGCGCCTCGCGCAGCTGCTCCCACGCGCTCTCGTCGTACATCGCCGCGATCACACCGGTCGTCGCCAGGGACTCGCCGAGGGTGCGGCCGTCGGGGTCGCCGGTGGGAATGGGCCGGGCGTCCAGGCGGTCGAAGAAGGCGCGCAGGTTCCGGCCGACCTGGTCTGGTGTCGTGCCCTGGCCGCCGAGCGGGCAGTCGGGCTGTCGTACGCAGTCCCGCGCGAACGACCGGAACGCCGTCTCGAAGCCCTGCGTCTGGTCGAGGTTCAGCCGGCGCGCGGGCAGCGACGGGTCCATCGCGCCGTCCAGCACCAGGCGGCCCACGCGGTCCGGGAACAGACCGGCGTACGTCGCCCCGAGGAACGTCCCGTACGACGCGCCCACGTAGTGCAGCTTCTCGTCGCCCAGCACCGCCCGCAGGAGGTCCATGTCGCGGGCCGCCTCCACCGTGGACACATGGCGCAGCAGCTTCGGCGCGTCGGCGCCGCAGCCCTCCGCGAACTCCTTGTACGCCTCGACCAGCCGCGTCGTCTCCCGGTCGTCGTCGGGCGTGACGTCGGTCTGCGTGTACGTGTCCATCTCACGCCCGTCCAGGCACTCCACGGGCTCGCTGCGGGCCACGCCCCGTGGGTCCACTGCGACCATGTCGTAGCGGGCGCGGACCTCGGCCGGGTAGCCGATGCCGGCGTACTGCTGGAGGTACCCGATGGCGGAGCCGCCGGGCCCGCCGGGGTTGACGAGCAGGGAGCCGATGCGCCTGCCCGGGCCGGTCGCCTTCCTGCGGGCCACGGCGAGCCGTACGTCGCCCGCGCCCGGCTTCTTGTAGTCCAGCGGCGCCTTCAGCGTGGCGCACTCGAAGCCGGGCACTCCGCAGCCGCGCCAGCCGAGCCGCTGGGTGTAGTACGGCGAGAGGGCCGAGGGGGTGGCCTCCGGCAGGGGAGCCAGCGCGGCGTGGGCCGCCTGCGCCGCGGTGGACGCGTCGGACGGCCCCGAGCCGGCCGAGCCGCCCGCCGAGCCGGCGGAACAGGCGGAGGCGAGCAGGGCGGCCACGGCCAGGAAGGTGAGGCCTGGGCGGGGAAGGCCGACGAGGGCTTTGCGGTGGGGGGAACGCCTGGCATGCATCGAACGAGCGTAACGCTGTGCGGTCAGGTGGATGCGGTGCGTGCGGTAACCGCCACGGACGAGTGAACGCCGGGGCGGTCAGCCCGGACCGGCCGCTCTCAGCCGGATCTCAGTGCCATCGTCATCGCCTCCACGGCCAGCAGCGGTGCCACATTGCGGTCGAGGGCCCCGCGGCACGCGGCGACCGCCTCGATGCGGCGCAGAGTGGCCTCGGGGGTGCCCTCGCGGGCCAGCCGCTGCAGGGCGTCCTCGGCGTCCTCGTTGGCCAGGGCGATCCGCGAGCCGAGCTGGAGGGCGAGGACATCGCGGTAGAAGGCGGTGAGGTCGGTGAGCGCGAGGTCGAGGCTGTCGCGCTGGGTGCGGGTACGGCGCCGCTTCTGCTTGTCCTCCAGGTCCTTCATCACGCCAGCCGTGCCGCGCGGCATCCGTCCGCCCTGCGCCGCGCCCAGCGCCGCCTTCAGCTCCTCGGTCTCCTTGGCGTCGACCTCCTCTGCGAGCACCTTGGCGTCCTCGGCGGCTGCGTCGACTAGTTCCTGCGCCGCCCTCAGCGCGCCGCCGATGTCCGACACCCGTAGCGGCAGCTTCAGTACGGCGGCCCGGCGCTCTCGCGCGGCCGGGTCGGTGGCCAGGCGGCGGGCGCGGTCGACATGGCCCTGCGTGGCCCGGGCGGCGGCCGAGGCGACGTCCGGTTCGACGCCCTCGCGCCGGACCAGCATGTCGGCGACGGCGGCGACGGACGGCGTGCGCAGGTTCAGGTGGCGGCAGCGGGAGCGGATGGTGGGCAGGACGTCCTCCAGGGACGGTGCGCACAGCAGCCAGACCGTCCGGGGGGCGGGCTCCTCGACCGCCTTGAGGACCGCGTTGGCCGACTTCTCGTTCAGCCGCTCGGCGTCCTCGACGAGGATGATCTGCCAGCGGCCGTTCGCCGGTGAGGTGTAGGACTTGCGGACGGTGTCGCGCATGTCCTCGGCGAGGATCTGGGTGCCGACGGCGGCGACGGTGGTGACGTCGGCGTGGGTGCCGACGAGGGCCGTGTGGCAGCCGTCGCAGAAGCCGCAGCCCGGGGCTCCGCCGAGCGCGCGGTCGGGGCTGACGCACTGCAGGGCGGCTGCGAAGGCCCGTGCGGCCTGGGTGCGGCCGGCGCCCGGGGGGCCGGTGAACAGCCATGCGTGGGTCATCTTCGACGCCGAAGCGGCCGGCTCCGGAGCGGCCGTCCTCGGAGCGGGGGTGTCGGGTGAGGCGGCCGCGGTGACGAGCGTGTCGGCGTCGCGGGCGGCCGCGGCCAGTTGCTCGGACAGCTTCTCCTGTCCGACGAGGTCGTCCCACACGGTCATGGGTCAGGCCGCCCTTTCGTCACGTTTCGTGTTGCCGGTTCCATTGTGCGGGTCGGCACTGACAGCGGGGCGTGACGGACGTCCGCCGGCCCCGGGCGACATCCGCCGGCCCCAGCGGCATCCGCCGGCCCCAGCGGCATCCGCCGGCCCCAGGCGACGTCCGTCCTGGGGCGTCCGCCGAGGCCGGGCGACACCCGGCACCGGGGCACATCCGCCGCCGGGCGCGAGTACGGCACCGGTGCGCCTCCTGACCCGTCGCCCGCGCAGCTCCCCGCACCCCTGCCGCGCCCGCGCAGCCTCGGCGGGTGCGGCGGCGGGCGCCGCATCGGCAGCGGAGGGGACCTTCAGCGGCGAGGGGAGACCCCAACGGCAGCGGCCGTCAGCGGCGACGGCCCCAACCCCGGTCGTCGCCTCCGTCGCCGTTCCCGTGGTCGTGGCCGTTGCCGTAACCGTCGTCCTCGCCGCGTGGGCCGAGCAGTTCGTCCGCCAGGGAGGGCAGGTCGTCGAGGGGAGTCTCCTCGGCCCAGTCCGGGCGGGCGCGCCGGCGGGGTGTGCCGTCCTCGTCGAGCTGGGGCAGCTCACGGGTGCGGTCGTCGGTGCCGGAGGCGGCCTCCTCGCGGAAGAAGCCCGAGGGGACCCGGTCCGCGGGTGAGTCGCCGCGCACCGGCGGCAGGACGGCCGTCTCGTCGGCGTCGCGGACGGGAGGCAGCACCGCCGTCTCGTCGGCGTCACGGACCGGCGGAAGCACCGCCGTCTCGTCGGCGGCCCCCGTCGGCGGCGACGGCGGCTGCGGCAGTTCGGCGGTCACCTCGGCGTCGGCATCGGACGCCGACCGCGACGGGGTCGACGACCGCGACCCGCGCGTCGACGCCCCTTCCGCCTCCGAGCCCACCGAATCCGTGCCGGCACCGTCCTCGTCCAGGCGATCCTTGTCCTGGCGATCCCTGTCCAAGCGGTCCTGGCCCGAGGGCTCCTGGTCCGCCGGATCCTTGTCCATCCGCACCTTGGGCAGGGTGACGGTCTCCTCCGCGGGCCGCTCCGGCTTGACCACGGGCGTCGGCACGGTCGCCGCGTCCGGCCGGACCGCCGGACCGGTCGGGACCTTCGGGCCCGCCTGGGCGGCCGCGGCCGCCGCTTCGGCCGCCCGCCGGGCCTCCTCGGCCCGCAGCAGCGCCTCCTCGGCCTTGCGCTGCTTCTCCAGCCGCAGCGCCTCGGCCTCGGCGCGCAGCCGGGCCTCCTCCTCGGCCTGCCTGCGCCGCCGTTCCTCCTCCGCCTTGCGGCGGGCCTCCTCCTCGGCGCGGGCCTTCTCCTCGGCAAGGAGCCGGGCGCGCTCCTCCTCGGCGCGACGGCGTGCCTCCTCGGCGCGCTGACGGGCCTCCTCGGCCTGACGCTCCGCCTCGCGCCGCTGTGCCTCCTCCAGCTCGCGCCGCTTGCGCTCCTCCTCCTCGGCGCGCAGCTTGGCGAGCTGCTCCTGGCGCTCACGCTCCAGGCGCTCCTCCTCGGCCTTGCGCCGGGCCTCTTCCTCGGCCTTGCGGCGTGCTTCCTCCTCGGCCTTGCGGCGAGCCTCCTCGCGGGCTTTCACCTCGGCCTCGGAGAGCGGCAGCATGCGGTCCAGCCGGTGCCGGATCACGGTCGTCACCGCCTCCGGCTCCTGACCGGCGTCCACCACCAGGTAGCGGCCGGGGTCGCCGGCGGCCAGCGTCAGGAACCCGGACCGCACGCGCGCGTGGAACTCCGCGGGCTCCGACTCCAGCCGGTCAGGCGCCTCGGTGAACCGCTCGCGGGCGGTCTCGGGGGCCACGTCCAGCAGCACCGTCAGGTGCGGCACCAGCCCGTCGGTCGCCCAGCGGGAGATCCGTGCGATCTCGACCGGTGAGAGATCGCGTCCCGCTCCCTGGTACGCCACCGAGGAGTCGATGTACCGGTCGGAGATCACCACGGCACCGCGCTCCAGGGCGGGCCGTACGACGGTGTCGACGTGCTCGGCGCGGTCCGCCGCGTACAGCAGGGCCTCGGCCCGGTGGGACAGCCCGGCCGACGACACGTCGAGAAGGATCGAGCGCAGCCGCTTGCCGACGGGCGTGGCCCCCGGCTCGCGGGTGAGGACGACCTCGTGGCCCTTGGCCCGGATCCACTCGGCGAGCGCCTCGGCCTGGGTGGACTTGCCTGCGCCGTCACCGCCTTCCAGGGCGATGAAGAAGCCGCTCGTCGCGGGCGCCTGCGCGGGGTCGTCACCGCGGAGCACCGCGTCCCGCAGATCCTTGCCCAGCGGCACCCCGGAGCGGTCGTCGATCTTGGCGAGCACCAGTACGGCCACCGGCAGCAGCAGCGCGCCGACCAGCATCAGGGTGAACGCGGCACCGCCGTGGGCGAAGACGAACTTGCCGTTCTCCAGCCGGTGCGGCCCGATCAGCGCGGCCACCAGCGGGGCGATCACCGCGCCGAGCGCCACCACGACCCGGACGACGGCGTGCAGGTGCTCGGTGGTGCGCGCCCGGCGGTGGTCCTCGATCTCCTGGTCGAGCAGGGCGTGCCCGGTGTTGGCGGAGACCCCCGCGCCGACACCCGCCAGGGCGACGATCAGCAGCACGGTGGCGACGTCCGGGACCAGCCCGGCGGCGAGCAGCGCGACTCCGGTGAAGGCGATCGCCAGGGCGAGCAGGCGGCGCCGGGACAGGGCGGGCAGCAGGGCGGGGGCCGTGCGGATGCCGACGACGACGCCGCCGGTCAGGCCGAGCACCAGCAGCCCGTAGAGCACGGGGCCGCCACCGAGGTCGGCGGCGTGCAGCACGGCCACACCGACGGCGGCGGAGATCGCCCCGGCGACGGCGGCGCAGGCGAGCACCAGCAGCGGGACGGCGCCGGTGCGGCCGCGGTCGACGCCCGCGGCGGTCCGTGGCCTGCGCAGGCCCTCCAGCGGGGACCGAGCGCGCGGGGTGCGCGCGTCGGGCAGTTCCAGCAGGACCACGACGGACAGGGAGGCGGCGAACAGTCCGGCCGCCACGTACGAGGAGAGCGCCGCCTGGTGCTGGGCGAACCAGTCGATGCCCGCGCCCAGCAGGTTGTTGAGCAGCCCGGCGGTGACCAGTGCGGCGGCGCCGAGCGGGATCGCCAGGAAGGTGGTGCGCAACGCCAGGCGGCGCAGGGCGTCCAGGTGGTCGGGCAGCGGTCGTACGGCCGCGCCCTCGGGCGGCGGACCGGGCAGCAGGGCGGGGGCGGCGCTCTCCCGCGCTATCGTCCACAGCCGTTCGGCGAACCCGGTCACGAACACGGTGACCAGGAGCAGCAGCAGGGCGTTGTCCGGCGTCCAGTCGATCCACAGGGGGGCGACGATCAGCAGGGCGGCCCGCACTCCGTCGGCGCCGACCATGGTCCAGCGCCGGTCGAGGGGACCGTCCTTGGCGGTGAGCGTGGTCAGCGGTCCGAGGAGGACCGCGCCGAAGAGCAGGGTGGCCAGGACGCGCACCGCGAAGACGATCGCCACTGCGAACGCCACGCCCCGATAGCCGCCCCCGAGGGAGCCTTCGGCGACGGCCGCCTGGAGGGCGAGCAGGACGAACACCAGCAGTGCGAGGGTGTCGCCCACACCTCCCACCAGTTGGGCGCTCCACAGCCGTTTCAACTGCGGCTGGCGCAGCAGCGCGCGGACGGCACGCTCGCGTGAGTCGGCGACCAGGGTCTCGTCCGGTACCGGAGTAGGGGCCGTTGGCTGCTCGGCTGGGGTCATGCGTTCAGCCTATCGGCAGCGACTGACACGCCGCCGCGTCCGTCCCGGACACAGGGGCGCCCCGGCACCGGTGCGGCGCCGGGGCGTTCGCTGTGCGAACCGGCGGGCCGAGTGGACCCGCCGTGTACTCACTCCACCGACGAACCCGACGAACTCGATGAACCTGACGAACCCGACGGCGTCGCGGACGCCGCCGACTTCGCGGCCGTCTTCTTGGCCACGGTCGTCTTGGTGGCGGTCTTCTTCGCCGCGGTCGTCTTCTTCGCGGTCGTCGTCTTGGCGGCGGTCTTCTTCGCGGCCGTCTTCTTGGCCGGGGCGGCCTTCTTGGCGGTCGTCTTCTTCGCGGCGGTCTTCTTCGCCGTCTTCTTGGCCGGTCCCTTGGCCCGCTTCTCGGCGAGCAGCTCGAACCCGCGCTCCGGGGTGATCTCCTCGACGCTGTCGCCGGAGCGCAGGGTCGCGTTGGTCTCCCCGTCGGTGACGTACGGGCCGAACCGGCCGTCCTTGACGACGACCGGCTTCCCGCTGACCGGGTCCTCGCCGAGTTCCTTCAGCGGCGGCTTGGCGGCCGCGCGGCCACGCTGCTTGGGCTGGGCGTAGATCGCCTGCGCCTCCTCCAGCGTGATCGTGAAGATCTGGTCCTCGGCCTGCAGGGACCGGGAGTCGGTGCCCTTCTTCAGATACGGCCCGTAGCGGCCGTTCTGCGCGGTGATCTCCTGGCCGTCCGCGTCGGTGCCGACGACGCGGGGCAGCGACATCAGGCGCAGCGCGTCGTCGAGGGTCACCGTGTCCAGGGACATCGACTTGAACAGGGAGGCGGTGCGCGGCTTGACGGCGTTCTTGCCGGTCTTCGGGGTGCCTTCGGGGAGCACCTCGGTGACGTACGGCCCGTAGCGGCCGGCCTTGGCGACGATCTGGTGGCCGGTCGCCGGGTCGGTGCCCAGCTCGAAGTCGCCGCTGGGCTTGGCCAGCAGCTCCTCCGCCAGCTCGACGGACAGCTCGTCGGGGGCGAGGTCCTCGGGGATGTCGGCGCGCTGGTGGTTCTCCGCGTCCTTCTCACCGCGCTCGATGTAGGGGCCATAGCGGCCGACGCGGAGCACGATGTCGTTGCCGACCGGGAACGTGGACACCTCTCGGGCGTCGATCGCGCCCAGGTCGGTGACCAGTTCCTTGAGGCCGCCGAGGTGGTCCCCGTCGCCGTTGCCGGCGTCGGCCGCGCCACCGTTGCCGGTGCCCTCCCCGAAGTAGAAACGCTTCAGCCACGGCACGGCCTTGGCCTCGCCGCGCGCGATGGCGTCGAGGTCGTCCTCCATCTTGGCGGTGAAGTCGTAGTCGACGAGCCGCCCGAAGTGCTTCTCCAGGAGGTTCACGACGGCGAAGGACAGGAAGGAGGGCACCAGGGCCGTGCCCTTCTTGAAGACGTAGCCGCGGTCGAGGATCGTGCCGATGATCGACGCGTACGTCGACGGGCGGCCGATCTCGCGCTCCTCCAGCTCCTTGACCAGCGATGCCTCGGTGTACCGGGCGGGCGGCTTGGTCGCGTGGCCGTCGGCGGTGATCTCCTCGGCGGTCAGCGCGTCGCCCTCGGCGACCTGCGGCAGCCGGCGCTCACGGTCGTCCAGTTCGGCGTTCGGGTCGTCGGCACCCTCGACGTAGGCCTTGAGGAAGCCGTGGAAGGTGATCGTCTTTCCGGACGCGCTGAACTCGGCGTCCCGGCCGTCCGCCGCGCTGCCGCCGATCTTCACCGTCACGCTATTGCCGGTCGCGTCCTTCATCTGGGAGGCGACGGTCCGCTTCCAGATGAGCTCGTAGAGCCGGAACTGGTCGCCGGTCAGGCCGGTCTCGGCGGGCGTGCGGAAACGGTCGCCCGAGGGGCGGATCGCCTCGTGCGCCTCCTGGGCGTTCTTGACCTTCCCGGCGTAGGTGCGCGGCTGCGCCGGCAGGTAGTCGGCCCCGTACAGCTGCGTGACCTGGGCGCGGGCGGCGGCCACGGCCGTCTCGCTCAGGGTGGTGGAGTCCGTACGCATGTACGTGATGTAGCCGTTCTCGTACAGCTTCTGGGCGATCTGCATCGTCGCCTTCGCGCCGAAGCCGAGCTTGCGGCTGGCCTCCTGCTGCAGCGTCGTCGTACGGAACGGGGCGTAGGGCGAGCGGCGGTAGGGCTTGGACTCGACGGACCGCACGGAGAAGCGGGTGTTCTCCAGGGCGGCGACCAGGGCGCGGGCGGTCGCCTCGTCGAGGTGGAGGGTGTTCGCGCTCTTGAGTTGTCCGCGGGAGTCGAAGTCGCGGCCCTGCGCGATCCGCCTGCCGTCGACGGTCTGCAGGCGGGCGACCAGCGACGACGGGTCCGACGAGTCACCGGCGCGGCCGGATGGGGGTCCCCCCGCCGGAGCGAAGTCGGAGGTGGAAAAGGTGCCCGTCAGGTCCCAGTACTCGGCAGAACGAAAAGCGATGCGCTCGCGTTCCCGCTCCACGACGAGCCGGGTGGCGACGGACTGCACGCGGCCGGCGGACAGCCGGGGCATGACCTTCTTCCACAGGACCGGCGAGACCTCGTAGCCGTAGAGGCGGTCGAGGATGCGGCGGGTCTCCTGGGCGTCGACCAGCTTCTGGTTGAGCTGGCGCGGGTTGGCCACGGCGGCCTGGATCGCGGACTTGGTGATCTCGTGGAAGACCATCCGCTTGACCGGAACCTTGGGCTTGAGCACCTCCTGGAGGTGCCAGGCGATGGCCTCGCCCTCCCGGTCCTCATCGGTGGCGAGGTAGAGCTCGTCGGACTCCTTCAGCAGGTCCTTGAGCTTCTTGACCTGGGCCTTCTTGTCGGCGTTGACGACATAGATCGGCTCGAAGTCGTGTTCGACGTCCACGCCGAGGCGGCGGACCTCGCCGGTGTACTTCTCGGGCACCTCCGCGGCGCCGTTGGGGAGGTCGCGGATGTGCCCGACGCTCGCCTCGACGACGTATCCGGGGCCGAGATAGCCCTTGATCGTCTTCGCCTTGGCAGGCGACTCGACGATGACGAGTCGGCGGCCGCCCTTCGCGGTCTCGCTGGTCGGGGACAACTTCGCTCTTCTCTCCGGTCGACGCGGGGGTCTCTCTCCCCAGGCGGGGGTGGCTCGTGGTGACGCTGCGGAGTGTGACGGTACATCCCGCCCCCGTGTCAAACGGGAAAAGCCCGCAACGGCCACTCGAACGGTAACCCGACTACCGCCATTCCTGCCGCCCGGAGTACCGACCGACGCTTTTCCGCCCGACCGGAGTGCACCCTCTCAATTGTCCGCGCCGACACCCGCGCGGGGCACCGCCGAGCGGCCCGGGCTGATCCTCAGAGCCCGGAAAGGCACCATGCGCCGACCGCCAGCGCGCTGAGCGCGGCCAACGCCGCGCAGGCCGACGAGACCGCCGGGGACACGCCGTGGGCCACGGGTTCCCGCCGCCGGACGCGCACTGCCGTCCACACCAGCAAGGCGCCCCCGAACAGGGAGAACACCCCTCCCGCGAAGATCGCCGGTCCGCTCTCCATGGCCGTGTCCGCCCCCTGTTCCCGCGTCGCCGCACATGCTCAGCCCCGGGGAGACTGACACGCGCGGACGGCCTCCGGGCGAACCCCGGGTGAACGCCGGGCCACCGCCGCCGCACAGCGCGCGCCCGGCGCCTGGTGACCGGATTCACGGCGGTGATTTCCCGGCCGTGCCCGCGCGCCGGCCGGCGCCGAGACCGGCCGGAATGCGTCGCCGTTCGATACCGGCGCGTCCGGGGCGATCTTCAGGCGGTCGTCCGCATCGGAAATCCGAGCGAATTCGATCATTCGCCAGGTGTCCGGTCTCACATCCGGGCGGCGACCGCGCCCCGTACGTCCCCGCCTGCTCACCTCGAGCTTCGCCCGGCGCCGGCTGCCGTGGTCGCACCCGGTCAGCAGCACGGCGGGCACCAGGCAGCCGGTGCCGGCACGCCGCGGCCGATCCGGTGGCGGGTGACGCCCCTCGCCACGCTCCCCGCCTCAGCGAACACGGAATCCTCGGCGAACCGCCGAGCCGCCGCATGACCGGCCACGGGGCGGTGCGGGGCGTGCGCCCCCAGTAGGCGGCGCAGGTGGCCGCGAGCGCCGCACGGACGGCCTGCGGACCCGTCGGGTGCGGCCGCGTGAGCGGGTCGTCGGCCGTCCCGGGGCAGTACTCGGCGACCCGATCGGTTCGGGAAGCATGAAGTCGGGGAAGCCGTGCCGCGAGCTGTTCGGGAGGGCTCGCAGCGGGGCGGTCCCGTCGTCCCCGTCGATCACCTCGCGCGCGTGGTCCACCCGCTACTGGTACGGCCAGGAGGGACCGCGGCGCGGCCGGGCGAGGCGCAGGCTGCGGAAGGCGTCCCACAGCGGGCCGGCGGCGCCGGGCACCGCCCCCGGGAACGCCTAGGGCCCGTTGCGAAAGTCGCGTCGTCCGCCCGAAGGGCGGGACTTTCGCAAAAGGCCCTAGTCCCGGTCGACGCGGTCACGCCGGATCCAGGAAGCCCTGCTCCACCAGGAGGCGGATCTGGGCCGGCGTACGATCCCGCAGCAGCACCGGGTCCTCGTCCATCAGCTGGGCGATGGCGTCCAGGATGCGGCCGGCGCTGAGCGTGCCGTCGCACACGCCCGCGAACCCGGCGCCGACGGTGTCGACTCTGGTGGCCCGGCGCATCCCGCGGTGCTGGCGCAGCACCACGTGCTCCGGGTCCTCGGCGCCGGGCAGCCCGACCTGTTCCTGCACGACCTCGCCGGCCAGCCGGAAGTGCCCTTCGAGCAGGGCGGCGTCGTCGTGCGCCCGCAGATAGTCGAGCCGCTCGAAGTGCGCCCGCACGGTGTCGCCGAGCGGCTGCTCGACCGAGTGCGGCCACTCCTCGACGGTGATCACGGGCTCGGCCGACGTACGGCGCAGCGTGATCCAGCCGAAGCCGACCGCCTTCACCTTGCGCGCCTCGAACTCGTCCAGCCAGGCGTCGTAGCGCGCCTGGTACTCGGCCCGGTCCCGCAGGTGGTCCCCGGCGTCCCTGAGCCACAGTTCGGCGTACTGCGTGATGTCCTGCACCTCGCGCTGCACGATCCACGCGTCGCAGCCGCTCGGCACCCATGATCTGAGCCGGTCCTGCCAGTCCTCCCCTTCGACGTGCTGCCAGTTGGCGAGGAACTGCGCGAACCCGCCCTCGTTCAGCCGCTCCCCCGCTCCCTGAACGAGCGAGCGGCACAGATCGTCCCCGCCCATCCCGCCGTCCCGGTACGTCAGCCGCGCGCCCGGCGAGATCACGAAGGGCGGGTTGGAGACGATCAGGTCGTAGGTCTCGCCGTTCTTGAGCGGTTCGAACAGCGAGCCCTCGCGCAGGTCCGCGGCCGGCGCGCCCGACAGGGCGAGGGTGAGCGCGGCGATGTGCAGCGCGCGCGGGTTGAGGTCGGTCGCCGTCACGCGCGTGGCGTGCCGGGACGCGTGCAGGGCCTGGATCCCGGATCCGGTGCCCAGGTCGAGCGCGGAGTCGACGGGCGTACGGACGGTGATCCCGGCGAGCGTGGTGGAGGCGCCGCCGACGCCCAGCACCACGGCTGTGCCTGCCTGTCGGCCGCCGATGCCACCGGCGCCGCCGACCGCGCAGCCCAGGTCCGACACGATGAACCAGTCCTCGCCGTCGAGTCCGCCGTACGGCCGTACGTCGACCGTGGCGGCCACTTCGTCGGCGCCGACGGGCACCAGCCAGCCGCTGTCCAGGCACGCGGCGAGGGGCAGCACGTCCGCCACGCGCGCGCGTGGCGCGGGCTGCTGGAGCAGGAACAGCCGGACGAGCGTCTCCAGCGGTGTGTCCCCGCGGGTCGCCCGCAGCGCGGGAACGGTCTCGCTGCGCGCCAGCGCCGCGTACGCGGGCGCGCCGAGCAGGTCGAGCAGTCCGTCGGCGGTGAAGGAGGCGGCGAGCAGGGCCTCGCGCAGTCGCGCGGCGGCCTCGGGGTGTTCGGTCGAGGGCAGGGGGGACGGGGTGGTGTCACTCACGCGCCCATTCTCTCCCGTGGCGGCCCCGCTCCGCCGCAGCGCGGGACGAGAAGGACCGGCCGGGTCAGCTCCGCGTCGACCCGGCGGTCGGCGAAGCCGTGCGGGACGCCTTCTGGCAGCTGTCCTGACGGGCGACGGCCGCCTTCACGTCACCCTCCTCCAGGTTGCGCAGGGCGGCGTTGCCGGACTTGCTGAGGTTGCCGAGCCGGGTGCCGAGCTTCTTCAGCTCGCCGGCGAAGGTCCCCTGGTTCTTGGTGTCGAAGGAGTCGATCTCCTTCTTCAGACCGGCGTAGGAGGTGGACAGGTCGGTGAGCGCCTTGACGGCGTCCTCCTGCTTCTTCTTGCCGTCCTCGACACCGGGGGGCGGCCCGGCCCGGCGTACGGCGTCGGCGAGCGCCTTGTAGGCGTCGGACATGTCCTGGAAGGCCTGGGAGTCGGTCTTCTGGACCTCGGCGGGCGCGCTGTCCTGGTCGGCGACCTTGGTGATCGCCGCGCTCGCCGAGGTGACCTTCGCCTTCTGCGCGGGCAGGACGTCGCAGATCTGCTTGGCCCAGGCGTCCAGTTCCTTGTCGTTGCCGTCGTCGCCGCTGGTGCATCCCGACAGCGCCAGTACCAGTACCGCACCGCCGGACAGCGCGGCCGCGAGCTTCTTGTTCACCGGTTTGGTCCCTTCCATGGCTCTCGGCCCCGGAACATACACGGCGAACGGGTGACAACTCGAAGACGAACGACCGATATGCGTCGCATAAGAACCATTTGCACCATGCGAGAGAAGGCTCACGGCCGAGTCCGCGGGCACGCCGAGGCGGGCGGGTGACGCGGGAACTCGCGTCACCCGCCCGCCTTTTGACCGGCCTGGCGCGGACAGACCTACGAAACCACGGCGTGCCCCGCCGACTTGGCGGACCCCGCGGTGTCCTCGCCCTCGTCCCCCATGGCGATGCCGCGCCGCTTGGAGACGTACACCGCCCCGACGATCACCAGGAGCGCGAGGACCGCGATCATCACCCGTACGCCGATGCTCTTGTCCTCGCCGTAGGAGAACTTGATGACCGCGGGCGCGATCAGCAGCGACACCAGGTTCATGACCTTCAGCAGCGGGTTAATGGCGGGACCGGCGGTGTCCTTGAAGGGGTCGCCCACCGTGTCGCCGATGACCGTGGCCGCGTGTGCCTCGCTGCCCTTGCCGCCGTGGTGGCCGTCCTCGACGAGCTTCTTGGCGTTGTCCCAGGCGCCACCGGAGTTGGCCAGGAACACCGCCATCAGGGTGCCCGCGCCGATCGCGCCCGCCAGGTACGCGCCGAGCGCGCCCACACCGAGGGTGAAGCCGACGAAGATCGGCGCCATCACGGCGAGCAGCCCGGGCGTGGCGAGCTCGCGCAGGGCGTCCCTGGTGCAGATGTCGACGACTTTGCCGTACTCCGGCTGCTCGCTGTAGTCCATGATCCCGGGACGCTCCCGGAACTGCCGGCGCACCTCGAACACCACCGAGCCCGCCGACCGCGACACCGCGTTGATCGCCAGCCCCGAGAAGAGGAAGACGACCGCCGCGCCCGCGATCAGGCCGACCAGGTTGTTGGGCTGCGAGATGTCCATCATCAGGCTCATGGGCGCGCCGTCCCCGCTGAGCTGCTCGCCGACGTCCCGGGCGCCGGTGGTGATGGCGTCGCGGTACGAGCCGAAGAGCGCCGACGCCGCGAGGACGGCCGTGGCGATGGCGATGCCCTTGGTGATGGCCTTGGTGGTGTTGCCGACGGCGTCCAGGTTGGTGAGCACCTGAGCGCCCGCGCCCTGGACGTCCCCGGACATCTCGGCGATGCCCTGGGCGTTGTCGGAGACCGGCCCGAAGGTGTCCATCGCGACGATCACGCCGACCGTGGTGAGCAGGCCGGTGCCGGCCAGCGCCACCGCGAACAGCGCCAGCATGATCGACGTACCGCCGAGCAGGAAGGCGCCGTAGACGCCGAGGCCGATCAGCAGGGCGGTGTAGACGGCCGATTCCAGGCCGACCGAGATGCCGGCCAGGACGACGGTGGCGGGGCCGGTCAGCGACGTCTTGCCGATGTCCCGCACCGGCCGGCGGTTGGTCTCGGTGAAGTACCCGGTCAGCTGCTGGATGACGGCTGCCAGCAGGATGCCGATCGCGACCGCGACCAGCGCCAGGACGCGCGGGTCGCCGCTCTTGCCGCTGATCGCCGTGTCGGTGACGCCGTCCAGGTCGGAGTACTTGCCCGGCAGGTAGACGAACACCGCGACGGCCACCAGGGCCAGTGAGATCACCGCCGAGACGAAGAAGCCGCGGTTGATCGCCGACATGCCGCTGCGGTCGGCGTGTCGCGGGGCGACGGCGAAGATGCCGATCATCGCGGTGATCACTCCGATGGCGGGCACCAGCAGCGGGAAGGCGAGTCCTGCGTCGCCGAAGGCCGCTTTTCCGAGGATCAGTGCGGCCACCAGGGTGACGGCGTACGACTCGAACAGGTCGGCCGCCATACCCGCGCAGTCGCCGACGTTGTCGCCCACGTTGTCGGCGATGGTCGCGGCATTGCGCGGATCGTCCTCCGGAATGCCCTGCTCGACCTTGCCGACCAGGTCGGCGCCGACGTCGGCGGCCTTGGTGAAGATGCCGCCGCCGACCCGCATGAACATCGCGATCAGCGCGGCCCCGAGGCCGAATCCCTCCAGCACCTTGGGCGCGTCGGCCGCGTAGACGAGCACCACGCAGGTGGCGCCCAGCAGACCGAGCCCGACCGTGAACATCCCGACGACGCCACCCGTGCGAAAAGCGATCTTCATCGCTTTGTGCGACACGGCGGTGAGATCCTTTTCCGGCTCACCCGGCGCGGGAGTGGCTTCCCGGGCCGCCGCGGCGACCCGCACATTACTGCGGACCGCGAGCCACATGCCGATATAGCCGGTGGCGGCGGAGAACGCGGCGCCGATCAAGAAGAACACCGACCGGCCGATCCGCTGATTCCAGTCGTCCGCGGGAAGCAGCATGAGCAGGAAGAACACCACCACGGCGAATACGCCGAGCGTCCGCAGTTGCCGGGCGAGATAGGCGTTGGCGCCTTCCTGGACGGCGGCCGCGATCTTCTTCATGCTGTCGGTGCCCTCGCCGGCCGCGAGCACCTGCCGCAGCAGCACCCCGGCGACCACCAGCGCGGCCAGGGCCACGAGCCCGATGACCATCACGAGGATGCGGTTGTCGTCGGTGAGCACCGCGGCTGCGAACGTAGTGGAGTGGTCCAACCGATGAGGGGTAGAAAGCCCCGCCATTCGTCCTCCTTGACGCTTGGGCTGAGCTCAAGATGTGGACGGATTGTAGGTACCGGAACCTGATCAAAACAGTGCGCGGCAAACGGAATTCGCCTTCGCATTGATTTTCGCGCCGGGTAATGCTCCAAAGGCGTTGATCGTGAATTCCTTCACGAAATTCCAGACCAAGATTCAGTTCGTCCATGATTCACTGACGGAACCACTGTAAGCACGATCGCCCAGGTGCGCACACGCCAAAGGGCCCCACGAGTGGGGCCCTTCAGGTCCGGATGCCGGCTCGGGAACCGGTCAGGAAAGCGTCACCGGGCTCGGAGCGGTCGGCCACGTCATGCGGATGAGGCCGCCGTGCTCCCCGGTGGTGACGTGCACGTCGTCGACGAGGCCGCTGATGACCGCGAGGCCCATCTCGTCCTCCTCGACCTCCGTGTCGGGGTCGGGACCGCCGGAGGCCCGGCCGGGCACCGCGTGCGGCGCCTCGTCGCCCACCTCGATGGAGAACTGCTTCTCGTCCTCTATCAGCGCCACCTTCACGGGCGCGGTGACCCCGCTGCTCTGGTGCAGGCCCACGGCGCGCGAGCAGGCCTCGCCCACGGCGAGTCTGACCTCGTCCAGGACGGCCTCGTCCACCCCGGCCCTGCGCGCCACCGCCGCCGCCACCAGACGGGCGGTCCTGACGTGCTCGGGCAGCGCGCTGAAGCGGAGCTCAACGGTGGCCATGCATCCCCCTCGCGACTACGGGCGTGCTGTCGGAGGGCCGGGCCGCCCAGGGCGCGGCCCCCCGGTCGTTCAACTGTGCCGTCCAGGGCGCGCAGGATTCACGCGCCCGGGACGGCGGGTCAGTCGGTGGCCGCCACCGCTTCGTCGACCGAGGTGTGGATCGGGAACACCTTGGTCAGACCGGTGATACGGAAGATCTTCAGAATGCGCTCCTGGTTGCAGACCAGGCGCAGCGAGCCCTCATGGGCACGCACCCGCTTCAGGCCGCCGACCAGCACGCCGAGCCCGGTGGAGTCGAGGAAGTCCACGCCCTCCATATCGACGACGAGGTGAAAATTCCCGTCGTTCACCAGCTCGACCAGCTGCTCGCGCAGCTTGGGCGCGGTATATACGTCGATTTCGCCACCGACCTCGACGACCGTACGATCGCCGACGGTACGGGTCGACAGGGACAGGTCCACGGATCCTCCAGCACCTTGCTATCGAGCGGTCGCCCCTCGGGACACCTGGGCTTGCAGCCCCCGGACGGTTCGCCAGCCGCGATGGCATTCAATCACTTACCGGCAGGCGTGCACGACGCCTTGACCCCATTGTCCGTCACGCCAGTGACACACTCGATGCCAATGGCCAAGAATCACCGACCCGATCGACCCTCGGCGGACCTCGCGCACCACCCGTCTCCGGGCACTGTCCTGGGCCGGCTCGCCTCCGGGCCGAGTCGGGCGTCGCGCATCACTCATACGGAGCACCTGCCCCCGCGAGCGGGCCGCCATGCCGTCTGGCCTGACCGGATTCGCTCGGAAGTGATCGCGGCGGTCCGGACGGCCGGTATCGAGCACCCGTGGGCACATCAGGCCCTGGCCGCCGAGCACGCCCTGGACGGTGACTCGGTGGTCGTCGCCACCGGCACGGCCTCCGGCAAGTCGCTGGCCTACCTGGTCCCGGTACTGTCCCGGCTCCTGGACGGCGCCGAGGCCCCGAACGGCCGCGGCGCCACCGCCCTCTACCTGGCCCCCACCAAGGCGCTCGCCGCCGACCAGCACCGCTCGGTGCGGGACCTCGCCCATCCCCTGGGCACTGCGGTACGCCCGGCCGTGTACGACGGCGATACTCCGTTCGAGGAACGGGAGTGGATCCGTCAGTACGCGAACTACGTCCTGACCAACCCGGACATGCTGCACCGGGGGATCCTGCCGTCCCACCCCCGCTGGTCCTCCTTCCTCAAGGCGCTGAAGTACGTCGTGATCGACGAGTGCCACACCTACCGGGGCGTCTTCGGCTCGCACGTCGCCCAGGTGCTGCGCCGACTGCGCCGCCTGTGCGCGCGCTACGGCGCGTCGCCGGTGTTCCTGCTGGCCTCGGCGACGGCCGCCGAGCCCGCGGTCGCCGCCCGTCGGCTGACCGGTGTGCCGGTCGTGGAGGTCGCCGATGACGCCTCCCCACGCGGCGAACTGGTGTTCGCCCTCTGGGAGCCCCCGCTCACCGAGATGCAGGGCGAGAAGGGCGCCCCCGTCCGCCGCACCGCCACCGCCGAGACCGCCGACCTGCTCACCGACCTCGCCGTGCAGGGCGTGCGCACCGTCGCCTTCGTACGGTCCCGGCGCGGTGCCGAGCTGATCTCGGTGATCGCCCAGGAACGGCTGACCGAGGTCGACCGCTCCCTGGCCCGGCGTGTCGCGGCTTACCGGGGCGGCTACCTTCCCGAGGAACGTCGCGCTCTCGAACAGGCGCTCCAGTCCGGCGAGCTGCTCGGCCTCGCCGCGACCACGGCGCTGGAACTCGGCATCGACGTCTCCGGTCTGGACGCCGTCCTGATCGCCGGCTACCCGGGCACCCGGGCGTCCCTGTGGCAGCAGGCCGGCCGCGCGGGACGCTCCGGCCAGGGCGCGCTGGCGGTACTCGTCGCCCGCGACGATCCGCTGGACACTTTCCTCGTCCACCACCCGGAGGCACTGTTCGACCAGCCGGTGGAGTCGACGGTCCTCGACCCCGACAATCCGTACGTCCTCGCCCCGCACCTGTGTGCCGCGGCGGCGGAACTCCCCCTCACCGAGGACGACTTCCCACTCTTCGGCCCCACGGTCGAGGAACTGCTCCCCCAGCTGGAGGTGGCCAGGCTGCTGCGCCGCCGTACCAAGGCCTGGCACTGGACGCGCCGCGAACGGGCCGCCGACCTCACCGACATCCGGGGCGAGGGCGGCCGGCCGGTTCAGATCGTCGAGACCGGCACCGGCCGGCTCCTCGGCACGGTCGACGCGGGCGCCGCCCACACGACGGTCCACGAGGGCGCCGTCCACCTCCACCAGGGCCGCACCTATCTGGTGCGCTCCCTGGACCTCGACGACTCGGTCGCCCTCGTGGAGGAGGCCGCCCCGCCGTACTCGACGGTAGCCCGCGACACCACCTCCATCTCCGTCCTGGAGACGGACGTCGAAGTTCCGTGGGGCCGGGGCCGCCTGTGTTACGGCTCGGTCGAAGTCACCAACCAGGTCGTCTCCTTCCTGCGTCGCCGGCTCATCACGGGCGAGGTCCTCGGTGAGTCGAAGCTCGACCTCCCTCCTCGTACGCTGCGCACCCGCGCGGTGTGGTGGACGGTCACCGAGGACCAGCTCGACGCGGCCCGCGTCAATCCGGAAATCCTCGGCGGCGCCCTGCATGCCGCCGAACACGCGTCGATCGGCATGCTGCCCCTCTTCGCGACCTGCGACCGCTGGGACATCGGCGGCGTGTCCGTGCCGCTGCATCCCGACACGCTCCTGCCCACCGTCTTCGTCTACGACGGCCACCCCGGTGGTGCGGGCTTCGCGGAACGCGCCTTCCACACCGCCCGCGCCTGGCTCACGGCCACCCGACAGGCCATCGCCTCCTGCGAGTGCGACGCCGGCTGTCCCTCCTGCATCCAGTCACCCAAGTGCGGCAACGGCAACGACCCGCTGCACAAGAGAGGCGCGGTACGGCTGCTCACGGAACTGCTGCGGGGGGCACCCGCTGAGGGAGCGGACGACGCGGGAGGTCGTCGGGCTGGGGGAGTCCCGGACGCAGGTGAGGAGGCGTCCGAGGCTCGGGAGCCTGAGCCTTCTGCGGCTACAGAGGCTGTGGAGGCTGAGGAGACCCGCCGAGGTCTACGAGGCCATGAGGCTGAACCCGAGGCCCTGCGGCCGGTAGGTGAGCCGGAGGGCCCGCCCGCGCCCTGACCTCCGCCGTGAAGAGGCCCCTGCCCGACACCGCCGTCACATCCGACACCTCACCGGCGACCGAGCACCGCACGAGCCGCGCCCTTTGCGCCCGGGCCGCCTCTTCCGCGCGGGCGCAGGCCACCGCCTCGCCTTCCGCCCAGTGGTCCGCCGCGGCCAGCGCCGCCAGATCCGCTCCGCCGGCGGCCCGATGCCGGACCACCACGGCCTGCCCCAGGGCGAGGACCACCCCGAACACCACGCAGAGCACCCCGATCACGGCCAGGCTCCAGACGGTGGCCGAGCCCCCGTCCCCGGCCGCGCGTGCGCCGACCGGGCGGGCGGGGAGCGTGCGCGCCGCACCCGTGCTCGTCCCAGCGCCGCGGTCTCGCGCCCCAGCGCACCGGGCAGCACGCGCGCCCACCCCGGACGAACAGACGTCGGCTGCCGCGCCCGCACGCCCTGCGGTCGGCCTGCGCCTCGCCCCCCGTTCCGGCCCCCACCTTGTTCCCCCCGCCCCCACGAGAGGGGCTCTCCGGTTGAGCCCGGCCCCGGCCCGGGGCGGATCGTGCCGGGGTTCGGCCCCGCCCCAGGACGCCCCGTGCCTGGGATCGCCCCCCGCACACTCCCCCGTCACGGCCCCACCTCCGACCCCTCGACCACCACCACGGCCTCCTCCCTGACCTCGAACGGCAACACCCCCAGCGAGGTGGGCTTGGCCACGACCACCACGCGCACCCGATCTCCCTCACGTCGGACCGTCACCCGCGCGCCCCGGGGCGCGGCTTCACGAGCGAGCCGGACCACCGCGTCGGGCGGATCCTGTCGGGCCGCCGACCGGGCGCCGGTCCTGGCGGCATCCACGCACTGGATCTGGGCGGCGACCATGAGCAGTCCCCACACCAGGGCCAGGGCGAACGCCACCAGCACCGGCAGCACCACCGCCGACTCCGCCGTCACGAACCCCTGGTCCGAGCCGCCCCGCCGCCGCGGCCGACCGCGCCCCAGCTCACGTGCCCGCACTGAGCGCTCGCTTCACCGTCTCCTGCAGCAGTTCGGCGATCGCCGGGCTGGTCACCACCTTGTAGAGCAGCACCGCGAACGCCACCGCGGCGACGATCCCCATCGCGTACTCGGAGGTGACCATCCCCGCGTCCCTCCGTGCCCCCGGCCGTCCCCACACCGCGCGCACCAGGGCACGCATCCGCGCCCGCACCCCGCATACCGTCTTGTACATCGCAACCTCCTCAGGTTTTCGCTCTTGCCGATTCCACTGGTCCGTACCGCTGTTACGCCTGCTGTCATGTGCGCGGTCACGTCTGCTGGAGCCCTGACCGTCACCGCATCACCGCATCACCGCCCGCCCCCTCCCAGCGCCCCGCCCGCCAGCCCGATCACCACCGGCGCCACCCCGACCGCGATGAACGCGGGCAGGAAGCACAGCCCCACCGGTGCGGTGACCAGGGCGGCCGCCCGCCGGGCGCGTGCCGTCGCCGTGCGCACCCAGCTCGCCCGGACGTCGGCCGCGAGCCGGGCCGCCGGTCCGGCCGCGGGCAACCCGGACACATCGGCCCGTGCCAGCAGCCGGGCCAACGCCTCGGCCCCCGGCACCGACGCCAAACCCCGCCAGGCGTCGTCCGGTTCACCGCCGAGCCGCACCTCGGTCGCACCCCGGGCCAGCAGTTCCCCGACGGGACCGCCCAGCGCCTCCCCCACGGCCCGCGCGGCCGCGACCGGCGCCGCACCCGCCGCGACGCAGGCGGCCAGCAGGTCTGCGGCGAGCGGGAGTTGTCGGGCGGCGGCAGTCCGGTCCTCGGCCGCCGCGGCCTGGACGGCGTCGCTCGCCTCCCGCCTCCGGCGCCACCGCCACAGTCCGGCGGCGACGAGCACGCCGACCACGACCCCGGCGACGCCCCCGACGAGCGCCCACCCCACCGTCACGACACCCGCCTCGGGCAGCCACCGCCGCACAGCGCCCCGGACCTCGCGGCGGGCCACCCGCACGTCCGCGTGCCGCCCCAGCAAACGCGCCGCCCGCTGCCGTCCCCGCCGCCGCCTGCGCCCGGCCCACACCCACCAGGACGGCAGGCCCACTGCGGAGGCGATCCCCACCGTCACCCCCAGCCTGTGGACGAACTCCCCGCTCATCGCACCCTCCCGTTCCGTACCTCGTGCCCTCACGCGGTCTCCGCGCCCCGCACGATCCGAAGTGCCCACCACATCCCCACCCCCTCCAGCGCCGACCCGACGGCCAGGCAGGCCAGCCCGGGCCCGGTGTGCAGCAGCACCCGCAGCGGGTCGGCCCCCAACGCCGCACCGAGCAGCAGTCCCAGAACCGGAAGGCCGGCCAGCATCACCGCCGTGGCGCGCGGTCCCGCCAACTGGGCGCGCAAGTCCGCCCGCTGGTCCCGCTCGGCGCGCAACGCCCCTTCCAGACGATCGAGTCCGTCCGCGAGCCCCGCGCCCTGGTCCACCGCCACCCGCCAGCACGCCGCGAGTCCCGACAGGCCCTCGGCCCCCGGTTCCCGCGCCGCGGCCACGAGCGCGCCGGGCACGTCCCCGCCGAACCGTGCCGCCGCCAGGACGGCGGCCTGGGCGCGGCCCAGTCCGCCGGAGTCCCGGACGGCCCGCAGCAGCGCCTCGCCGGGCTGCCGCCCCGACCGCACTTCCCCCGCGAGCGCCGCGCACAGCGCGATCACCGCCTCGCCACGCTCTTCCCTGGCCCGCCGCGCCGCCCGGGTCCGCCGCACCCGCCGCAGCAACGGCACCCCGGCCACTCCCACGACGACCGGCAGCACCGAGGCGCCCAGCACCGCCAGGACCAGTCCGGCCACCAACGCCCAGCCCTCAGACCGCCATCGCCGCCGGACCCGCGTCGACCACTCCCGCCAGACCGGCGGCCCCACGCCCAGTTCCGCTCCCCCGGCCAGCAGCGCCCGGGCGCGACGCGCACCGGCCTCCCGCTCTCCCAGCAGCCACACGGCGGCTCCGGCACACGCCACCGCCGCGCCCATCGACATCGGCGTCACCACCTCTGGTGCCCCGCTCATCCTCAGTTCCCTTCACGTCCGCCCTCGCGTCACCCGCCCCGCGGCACCCTCAGCCGCGACAGTCCAGCCCCAGAACCCCGCTCAGCCGCCCCCACCCGGCTTCCTCCGCGAAGGCCCGCTCCCCCCACCGCAGTGCCGGCACCGTCCGCACCAGTCCGGCGGCGTCCCGCTCCAGCACCCGCACCTCGGCGATGCGCCGCCGCCCCGCCCGGTCCCGGACCAGGTGCAGCACCACCGACAGCGCCGCCGCCAACTGGCTGTGCAGCGCGGCCCGGTCGAGCCCGGCCGCCGTTCCGAGCGCCTCCAGCCGGGCCGGCACATCGGCCGCCGCGTTGGCGTGGACGGTGCCGCAGCCGCCCTCGTGGCCGGTGTTGAGCGCGGCCAGCAGATGGACCACCTCGGGCCCGCGCACCTCGCCCACGACCAGCCGGTCGGGCCGCATCCGCAGCGCCTGGCGCACCAGGTCCTCCAACGTCACCAGGCCCGCGCCCTCCTGGTTGGCGGGCCGGGTCTCCAGCCGCACCACGTGGGGGTGATCGGGGCGCAGCTCCGCCGAGTCCTCCGCGAGCACGATGCGTTCCCCGGGCCCGGCCAGCCCCAGCAACGCGCTCAGCAGCGTTGTCTTCCCGGTCCCGGTACCGCCGCTGACCAGGAAGGACACCCGGGCTTCCAGCAGGGCCCGCAGGATCCGGTCCCCGCCGGGCGGTACCGTCCCGGCGGCGACGAGTTCGTCGAGGGTGAACGCACGCGGACGTACGACCCGCAGGGACAGACAGGTGCATCCGACGGCGACCGGAGGCAGGACGGCGTGCAGCCGCGTGCCGTCGGGCAGTCGTGCGTCCGCCCAGGGGCGCGCGTCGTCCAGTCGCCGTCCGGCCACGGCGGCCAGGCGCTGCGCGAGGCGTCGTACGGCCGCCGCGTCCGGGAAGGAGACGTCGGTGGCCTCCAGGCCGCCGCCCCGGTCGACCCAGACCCGGTCGGGGGCCGACACCAGCACGTCGGTCACCGATGGGTCGGCGAGCAGCGGCTCCAGCGGCCCGCTGCCGACCAGTTCGGACCTCAGCCGCTCGGCGGCGCCGAGGACCTCCGCGTCGCCGAGGACCCGGCCCTGTTCCCGGAGCGCCTGTGCCACCCGCGCGGGGGTCGGCTCGGCCCCGCTCTGAGCCAGCCGCTGACGTACCCCGTCCAGCAGTGCCCGGCCGGCGACGCCGTCGATCAGCGCGTTCATACGCCGCCCGCCTCGACCAGTGCGCGCTCCCAGAAACCCCGGCAGAAGCGGGCCAGCGGGCCCCGCGCCACCGCGCCCGGCGGGGCCTTGCCGTCGTCGGGCCGCGCCAGGCCGGGCTCCACCGGCACCTCACCGGCCAGAGGCAGGGCGAGCAGTCGCGCCACCTCACGGTCGTCGAGCCCGGGTGCGTACGGTCCCCGAACCGCCACCCGCAGGTCCCGTACGACCATGCTCACCGCGGCGGCGATCCGTCCGGCCGCCGCCACGGCCCGCAGCTCGGCGGGGACCACCAGCAGGGCGAGGTCGAGCTGACCGAGCACCTCGGTGACCCCGGCGTCGAGGCCGCGCGGCAGATCGACGACGACCGTGCCGCCGCGCCGGCGGGCCGCGGCGAGGACGGCGCGAACGGCCTGCGGCGGTACGGCGACGCAGTCGCCGCGGTCCCAGCTGAGCACCCGCAGCGAGTGCAGTTCGGGCAGCGACTCCTCCAGCGCGCCGCCGCCGACCCGGCCGCGGGAGGCGGCGAACGCGGGCCAGCGCAGGCCCTCGGCGGTCTCTCCGCCGAGGAGTACGTCGAGTCCGCCGCCGAGCGGATCGGCATCGACCAGCAAGGTGCGCAGCCCCTCCCGCGCGGAGGTGACGGCGAGGGCACACGCGAGCGTGGAGGCGCCGGCGCCGCCGCGGCCGCCGATGACGCCGACGGTGAGTGCGGGCCGGCCGGCGCCCTCGGCGACGTCGGCGAGGCGGTCGACGAGCCACTGCTCGCCGTCGGGCAGCACCAGGACGTGGTCGGCACCGATCTCGACGGCTCGGCGCCACACCCCGGAGTCGTCCTGGTCGCGCCCCACCAGGACCACTCCGCGGCGGCGCGCGGTCCCGCGCACCCGCCGCGCGGCGTCGTCGCCGACCAGGACCAGCGGGGCGGTGTCCCAGCCCTCGCGGCCGTCCGGCGGGCTGGGGCGTACCTCCGGGGTGGCGCCCGCGGCGGCGCACAGCCGGAGCAGGTCGTCGAGGAGTTCGGTGTCCTCGGTGATGATCAGCGGCCTGCCCTGGCGCTGCTGACCGGCGGGCGGCGGGTCGTGTGTGACGGTTCCGGACACGGGTTTCATCCCCCTTCGCTGTGGGGCGCGCGGTCTCCGCCGCCTCGCGATTCCCAAACGTGTGGAGAACCGACAAGCGGCCTCCATATGAACGGCCGACATGAGCGGTCGTCAGGAACGGCCGGCGGAAACCGGCCGGGCGCATCCGGCAAACGGAACGGGTCATGAACTCGGCCCGAGCGGGAGGCGCTGGAATCACCGTGCAGCGAAGCCGAAAATCTTGTGGATCTTGGTCGAAATCTGTGGACGAGTCAGGGCTTGTGAATATCTCCGTCACCCATACCGGTGAGTCATGCACCACCTCTGTGCGACTTCCGCAGAGCAGTCCGACGGTTACTCAAAGTTACAGTCGAGGGGTGTGCGGAAGGGGCGACCTCAGCCGCCCGACGCGGGGGCACAGTCGTGGACAGAAGGGAAAAACCCACCCGGACATGCGACGACCCCCGCCGGGGGGGAGAGCGGGGGTCGTCTCCACGGCCGACTCGGGGGGGGAGGAGTCGGACCGGGTTAGCACGGTCGCGAACGATCCGTGACTTCCATGGTGTACCCGAGAGCCCTCTCAGGCAAACCCACGCGCCCACCTTACGCCGAATGGGCTGCCCCTATGCTCAAGGCGTGGAAAACCACTCTCTGCCCCGCACAGCCGCCTTCTTCGACCTGGACAAGACGGTCATTGCGAAGTCGAGCACGCTCACCTTCAGCAAGTCCTTCTACCAAGGCGGTCTGATCAACCGCAGGGCCGCCTTGCGCACCGCGTACGCCCAGTTCGTGTTCCTGCTCGGCGGCATGGACCACGACCAGATGGAGCGTACCCGCGAGTACCTCTCCGGGATGGTGCGCGGCTGGAACGTCCAGCAGGTGAAGGAAATCGTCGCCGAGACCCTTCACGACCTGATCGACCCGATCATCTACGACGAGGCCGCCTCCCTCATCGAGGAGCACCACATCGCCGGCCGGGACGTCGTGATCGTGTCGACCTCGGGCGCCGAGGTGGTGGAGCCGATCGGCACACTGCTCGGCGCCGACCGGGTCGTGGCCACCCGGATGGTCGTCGGTGACGACGGCTGCTACACCGGCGAGGTGGAGTACTACGCCTACGGTCCGACCAAGGCGGAGGCGATCCGGCAGCTGGCGGAGTCCGAGGGCTACGAGCTCGCCCGCTGCTACGCGTACAGCGACTCCGCGACCGACATCCCCATGCTGGAGTCGGTGGGGCATCCGCACGCGGTGAACCCGGACCGCGCACTGCGCCGCGAGGCCGTCGCGCGCGGGTGGCCGATTCTCGACTTCCACCGGCCCGTACGGCTCAAGCAGCGCGTCCCCGACTTCTCCGTACCGCCCCGCCCGGCCCTGGTCGCGGCCGCCGCCATAGGAGCGGCGGCGGCCACCGCGGGCATCGTCTGGTACACCACCCGTCGCCGCGCCCGATGGGCCCCCGCGTGAGCGGGAGAGCAAAAGAACCGCAGGCTGGACTTTCGCTCACCCCTGGCCTGGAGTACAAAGGACCTAACGGCCCGCGAGACCGAAGGACATCCGAGAGGATCACCTTTAGCGCATTCTGGCCCCACGGACCGCGCGTGACCACCGGGCACCCACGCGACGTCGACCCGTCGATTACGGGCCAGCCGCACCAGGTGACGGGCAAAGACCCCGACCTGATGGGCATCATCGAGGACGCTTGGTAACCGGGTGGTCATGCCAGCGGCGGTACGAGCACTCGTACCGCCGCATTTCACGCCTCCCTCCTTCCGGGAGGCGTTTTTCATGATCCGAGGTGTACGCCAGGACGCGCCGGTCACGCTAGGCGGCGCCGCGCTGCAGCGCCTCGCACACGGCCGTCGACTCGCGGGCCCCCAGCTCGACCGCCTTGCCGCAGTGGGAGATCCAGGCCCCCATACCTTCCGGGGTGCCGGAGACATAGCCGTCCAGGGCCGCCAGATAGGCCGCGCGGCCCAGTTCGGCGTGACCCACCTCGGCCGGGCAGACGGCCTTGGGATCCAGTCCGCTGCCGATCAGCACGATCCGCTCGGCCGCGCGCGCGACCAGGCCGTTGTGCGAGGTGAAGGGGCGCAGAGCCAGCAGTTCGCCGTGCACCACGGCGGCGGTCACCAGGGCGGGCGCCGAACTGCCCGCGACGATCAGGTCGGCCAGGCCCTCCAGCCGCCCGGCCACCTCGGCCGCTCCGGGCAGGGGCAGCTCGATCAGCGGCTCGTCCGCGCTCTCGCCCGCCTGCCGGGGGCGCCCCACCTCGTCGCCGCCCTCGGCGGCGGCCACCAGGTGGAGCCGGGCCAGCACCCGCAGGGGCGACTGGCGCCAGATGGACAGCAGCTGACCGGCCTCGGCGCCCAGCCGCAGGGCGGCACCCAGCACCCGCGCCTCGTCGTCGCCGCCGAAGTCGCTGCGCCGCCGTACCTCCTCCAGGGCCCAGTCGGCGCCGGAGAGCGCCGCCGAACCGCGGGCGCCGCGCAGCGCAGCCTCGGCGGTGATCTCGGTACTGCGGCGCCGCATGATGCGGTGGCCGTAGACCCGGTCCACGGCCTTGCGGACGGACTCCACGGAGTCGGCCACTCCGGGCAGCGAGCCCAGGGCCGCGAGCGGATCGGCGGTCGAGCCTGTCGTACTCATGGGTACGACAGTACGCACCCGGGGGCCGCGCCCCACGATCGAGTGGTCTTCTTCACGCGCGTGCGCGACGTGGAGCGATCGGTTCACTACTCTTGGTGAACATGAAAATTGCTTTCGTCGGGAAGGGCGGCAGCGGCAAGACCACGCTCTCCTCCCTGTTCATCCGCCACCTCGCGGCCACCGGCGCTCCCGTGATCGCGGTCGACGCCGACATCAACCAGCACCTGGGGGTCGCGCTCGGCCTCGACGAGGCGGAGGCCGCCGACCTGCCCGCGATGGGCGACCGGCTGCCCTTGATCAAGGACTACCTGCGCGGCTCCAACCCGCGCATCGCCTCGGCCGGGACGATGATCAAGACGACGCCGCCCGGCGAGGGCTCCCGGCTGCTGCACGTCAGGGAGAACAATCCGGTCTACGACGCCTGCGCCCGGCCGGTGGAACTCGACGGCGGCGCCGTGCGTTTGATGGTCACCGGCCCCTTCACCGACGCCGACCTGGGGGTCTCCTGCTACCACTCCAAGACCGGAGCGGTGGAGCTGTGCCTGAACCACCTGGTGGACGGGCGCGACGAGTACATCGTGGTCGACATGACGGCGGGCTCGGACTCCTTCGCCTCGGGCATGTTCACCCGCTTCGACATGACGTTCCTCGTCGCCGAGCCGACCCGGAAGGGGGTCTCCGTCTATCGCCAGTACAAGGAGTACGCCCGGGACTACGGCGTGGAGCTGAAGGTCGTCGGTAACAAGGTCCAGGGGGCGGACGACCTCGACTTCCTGCGCGCCGAGGTCGGCGACGACCTGCTCGTGACCGTCGGGCACTCGGACTGGGTGCGCGCCGTGGAGAAGGGCCGCCCGCCCCGGTTCCAGCTGCTGGAGGAGACCAACCACGCGGCTCTGCGCCGGCTGCACTCGGCCGTCGAGGCGTCCTACGAGCGGCGAGACTGGGGGCGTTACACCCGCCAGATGGTCCACTTCCACCTCAAGAACGCCCACGCCTGGGGCAACGAGCGCACCGGAGCCGACCTGGCCGCGCAGGTCGACCCGGCGTTCGTACTGTGCGAAGGCGTCGCGGCCCCCGCCTGACGGTCACCCGCCGCAGCGCGGCGGCCGCTGACGCGTCAGTTCGGCGGCTAACGCAGCACGGTGTCGGTTGACGCATCAGTTCGGCGGCCGACGTGGCACGGTGTCCGCCGACGCGGCACGGTGTCGGCCCATGTGTGGCGGCGGTGGTGCGGCATCGTGCAGCCGGGGCACACCCGGGGGCGCGGCGCCGCGGTGGCTACGACCACGGCACGACCGCCCTCCACGGCCCCGAGTCGGCCCTCATGCCCGGGACTTGCCTCCCGGCGCCCCGGGCACACCCTTGGGGGCGGGGGCGGGCTGCGCCGCCAGGAAGGCCTCCCAGCCCTCCTTCGGAGCCTCACCGACCTTGAGGGTGCGCAGCTTGGCGAGCACCTTCGGGTCCTGGGCGTCCAACCAGTCGGCCAGCTGCCGGAACGACACACAGCGCACGTCGGGCTTGTTGCAGACCGTCCGGACGACCTCCTCGACGGCGCGCATGTAAGTGCCGCCGTTCCAGGACTCGAAGTGGTTGCCCATGATCAGCGGGGCACGGTTGCCGTCGTAGGCCCGGTGGAAGCCGGCCAGCAGGCCGTCGCGCATCTGGTTGCCCCAGAACTGGCGCTTGGCGGGGTCGCCCTGCGTGGTGGTGCCGGACTGGTTGACCATGAAGTTGTAGTCCATGGCGAGCTGCTCGTAGGAGTGGCCGGGGAAGGGCACCAGCTGCATGGACAGGTCCCACAGGCCCTCTTTGCGGTCGGGCCAGACCTGGTTGTTGACGCCGCTGGTGTCGTAGCGGAAGCCCAGCTCGCGGGCGGCCTTCCGGAAGTTCTTCTGGCCCTCCAGGCAGGGAGTGCGGGCGCCGATCAGCTCCTTCTCGTAGTCGAAGGGCAGTGGGGCGGCCTTCGTCATCCCGGTGTTGGTCTTCCAGGTCTTGACGAACTTCTTGGCCTGGTCGATCTCGTCCTTCCACTCCTCGACCGTCCACTCGCCGACACCGCCGCCCTTGCCGCAGAAGTGCCCGTTGAAGTGGGTGCCGATCTCATTGCCCTCCAGCCAGGCCAGGCGCAGCTGCTTGACGGTGTCGGCGATGCCCTGGGGGTCGTTGAAGCCGATGTCGGAGCGGCCGGGTGAGTGCTGCGGCGGCTTGTAGAGGTCGCGCTTCTCCTCGGGCAGGAGATAGACGCCGCTGAGGAAGTACGTCATGGTCGCGTTGTTCGCCTTGGCGACCTCGCGGAAGTGGGAGAACAACTGCTGGCTGTCCTCACCGGCGCCGTCCCAGGAGAAGATCACGAACTGCGGAGGCTTCTGCCCGGGCTTCATCCTTTCCGCGCGCGGCAGGTGCGGCTGGGCCCCGGTGTAGGCGGTGGAGCCGTCACCGATCAGGCGGACCACGCTCTTGGGTGCCGGGGCGGCGGGCTTCTCCTTCTGCGCGCCCGGGATGCCCTTGCCGACGGCCTGTTCCCCCGTCCCGCAACCGGCGAGTGACGCGGCACAGACAGCGGCGAGCGCGGTGCCCGCGGCGATCCTTCGGGTGGCGGCCGCACGGGGAGGGATCCTGCGGGTGGCGGCCTCGCGAAGAGCGATCCTGCGGGTGGCGAGCCTGCGAGTGGCGACCTTCCGGGTGGCGGCCATGTCCGCCCCACCTTCTTCCTTCTCTCGGGTGCCGACAGCGCCGCCAAGGTCGCATGAGGACGACAAGGAACTAGTACGACAAGCCGATCGAAAGTGCACGTCACCCACCCGGGTGATTAATTGCCCCATTTGCGCCGAAAATCCATGTCTCCCCTTTACTCTGCATTACGATCCATTTACCGAGCGTTGATTCATCCCGCCGCTTGACGCCGTGACCCACGGCCGCGACCGCCCCCGCCATCGACGGGGGACCCCCATTCCGCGACCGCGCTGCCCCGGAGGAGACGGGAAACATGTCCGCCTGCGCACCCACTCGTGAATCCGACCCGTTCGACCCGTCCGGTTCCTCCGGCTCACCTGGGTCGTCCAGGTCGTCCGGAACCGAGCACGTCCACCCGCCCCACAGCCCGCCTCCCGCCCCGCGCCGCTTCCGGCTCGCGGGCGCCGACGTGTCCGCCTCGATCGCGGTCTTCCTGATCGCCCTCCCGCTGTCCCTGGGCATCGCCCTCGCCACCGGCGCCCCTCTGCAGGCCGGGCTGGTGGCCGCTGCCGTGGGGGGCCTCGTCGCCGGGCGGCTCGGCGGCTCCCCACTTCAGGTCAGCGGTCCGGCCGCCGGACTCACCGTCGTCACCGCCGACCTCATCCAGCGCTACGGCTGGCGGACCACCTGCGCCATCACCGTCCTCGCCGGGCTCGCCCAACTCGGCCTCGGCTGTCTGCGCGTGGCCCGCACGGCGCTCGCCGTCAGCCCCGCCATCGTGCACGGCATGCTCGCCGGCATCGGCATCACCATCGCCGTCGCGCAGCTGCACATCGTCCTCGGCGGCAACCCGCAGAGCTCCGTCCTCGACAACGTGCGGGCCCTGCCCGCCCAACTAGCCGGTCTGCACCCCGCCGCCGTGGCGGTGAGCGCCCTCACCTTGGCGCTGCTGCTGCTCTGGCCCCGGCTGCCCGGCCGGGCCGGTCGCCTGCTGCGCACGGTGCCGGCCGCGCTCGTCGCCGTCAGCGGCGCCACCATGGCCGCGGCGCTCGCCGGTCTCGTCCTGCCCAAGGTGGAGCTGCCGTCCTGGCGCAGCCACGCCCTGGCCGGGCTGCCCGAGGGCCCCGTGCTGGGGCTGGCGGCAGCGGTACTCACCACCACCCTGGTGTGCAGCGTGCAGTCGCTGCTCGGCGCCGTCGCGGTCGACAAGCTGACCGCCGCCCGCGCCGCCAGGGCCACGGCCGTTCACACCGGCACCGACGGCCGGACCGGCACCGGTGGCCGGCCGCCCGCGGCCGGCCGCGTCATCCGCTCCGACCTGAACCGGGAACTGCTCGGTCAGGGCGCCGCCAACATCGCCTCCGGCGCGCTGGGCGGACTGCCCGTCGCCGGCGTGGCGGTGCGCAGCACCGCGAATGTCCACGCGGGTGCCGTGAGCCGGAACTCCACGATGCTGCACGGCGTTCTCGTAGTGATCGCCGCACTGCTGCTGGTCCCCGTCCTGGAGCTCATCCCGCTCGCCGCGCTCGCCTCCCTGGTGATGGCCGTCGGCATCCAGATGGTGTCCCTGCACCACATCCGCACGGTGACCCGCCACCGTGAGGTGCTGGTGTACGCCGTCACCACCCTCGGCGTGGTGTCCCTCGGCGTCCTGCAGGGTGTCCTGCTCGGCGTCCTCGTGGCCGTCGCCACCGCCCTGCACCGCCTCACCCGCACCCGCATCACCCATGACGAACGGGAAGGAGTTCACCACATCCATGTGCGAGGCCAGTTGACGTTCCTCGCGGTTCCGCGCCTGAGCCGCGCCCTGCACCTCGTGCCCCAGGACGCCCGTGTCGTCGTGGAGTTGAACGGTTCGTTCATGGACCACGCGGCGTACGAGACGCTGCAGGACTGGCAGAAGACGCACACCGCGCACGGCGGCACCGTCGAACTCACCGGCCGTCGGGGCGGAGTCCGGATCGCCGGCGACCCCCTCGACGCCACCACCGACGCCTCGGCCGACCTCGGCGGCCACCCCGGCACCGGCGCCGGCTGCCACTGCGGCCCCTGGACGCCGTGGCGCAACCACCAGTGCGCCCCGCTGCTCACGGCACCGGCGCCCGAGCCGGCCTCGGTACACCCGGCCGCGGCGAACTCGAACGCGGCCCGCCCGAACGCGGCACCCCCAGCCGCACCCCTCCCGAGCGCGGCGCGCCCGAACACCGACGGCGCCGAGTGCACGACCACCGTGGACAGCGGGCGGACGGACGTCCACCCGACGGACATCGCCACCGTCGCCCCCCACGCTGGCCACACCGCGGACGGCCACCCCACGGACCGCCACACAGCGAACTCCCACGCCCCAGACCGCCACACCCCGGACGCCCACCGCCTTGGCGCCCACGCCCCGACGGCAGGGAACGGCAGCACCTCCGGCACCCCGGCGAACCCGGTCCCCGACCCCGCGGGCCCTGCCGAGCCCGGCCAGGAACCACCCGCCGCCACCCCCGCTCACCCTCACGCCCCCACCCCTGGAAGTCACCAACTGGTGCGCGGCATCAGCACCTTCCAGCGTCACACCGCCCCCCTGGTCCGGGGCGAACTCGCGCGGCTCGCGCGGGAGGGGCAGCAGCCGGCGCAGCTCTTCCTCACCTGTGCCGACTCCCGTGTCGTCACCTCGATGATCACGTCCAGCGGACCGGGTGACCTGTTCGTGGTGCGCAACGTGGGCAACCTCGTGCCCCTGCCCGGCGAGGAGAGCGGGGACGACTCGGTGGCGGCGGCGATCGAGTACGCGGTGGACGTCCTGCGGGTGCGCTCCATCACGGTGTGCGGGCACTCCGGGTGCGGCGCCATGCAGGCGCTGCTCGATGCGGAGCCCGGCAGGAAGCAGACGCCGCTGAAGCGGTGGCTGCGTCACGGGGCGCCGAGCCTGGAGCGGATGGCCGACGAGGGCCGGCCCTGGGCGCGGCTGGCCGGGCGGGCCCCTGCGGACGCGGTCGAGCAGCTGTGCCTGACCAACGTGGTGCAGCAGCTGGAGCACCTGCGCGCCCACGAGTCGGTGGCCCGCGCGCTGCGCGGCGGTGCGCTGGAGCTGCACGGTATGTACTTCCACGTGGGAGAGGCACAGGCCTATCTGCTCACCGAGGCCCGCGAGGACGAGGCGCGCCCGGGCGGCGTCTTCCACCACGTCCACGCGGCGGACCTCTCCGCCTGACCCACCCGGCAGCCCCGCCCCTTTTCCGCACCTCCCTTCCAGTCCGGACCTCCAGTCCGGCCCTCCCCTCCGGCGGGCGTCCTTCCCCCGCCGTCCTCCCGCCCCTCCGGCGTCCTCACCGGCGCGGCTCGCTCCCTCCGCGAGCCGCGCCCCGCCCATCACGGGGCCCTGGTGAACTTCACCCGGGCGTCATCCGTGGGTACGGATGACGCATGACCAGCCGATCCACAGAACTCACAGGTCTAAACCAATCGGCCGACGACCCTTGTCAGCGGCCCCTCGGGTCTGATGAGCTGTGGCCGGGGACACAACGGACACCCTGGGAAAGGGAGATGTCGTGAGCAACGAAAGCCTGGCCAACCTCCTGAAAGAGGAGCGACGCTTCGCGCCGCCCGCTGACCTGGCAGCGAACGCCAACGTCACGGCAGAGGCGTACGAACAGGCCAAGGCTGACAGGCTCGGCTTCTGGGCCGCTCAGGCCCGTCGGCTGACCTGGGCCAAGGAGCCGACCGAGACCCTGGACTGGTCGAACCCGCCGTTCGCCAAGTGGTTCCAGGACGGCGAGCTCAACGTCGCGTACAACTGCGTCGACCGCCATGTCGAGGCCGGGCACGGCGACCGGGTCGCCATCCACTTCGAGGGCGAGCCGGGCGACAGCCGCGCGATCACCTACGCCCAGCTCAAGGACGAGGTCTCCCAGGCCGCCAACGCCCTGCTGGAGCTGGGCGTACGCAAGGGCGACCGGGTCGCCGTCTACATGCCGATGATCCCCGAGACGGCCGTCGCCATGCTCGCCTGCGCCCGGATCGGCGCCGCCCACTCGGTGGTCTTCGGCGGTTTCTCGGCGGACGCGCTCGCGACGCGGATCCAGGACGCCGACGCCAAGGTCGTCATCACCGCCGACGGCGGCTACCGGCGCGGCAAGCCGTCCGCACTGAAGCCGGCCGTCGACGAGGCGGTGGCCAAGGCCGGCAACGTCGAGCATGTGCTGGTGGTCCGCCGTACCGGCCAGGACGTCGCCTGGAACGACCAGCGGGACGTGTGGTGGCACGAGGCCGTCGAGCGGCAGTCGGCCGAGCACACCCCGGAGGCGTTCGGGGCCGAGCATCCCCTGTTCATCCTCTACACCTCGGGCACCACGGGGAAGCCCAAGGGCATCCTGCACACCTCCGGCGGCTACCTCACCCAGACGGCCTACACCCACCACGCGGTCTTCGACCTCAAGCCGGAGACCGACGTCTACTGGTGCACCGCCGACGTCGGCTGGGTCACCGGCCACTCGTACATCGTGTACGGGCCGCTCGCCAACGGCGCCACCCAGGTCATGTACGAGGGCACGCCGGACACCCCGCACCAGGGCCGCTTCTGGGAGATCGTGCAGAAGTACGGGGTGACCATCCTGTACACGGCTCCCACGGCGATCCGTACGTTCATGAAGTGGGGCGACGACATCCCCGCGAAGTTCGACCTCGGCAGCCTGCGGGTGCTCGGCTCGGTGGGCGAGCCGATCAACCCCGAGGCTTGGATCTGGTACCGCAAGCACATCGGCGCCGACCGCACGCCCATCGTGGACACCTGGTGGCAGACCGAGACCGGCGCGATGATGATCTCCCCGCTGCCGGGCGTGACGGAGACCAAGCCGGGCTCCGCGCAGCGCCCGCTGCCGGGCATCGCCGCCACCGTCGTCGACGACGAGGCGATCGAGGTGCCGAACGGCGGCGGTGGCTATCTGGTGCTGACCGAGCCGTGGCCGTCCATGCTGCGCACCATCTGGGGCGACGACCAGCGCTTCATCGACACCTACTGGTCCCGCTTCGAGGGCAAGTACTTCGCCGGGGACGGCGCGAAGAAGGACGACGACGGGGACATCTGGCTGCTCGGCCGGGTCGACGACGTCATGCTGGTCTCCGGCCACAACATCTCCACCACCGAGGTGGAGTCCGCGCTGGTGTCGCACCCGTCGGTCGCGGAGGCGGCCGTGGTCGGTGCCGCGGACGAGACGACCGGCCAGGCGATCGTCGCCTTCGTGATCCTGCGCGGTACGGCGTCCGAGGACGAGGGCCTGATCAACGAGCTGCGCACCCACGTCGGCGCCACCCTCGGCCCGATCGCCAAGCCCAAGCGGATTCTTCCGGTCGGCGAACTGCCCAAGACCCGCTCCGGCAAGATCATGCGGCGTCTGCTGCGGGACGTCGCCGAGAACCGCCAGCTCGGCGACGTGACCACGCTGACGGACTCCACGGTCATGGACCTCATCCAGGCGAAGCTCCCGGCGGCGCCCGGCGAGGACTGACCCGCCGCGTCCAGGGCACCCGGCACCCCTCGGAGTGCCGGGTGGCTTCGCTGTGCCTAGCGTGAGAACCACCGGATGCCTCCCGGCCCCCTTTTAGGTAAACTAAGCAAAAAATCGCTAGCAAGGCGCGCCGGGAAGTCTGGTCGGCATGTGCTCAGTCCTGCCCACCGACCGGAGGTTCCCGTGCCCGCGCCCCGACCTGCCCGCGAAACCACCCCCCACAAGGTCTTCGGACGCCTGTCCCTGCCCGAGCGGACCTTCGTCGTGGACGCCCTGCGGACCGAGACCGTCGGCGGCGTCCTGCTGCTGATCGCCGCCGTGGCCGCGCTGCTGTGGGCCAACATCCCGGCCATCAGCGACGGCTACGACACCGTCAGCGACTACCACCTCGGCCCCGCGGCCCTCGGCCTGGACCTGTCCGTCGCCCACTGGGCGGCCGACGGACTGCTCGCCGTGTTCTTCTTCGTCGCCGGGATCGAGCTCAAGCGCGAGCTCGTCGCCGGTGACCTGCGCGATCCCAAGGCGGCCGTCCTGCCGGTGGTCGCGGCGCTGTGCGGCATGGCAGTACCAGCCCTGGTCTACGTCCTCACCAGCGCCGCCGGAGGCGGCTCGGCGGCCGGCTGGGCGGTGCCCACCGCCACCGACATCGCCTTCGCGCTCGCGGTGCTCGCCGTCATCGGCACCTCGCTGCCCAGCGCCCTGCGCGCCTTCCTGCTCACGCTCGCCGTCGTCGACGACCTGTTCGCGATCCTCATCATCGCCGTGTTCTTCACCGACTCGATCGACTTCGCCGCGCTGGGCGGTGCGGTGGCCGGGCTCGCCGTGTTCTGGCTGCTGCTGCGCGTGGGCGTCCGCGGATGGTACGTGTACGTGCCGCTGGCGCTGGTGATCTGGGCACTGATGTACAACAGCGGCGTCCACGCCACCATCGCCGGCGTCGCCATGGGCCTGATGCTCCGCTGCACCACCCGCGAAGGCGAGGAGCACTCCCCCGGCGAGCACATCGAGCACCTGGTGCGCCCCCTGTCGGCGGGCCTCGCGGTCCCGCTGTTCGCGCTGTTCAGCGCCGGGGTGGCGATCTCCCACCACTCCGTCGGGGACGTGTTCACCAGGCCGGAGACCCTCGGCGTGGTGCTCGGCCTGGTCGTCGGCAAGACGGTCGGCATCTTCGGCGGCACCTGGCTGACCGCGCGGTTCACCCACGCCACCCTCAGCGACGACCTCGCCTGGGCCGACGTCTTCGCCATCGCCTCCCTGGCCGGCATCGGCTTCACCGTCTCCCTGCTGATCGGTGAACTCGCCTTCGAGGGCGACGCGGTGCTGACCGACGAGATCAAGGCGTCCGTGCTCATCGGATCGCTGCTGGCGGCGGTGATCGCGACCGTGCTGCTGAAGATGCGCAACACCAAGTACCGCCAGATGTGGGAGGCCGAGGAGCGCGACGATGACCGCGACGGCATCCCCGACATCTACGCCGAGGACGAGCCGGCGTACCACCTGCGGATGGCGGCGATCCATGAGGCCAAGGCCGCCGAGCACCGCCGGATCGCCGAGGAGAAGGCCGCCGCGCGCCACGCCCTCGCCGAAGTGCCGGGCGGGACGGGCGAGGAACACGGCCGTCCGGCATGATCTGACGGGACGGTACAAAAGAAGACGGGACCGTACGCGATCCGGCACGACTCGGCCGGCCGCGCACACCCGCCCGTAGACGGACGAGGGAGAGAGCGATGAGCGCACCCGACGGCAGCCCGGTCGGCGCCGAACGCAGCATCGGCCAGCTGTTCGCCTCGGCGACGACCGAGATGTCCGCGCTGGTGCACGACGAGATCGCGCTGGCGAAGGCGCAGTTGAGGCAGGACGTCAAGCGCGGCGCGACGAGCGGCGGGGCATTCTCGCTGGCCGGTGCCGTACTGCTGTTCTCCCTGCCGATGCTCAGCTTCGCGCTGGCGTACGGCATCCGCACCTGGAGCCACTGGAACCTGGCGGTCTGCTTCCTGCTGTCCTTCGCGGCGAACGTGCTGGTCGCGGCCTTCCTCGCGCTGATCGGCGTGGTGTTCGCCAAGAAGGCGAAGAAGAGCCAGGGCCCGCAGAAGGTCGCCGCGTCGATGAAGGAGACGGCGGGCGTGCTGCAGAAGGCCAAGCCGCACCCGCGGCCCGAGCTGGAGCAGGACCGTGGCCCGAAGGCCATCGAGGCTGTGGCACGCTCATCCTCATGACGGACCCGGCCTCGACGCCTTCGGCACACCCCGCTTCGGTCGTACGGCCCGAGATGCCCGGCGGGAGAGAGGTGACCCACCGGGACGTCGCGGCCAACGGCGCCCGCTTCCACATCGCGGAGCTGGGCGACGGACCGCTGGTGCTGCTGGTGCACGGCTTCCCGCAGTTCTGGTGGACCTGGCGGCACCAGCTGACCGCGCTCGCCGACGCCGGTTTCCGGGCCGTGGCGATGGACCTGCGCGGCGTCGGCGGCAGCGACCGCACCCCCCGGGGCTACGACCCGGCCAATCTCGCCCTCGACATCACCGGTGTGATCCGCTCGCTGGGCGAGCCGGACGCCGCGCTGGTCGGACACGATCTCGGCGGCTATCTGGCGTGGACGGCGGCCGTGATGCGGCCCAAGCTGGTGCGCCGCCTCGCGGTCGCCTCCATGCCGCACCCCCGGCGCTGGCGCTCGGCGATGCTCGCCGACGCCCGGCCGGGCGCGGCCGCCTCCCACATCTGGGGTTTCCAGCGGCCGTGGATCCCCGAGCGCCGGCTCACCGCGGACGACGGTGCCCTGGTCGGCGAGCTGATCCGGCAGTGGTCGGGCCCGCGCCTGCCGGACGACGAGACGCTGTGGACGTACCGGCGGGCGATGTGCGTCCCGTCCACCGCTCACTGCTCGATCGAGCCGTACCGCTGGCTGGTGCGCTCGCTGGCCCGCCCCGACGGCCTCCAGTTCTACCGCCGGATGAAGCGGCCACTGCGGGTGCCGACGCTGCATCTGCACGGTTCCCTCGATCCGGTGACCCGGGTCAAGGGCGCGGCGGGGTCCGGGCAGTACGTGGAAGCGCCGTACCGCTGGCGCCTGTTCGACGGACTCGGGCACTTCCCGCACGAGGAGGACCCGGTCGCCTTCTCCACGGAACTGGTCAACTGGCTGAAGGATCCGGAACCGGACCGGTGAGCCCGGTGGCCGTCGGGGGCGCCGGGACGAGCGCGGTCGGTGACCGTGCCACCGCGTCCGGTGCCCGGAAGCGGAACGACTGCCCTACGAACGGCCACATGCCTCGCGCATAGGCCAATTGGCCGCCTCCGGGGCGGTTATCGACCTTGGGGCAGGGGCAGACGTCGGGGTATGGGCTGGACGCACGACTACAGTGACGCAGCACGCAACCGCCGCTCGGCCGCCGGGCTGAGCCCCCACCAGCGAGGGGTGGCCCCGCAGTCGGGCAGTGACCCCCGGGTGGGCATTCCGCGCATCCTGCGCCGCCGGGCCCGTTGGGTCTCGGTGCGGCTGCGTCACCCGCGAGGCTGACGCGCCGCGCGCTACAGCGCGCAGCTGTCGCTGTCCACCTGCTGGTTCGCGGTGCGCCCCGCGGTGATGTCCGGTCGGATCTCGTCCGCGGTGAGCGCGTAACCGGTGTCGGCGTCGTCGAGCGACTTCGCGAACACCACGCCGTAGACCTTGCCGTCGGGCGTCAGCAGCGGACCGCCGGAGTTGCCCTGGCGGACGGTCGCGTACAGCGAGTACACATCACGGCGCACGGTGCCGCGGTGGTAGATGTCGGGGCCGTTGGCCGTGATGCGGCCGCGCACGCGTGCCGCCCGCACGTCGTACGAGCCGTTCTCCGGGAAGCCGGCGACGATGGCGCCGTCGCCGCTGCTCGCGTCGTCGGAGGTGAACTCCAGGACGGGCGCGTCCAGACGGGGCACGTCCAGGACCGCGATGTCGCGCTTCCAGTCGTAGAGGACGACCGTCGCGTCGTACTTGCGGCCCACCCCGCCTATCTGGACGGTGGGCTCGTCGACGCCGCCCACGACGTGCGCGTTGGTCATGACGCGCCGCTCGCCGAAGACGAAGCCGGTGCCCTCCAGGACCTTGCCGCAACTGTCGGCGGTGCCCGTCACCTTCACGATGGAGCGCTGGGCGCGCACGGCGACCGGGCTGCCCGCGAGGGCCGGGTCGGGCGGCTGGACATCGGTGATCGGCTCGTTGGCGAACGGGCTGAAGACCTGCGGAAAGCCGTTCTGCGCGAGGACGGAGGAGAAGTCGGCGAACCAGGTGTCGGCCTGGGCGGGCAGAGCCTGCGACACCCCGAGCAGAACCTTGGAGTTGCGGACCTCCTTGCCGAGCGTCGGCAGGGTCGTGCCCGCGAGGGCGGAGCCGATCAGCCAGGCCACCAGCAGCATCGCCACCACGTTGACCAGCGCCCCGCCGGTGGCGTCGAGGGCGCGGGCCGGCGTCCAGGTGATGTACCGGCGCAGATTGCTGCCCAGGTGGGTCGTCAGGGCCTGCCCGACGGACGCGCACACGATCACGATGACGACCGCGACGACGGCGGCGGTCGTGCTCACCTCGGTGTTGTCGGTCAGCGCGTCCCACAGGACCGGCAGCAGATAGACGGCGACGAGACCGCCGCCGAGGAAGCCGATCACCGACAGGATGCCGACGACGAAGCCCTGGCGGTAGCCGACGACGGCGAACCACACGGCCGCGGCCAGCAACAGGATGTCCAGCACGTTCAAGGGGTCGCGCCTCGCCTCGTCATTCTGCGGTCACTCCAGGTCGGCCGAGGGTTCGGCCCGCCGCGCGGCGGCAGGCCGGCACTTCGTCCCTCGGGATGTGCGGAACGTAGGACACCCTGTCATGACCGCCAGTCGAGCGGGACCTGCCGGTCGAGGTCCCAGGGCCGCTCCCAGCCCGCGTAATGCAGCAGCCGGTCGATCAGACCGGCCGTGAAACCCCAGACGAGGGCCGATTCGACCAGGAATGCCGGGCCGCGGTGGCCGCTGGGGTGGACGGCGGTGGCGCGGTTGGCCGGATCCGTGAGATCCGCCACGGGCACGGTGAAGACCCGCGCCGTCTCGGCCGGGTCCACCACCCCGACCGGGCTGGGCCGCCGCCACCAGCCCAGCACGGGGGTCACCACGAAGGAGCTGACCGGGATGTACAGCTTGGGCAGCACCCCGAACAGCTGCACCCCCGACGGGTCGAGACCGGTCTCCTCCTCGGCCTCGCGCAGCGCGGCCCGCAGCGGGCCGTCGCCGTGCGGGTCGCCGTCCTCCGGGTCGAGGGCGCCGCCCGGGAAGGACGGCTGCCCGGCGTGCGAGCGCAGCGAGCCGGCCCGCTCCATCAGCAGCAGCTCGGGCCCGCGCTCGCCCTCGCCGAACAGCACCAGCACCGCCGACTGCCGGCCCCGGCCGTCCGCCGGGGGCAGGAAACGGCTCAACTGGATCGGCTCCACGGTCCGCACCGCGGCCACCACCGGGTCCAGCCAGTCGGGCAGCCCTTCACCGCTGAGCGCCACGTCCTCGATGTCACTCGCCCGTTTCATCCCGCACCCCCGTCCGACCTGCCCAACGAGCGAACCGACCGAGATCGTTCCGTCATCCGGCCCCCAACGGCGCCGCCGCCTTGCCGCCCGCGTCCAGATAGGCCTGCGGCGGGTTCAGCCGCTGACCTGGGTACCCGCCCTTCTCGTACTTCAGCAGCTTCTTCGCCTTCTCCGGATCCGTCTCGCCCTCGCCGAACGCGGGGCAGAGCGGGGCGATGGGGCAGGCGCCGCAGGCGGGCTTGCGGGCGTGGCAGATCCGGCGGCCGTGCCAGATCACATGGTGGGAGAGGTCGGTCCAGTCACTCTTCGGGAAAAGCGCGCCGACCGCGGCCTCGATCCTGTCGGGGTCGGTCTCCTCGGTCCACTTCCAGCGCCGCACCAGGCGCTGGAAGTGCGTGTCCACGGTGATGCCGGGCCGCCCGAAGGCGTTGCCGAGCACCACGAAGGCGGTCTTGCGGCCGACACCGGGCAGTTTGACGAGGTCCTCCAGGCGGCCCGGGACCTCTCCGCCGAAATCCTCCACGAGCGCCTTGGACAATCCCATGACCGACCTGGTCTTGGCCCGGAAGAAACCGCAGGGGCGCAGGATCTCCTCGACGTCCTCGGGATCGGCGGCGGCCAGCGCCTCGGGGGTGGGGTACTTGGCGAAGAGGGTGGGGGTCGTCTGGTTGACGCGCAGGTCCGTGGTCTGCGCGGACAGCACGGTGGCGACGACCAGCTGGAAGGGGTTGCCGAAGTCCAGCTCCGGGTGGGCGTACGGATAGACCTCGGCGAGTTCGCGGTTGATCCGGCGGGCTCGGCGGACCAGGGCGGTACGGGACTCGCCGCTCGGCGGTCGCACCTCCACGGTCTTCGCGGGCGGGGCCTCGCGCACCCCGGCGGCGGCCTTCTTCGGAGCGCCCTTCTTCGCGGCGGCGCTCACCTTCCTGGCGGCCGCCTTCTTGACCGGGGCGGCCTTGGCCGACTTCGCGGCTTTCGCCGCTTTGGCCGAACCCTGTTCGCCCACAGCGGAATCGCGCCCTGCAACCACCCGTCCAGCCCCCTTGCCCTGTGCTCTCACCGGCGTTTTGGACACTCGGCCAGCCTAGAGCCCGACACCGACATCCGCCCCGGACCCGGAAGATCAGCCCCCGATCGGGCCCCCTGCCGCTTACCCCGGGACACCTGTACGGCATCCTTGTGACAGATCACACTGTTTGGGCCGTCCGGCAGAATGGGGAGCACGGTCCCCTGGTACCAAGGGGGAGCAAGATCCCCTGAGCAGGTCGACAAGGAGAGAACTCGTGGACGACGTTCTGCGGCGCAACCCGCTCTTCGCGGCACTCGACGACGAGCAGTCCGCGGAGCTGCGTGCCTCCATGAGTGAGGTGACCCTCGCACGCGGCGACTCCCTCTTCCACGAGGGCGACCCCGGCGACCGGCTCTACGTCGTCACCGAGGGCAAGGTCAAGCTCCACCGCACGTCCCCCGACGGGCGCGAGAACATGCTGGCCGTGGTCGGCCCCGGTGAGCTGATCGGCGAGCTTTCGCTGTTCGACCCGGGCCCGCGCACGGCAACCGCCACCGCGCTGACCGAGGTCAAGCTCCTCGGCCTCGGCCACGGCGACCTGCAGCCCTGGCTGAACGTGCGGCCCGAGGTGGCCGCCGCGCTGCTGCGCGCCGTCGCCCGGCGCCTGCGGAAGACCAACGACGCGATGTCCGACCTCGTCTTCTCGGACGTCCCGGGCCGTGTCGCCCGCGCCCTGCTGGACCTCTCCCGCCGCTTCGGCGTGCAGTCGGAGGAGGGCATCCACGTGGTGCACGACCTGACGCAGGAGGAGCTGGCCCAACTGGTCGGCGCCTCCCGCGAGACGGTCAACAAGGCACTCGCCGACTTCGCCCAGCGCGGCTGGCTGCGCCTGGAGGCGCGGGCGGTCATCCTGCTGGACGTCGAGCGGCTGGCCAAGCGCTCGCGCTGACGCCCGGTTCCGCCGGGCCGGTACGGTCGTTCAGGGGCCCGCGCCGCGAGACGCGGGCCCCTGTCCGTGCCGGCGGCGGCCGTCCACGGGGGCCGCGCCCCCGGACCCGCCGTCCGGCTCCGAGCGGGCCTCGTCCCCGATCGCCGCACGGGCGTGCGCAGGCAGGTCGGCGCGTTTCCTCAACGCGCCCCCGTACACCCCGGCCAGCACCAGCGGCACTCCGAGCAGCAGGCCCGCCGACAGGGGCTCGTCGTCGAGCCAGGCGGACAGCAGGATCGTCACCAAGGGGATGACGACGAAGACGTACGCCGCGCGCGAGGCGCCCCAGCGCTCGATCACCAGCAGGTAGAACACGAAGGTGAGCACCGAACCGGCCACCACGAGGTAGGCCAGGGCCCACCAGGTCGCCGCCCGCTCGGGCAGGGCCCAGTGGTCGCCGGCCAGCCGTGACCCGGCGAGGAGCAGCACGGTGGCACCTGTCATGCCGACGGCGTTCATGGTGACCGGGTGCACCTTGGGCAGCCGGTGGACGAGCACCGCGGCCTCCGCGAGGCACAGCACACTGCCCAGCATCGCCAGCAGCGCCCGCCACGGCACGGTGCCCCGCAGCCCCTGGGTCATCACCGCGACCCCGGCCGCCGCGACCAGCGCTCCCGCGAGGGCGAGCGAGCGGAACCGTTCCTGCCCCTGGCCCACCGCAAGCAGCAGCGCGGCCAGCGGCACCAGCGACAGCACGGTCTGCCCGAAGCCGGCGTGGACGTACTGCAGGGCGTAGTACGCGAGGGCGAAGGTGGCGGCGAAGTTGAGCGCGCCGAACCCGAGCGCGCCGGCCAGCGCGGGCCCCTTGGGCGGCGCGAGGCGCCGTACGGCCATGACGGCGAGCAGCAGCGCGGAGGCGGCAGCGAAGCGCAGGGCGGCGCCCCACAGGGGATCGAGTTCACGGTTGCTGAACCGGATCCCGACCGCGTTGCCCCCGGCGAGGACGGCGGTCGCGCCGAAGCAGACGAGAGCCGTCCGGTCTGTCGGCCCCACGGCACCAGCGTAGGCCCGCAGGACGCAGCGGGGCGACGGCTGCGCGGCGGGCCGCCGATCAAGGGATCAGGGGATCAGACCGTGTTCCCGCAGGTAGTCGAGTTGCGCCCGGACCGAGAGCTCCGCCGCCGGCCACAGCGAGGGGTCGACGTCGGCGTAGACGTGGGCGACGACCTCGGCGGGGGTGCGGTGGCCGTCCTCGACAGCCGTCTCGACCTGGGCGAGGCGGTGCGCGCGGTGGGCGAGGTAGAACTCGACGGCGCCCTGCGCGTCCTCCAGCACCGGCCCGTGCCCCGGCAGCACCGTGTGGACGCCGTCGTCGACCGTCAGCGACCTCAGCCGGCGCAGGGAGTCCAGATAGTCGCCGAGACGGCCGTCGGGGTGCGCCACGACCGTCGTACCGCGCCCGAGGACGGTGTCACCGGTCAGGACGGCCCGGTCGGCGGGGATGTGGAAGCTCAGGGAGTCGGCGGTGTGACCGGGCGTGGGCACCACCCGCAGCACCAGGCCGCCCACCTCGATCACGCTGCCGGCCGTCAGACCCTCCTCGCCCAGCCGCAGCGCAGGGTCCAGGGCACGCACCTCGGTCCCGGTCAGCTCGGCGAACCGGGTGGCGCCCTCGGCGTGGTCCGGGTGGCCGTGCGTCAGCAGGGTCAGGGCGATCCGCTTCCCGGCCCGCTCGGCGGTGTCGATCACCGCGCGCAGGTGGCCCTCGTGCAGCGGCCCCGGGTCGACCACGACGGCCTGCTCGGCGTCCGGCTCGGCGAGTATCCAGGTGTTGGTGCCGTCGAGGGTCATCGGGGAGGCGTTGGGCGCCAGGACGTTGACCGCGCGGGCGGTGGCGGGTCCGGAGACCACCTCGCCGCGGGGTCGGCCGGGCAGCGTGCTGGCGTCCGTCATGCGGGGGCTCCACCGGTCGGGATGTGCTTCGTGAACTCGTCGTGGCCCGGCCAGGACAGCACGATCTCGCCGTCCGCCAGGCGGGCGCGTGCCAGCACGGGAGTGAGATCCCGGCCGGGCGCCGCGGCCAGCGCCTGCTCGGCGCTCGCGTACGGCGTGAGCTGGCGCAGCGTGGCAATGGTGGGCGGCATCATCAGCAGCTCGCCCCTGTCGTAGGCGGCGGCGGCCTCCGCCGGGCGGATCCACACCGTGCGGTCGGCCTCCGTGGAGACGTTCCGGGTGCGCTGCCCGCGCGGGAGAGCGGCGACGAAGAACCAGGTGTCGTACCGGCGGGCCTCGAACTCGGGGGTGATCCAGCGCGTCCAGGCGCCCAGCAGGTCCGACCTGAGGACGAGGCCCCGGCGCTCCAGGAACTCCGCGAAGGACAGCTCACGGGCCACAAGGGCCGCGCGGTCGGCCTCCCACTCGTCGCCCGTGGTGTCGCCGACCACCGAGTCGGCGGTCGGCCCGGCCAGCAGGACCCCGGCCTCCTCGAAGGTCTCCCGTACGGCGGCGCACACGATCGCCTGCGCGCCCGCCTCGTCGACACCGAGCCGCTTCGCCCACCACGCGCGCGTGGGGCCCGCCCAGCCGACGTGACGGTCGTCGTCACGCGGGTCCACGCCGCCGCCGGGATACGCGTACGCGCCTCCGGCGAAGGCCATGGAGGCGCGTCTGCGCAGCATGTGGACGAGCGGACCGCCGAGCGCGTCCGGCCCGTCCCCGGAGCACCGCGCCTGCGGCGTCTGCGGGGAGTCCTGCGCGCCCTGCGCAGCCCCGGCGTCCCTGAGCAGCATGACGGTGGCCGCCCGCTTGGGGACGACCGGCTCCAGGGTGCCGTCCGCGAGCGCCCGGATGCGCTCCGGCCAGTCCGGGGGAAACCACTGCCCATTCGCCATGGGCGGAGGCTATCCCGTGACGCGTGAATGTTCGAGAGGCGCCCGAGGTCAGCGCCCTACTGGGCCAGCTCCACCTGGATCTCGACCTCCACCGGCGCGTCCAGCGGCAGCACCGCCACGCCGACCGCGCTGCGCGCGTGCACGCCCTTGTCGCCGAGGACCGCGCCCAGCAGTTCGCTCGCCCCGTTGATGACGGCCGGCTGCCCCGTGAAGTCCGACGCGGAGGCGACGAACCCGACGACCTTCACCACGCGCGCGACGCGGTCCAGGTCACCCGCGACCGACTTCACGGCCGCCAGCGCGTTCAGGGCGCAGGTGCGGGCCAGGTCCTTGGCCTCCTCCGCCGTGACCTCGGCACCCACCTTGCCGGTCACCGGCAGCTTGCCGTCGACCATGGGCAGCTGGCCCGAGGTGTACACGTAGAGGCCCGTCCGCACGGCCGGCTGGTAGGCGGCGAGCGGCGGCACGACCTCCGGCAGCGTCAGACCGAGTTCGGCGAGCTTCGCCTCGACGGCGCTCACGCCTGCTTCTCCCGCTTCAGGTAGGCCACGAGCTGCTCGGGGTTGTTGGGCCCGGGCACGACCTGGACGAGCTCCCAGCCGTCCTCGCCCCAGGTGTCCAGAATCTGCTTCGTGGCATGGACGAGCAGCGGCACGGTTGCGTATTCCCACTTGGTCATGGGGCCGACTGTAGCCGCTGCCACCGGGCCCGCCCGCGCCCCGGTCGCCCTCCTCCGGGAGGGGTCGTTCGTAGTACCGGGGTGCCGGTTGTCCACAGCCTGCTGATTGGTGCGCGCGCGGAGTGGTTACGCTCGAAGACGTGAGCAGGCTCCAGGTCGTCAGCGGCAAGGGCGGGACCGGAAAGACGACGGTCGCCGCGGCCCTCGCGCTGGCCCTCGCCAAGGAGGGGAAGCGGACGCTTCTCGTCGAGGTGGAGGGTCGGCAAGGCATCGCGCAGCTCTTCGAGACGGAGGCGCTGCCCTACGAGGAGCGGAAGATCGCCGTCGCTCCGGGCGGCGGGGAGGTGTACGCCCTGGCGATCGACCCCGAACTGGCCCTTCTGGACTATCTCCAGATGTTCTACAAACTGGGCGGGGCCGGACGCGCGCTGAAGAAGCTCGGCGCCATCGACTTCGCGACCACCATCGCGCCCGGCCTGCGGGACGTCCTGCTGACCGGAAAGGCCTGCGAGGCGGTCCGCCGCAAGGACAAGCAGGGCCGCTTCGTCTACGACCACGTCGTGATGGACGCCCCGCCGACCGGCCGCGTCACCCGCTTCCTCAATGTGAACGACGAGGTCGCGGGCCTGGCCAAGATCGGCCCGATACACAATCAGGCCCAGGCGGTGATGAGGGTGCTGAAGTCCGCGGAGACGGCCGTGCACCTGGTGGCGCTGCTGGAGGAGATGCCGGTCCAGGAGACCGCCGACGGCATCGCCGAACTGCGCGCGGCCCGGCTGCCGGTGGGGCGGGTCATCGTCAACATGGTGCGCCCGGAGGTTTTGGACGGCACGCAGCTGGAACTCGCCCGGGACCTCCCGCGTACGGCCCTCGCGCGCTCCCTGTCCGCCGCCGGGCTCGGCGGTGCCCGGCGCGGCGGCCACGCGGAGAAGCTGGTGGACCCGCTGCTCGAGCAGGCCGAGGAGTACGCCGAGCGGTACGCGCTGGAGCACGAGCAGCGGGCCGTCCTCGCCGAACTGGACCTGCCGCTGCACGAACTGCCGCTGCTCGCCGAGGGCGTGGACCTGGCGGGTCTGTACGAACTGGCCACCGAGCTGCGGAAGCAGGGAATCTCATGAGTCCGGAACCGGCACCCCGGCCGGAGGGCCATCACCTCTCCCCCACGCGCGTGCTCGACGTCGACCCGCTGCTCGACGACCCGACGACCCGCATCGTGGTCTGCTGCGGCTCGGGTGGCGTCGGCAAGACCACCACGGCCGCCGCGCTCGGACTGCGCGCCGCCGAGCGCGGCCGCAAGGTGGTCGTGCTCACCATCGACCCCGCGCGCCGGCTCGCGCAGTCCATGGGTATCGACTCGCTGGACAACACACCGCGCCGGGTGAAGGGCATCGACGACGCGGCGGGCGGCGAACTGCACGCGATGATGCTCGACATGAAGCGCACCTTCGACGAGATCGTCGAGGCGCACGCTGATCCCGACCGGGCGGCCGCGATCCTCGGCAACCCCTTCTACCAGTCGCTCTCGGCGGGCTTCGCGGGCACGCAGGAGTACATGGCGATGGAGAAGCTGGGGCAGCTGCGCGCGCGGGACGAGTGGGACCTGATCGTCGTCGACACGCCGCCGTCCCGGTCCGCGCTGGACTTCCTGGACGCGCCGAAACGGCTCGGGTCCTTCCTCGACGGCAGGCTGATCCGGCTGCTGACCGCGCCGGCGAAGCTGGGCGGCCGGGCCGGCATGAAGTTCCTGAACGTCGGCATGTCGATGATGACCGGGACGCTCGGCAAGCTGCTGGGCGGGCAGTTGCTGAAGGACGTGCAGACGTTCGTCGCCGCGATGGACACCACCTTCGGCGGCTTCCGCACCCGCGCGGACGCCACGTACAAGCTGCTGCAGGCGCCCGGGACGGCGTTCCTGGTCGTGGCGGCCCCCGAGCGGGACGCGCTGCGGGAGGCCGCGTACTTCGTGGAGCGGCTGGCCGCCGAGGAGATGCCGCTGGCCGGTCTGGTCCTCAACCGGGTCCACGGCAGCGGAGCCGCCCAGCTGTCCGCCGAGCGGGCACTCGCCGCCGCGGAAAATCTTGAAGAGAGCCGCATTGTCGATCAGGAGGGCGGGAAAGCTGGACTTCGTAACTCTCCCGACACGTACGGAAGTTCAGACTCTCCCGCGTCCACGGCACCGACCCCCGGCGGCGACTCCCCCAACGACCCGGCCGAGGGACAAGGTGTCGATCGGCTCACCGCGGGCCTGCTGCGGTTGCACGCCGACCGCATGCACCTGCTCCTGCGCGAGCAGCGCACGCGCGACCGCTTCACCGCGCTCCACCCCGAGGTGGCGGTGACGGAGGTCGCCGCGCTGCCCGGCGACGTCCACGACCTCGCGGGCCTGCGCGACATCGGCGTCCGCCTGGCGGCCGACCACCCCGAGCTGCCTGAGACGGACGCGGCGGGCGCAGCACCCGGCTGAGGCAGGCCCGGGTCAGCTCCTCGGGGGCTACCGGGCCGGGAACGCCCGGGGCACGGCAGGACCCAGCAGATCCGGCGCCAGGAGGCGCCGCTCTCGACAGGCCTCGCTCCCAGGCACCGCACGCCGACACGCCCCGGGCGCCGCCCTGCTGCAGAACAGCGGACCGCACGGCGACGCGTTCCCGAACGCCACGTCACGCCGTCCAACCGCGTCACGCCATCCAGCCGTTCCAGCCGTTCACGCCCTCGACGCCGGCGTCAGCCGTGCACGCCACGCAGTCGACCCACCCGGGGCGGAACCCCCGAACGGCTCAGCTCACCGCCGCGTAGTTCTCGTACACCTGGTCGTCGTCGAGCGGGACGATGCCCACGCCGCGCTCGTACTCCGTACGCGCGGTCTCCAGCAGCCGGCGCCACGAGGTGACGGTCGGCCGTCGCCGCAGCAGGGCGCGGCGCTCGCGCTCCGTCATGCCTCCCCACACGCCGAACTCGACGCGGTTGTCGAGCGCGTCGGCCAGACATTCGGTGCGTACCGGGCATCCCGTGCACACCGCCTTGGCCCTGTTCTGCGCTGCTCCCTGAACGAACAGTTCATCCGGATCGGTAGTGCGACAGGCAGCCTGCGCACTCCAGTCGGTAACCCAGCCCATACCGGCGCCGTCCTCTCCCGAATCGAGGCTCCCCCACGGCGGCAAGCGGCATATTCACCGCCGCCAGTTGAGGACGTTACGGAAGGTGGGCACAGCGCAACACCCCCTTCGGGCCCAATCTTGAATGGCCCGAACGGACTATGGGTAAGCGGCAGATCACCCGGGGGAGTGAGCCCGCGACATACACGACTGTCCTGGCGAACCAGGACATTTCCTCTGCCACTCCACTCCGCCACAACGGACGCCGAATAACACATCAGGCGGATTGGGACACGCGTCCACCAAGAAACGAGGGGAAGCCTCCGCGACTCCGGAACGATTCGGATTCGCCGGACGTACTGATACGTAGCCGCGCTGCTGTGACAGTTGGCAGCAGCTTAGGCCAAGGCATATACACGTGTCCGGCGAATGAGAACGTAGGCTGCCCTCATGGCAAAGAAGCGCTCGGGCGGTGGTCTGTCGGCGACGCAGCAGGCCGCCAAGTTCCTCGGTGTCAGTGTGCTCGCGGGAGGGCTGCTGGCCGGCCTCGCCCTGCCCGCCGTCGGCGCACTGGGCCTGGCCGCCAAGGGTTCAGTGGAGTCGTTCGACGAACTCCCCGCCAACCTCAAGACCCCGCCGCTGAGCCAGCGCACCGCCATCCTCGACGCCGAGGGCAACCAGATCGCCTCCGTCTTCTCCCGCAACCGCACGGTGGTCGACCTCAAGGACATCTCGCCGTACATGCAGAAGGCGATCGTCGCGATCGAGGACTCACGCTTCTACGAGCACGGCGCAGTGGACCTCAAGGGCATCCTGCGCGCGCTCAACAAGAACGCGCAGAGCGGCGGCGTCAGTGAGGGCGCCTCGACGCTCACCCAGCAGTACGTGAAGAACGTCTTCATCGAGGAGGCCGGCGACGACCCCACCAAGGTCGCCGAGGCCACCCAGCAGACCATCGGCCGCAAGATCCGCGAACTGAAGTACGCGATCCAGGTCGAGGAGGAGCTGGGCAAGAAGAAGATCCTGGAGAACTACCTCAACATCACCTTCTTCGGCGAGCAGTCCTACGGCGTCGAGGCGGCCGCCCAGCGCTACTTCTCCAAGCACGCCAAGGACCTGAAGCTGCAGGAGGCCGCGCTCCTCGCGGGCATCGTGCAGTCCCCCAGCGTCTACGACCCGATCAACGACCCCAAGCAGGCCACGCTGCGCCGCAATGTGGTCCTGCAGCGCATGGCCGAGGTCGGCGACGTCTCGCAGGCGGAGGCCGACGCCGCGAAGAAGACCCCGCTCGGTCTGAAGGTCACCCAGCCGAAGAACGGCTGCATCACCGCCGTGAACGGCGCCAGTTTCTTCTGCAAGTACGTCGAGAAGGTGTTCCTCAGCGACCCGGTCTTCGGCAAGACCAAGGAGGAGCGGGCCAAGATCTGGAACCAGGGCGGCCTGACGATCCGCACCACCCTCCAGCCGCAGGCCCAGGAGTCCGTCGAGCAGTCGATAAAGGACAACGTCTACAAGTCTGACAAGGTCGCCGCCGCCGTCACCCTGGTCGAGCCCGGCACCGGCAAGATCCTCGGCATGGGCCAGTCCAAGCCGTACGGCTACGGCAAGAACGAGACCGAGATCAACTACTCGGTCGGCCGGGCGATGGGCGGCTCGAACTTCGGCTTCCCGACGGGTTCGACGTTCAAGCCGTACCTGGCCGCGGCGGCACTGGAAGAGGGGCGCCCGGCGACCCAGATGTACCCCTCGCCGTACTCGATGCCGTACCCGGACACCGTCCAGATGTGTGACGGCAAGGTCTGGCGCAACGTCAAGGGCAACGAGCTGGAGAACGAGAGCAGGTCCGAGGTCGGCCCGTACGACCTTCAGGAAGCCATGGCCAAGTCGGTCAACACGTACTTCGTGCAGATGCTCGAAGACATCGGCATGTGTCCCGTGGTCAACATGACCGGCAAGCTGGACGTCGTCCAGGGCAACGGCAAGCGGCTCCCGGTGTCCCCGTCGGCGCTGACCCTCGGCTCGCAGGGCATCGCCCCCCTCACCATGGCCAGCGCCTACGCCGCCTTCGCCAACCGGGGCATGTACTGCACCCCGGTCGCCATCGAGTCCATCACCCAGACGGTGGACGGCAAGCAGAAGTCGCTGGAGGTGCCCAAGTCGACCTGCTCGCGCGCGATGAGCGAGAAGACCGCGGACACCATAAACACACTGCTCAGCGGCGTGATCGACTCCGGCACCGGCCGGGCGGCCGGCCTGAGCGACCGCGACAACGCGGGCAAGACCGGCACCACCGACTCCCGCAAGAACGCCTGGTTCGTCGGCTACACCCCGAACCTCTCCGGCGCGGTGTGGGTCGGCAGTGCCACCCAGAAGGTCGAGATGACCGACATCTACATCGGCGGCCGGTACCACGGGGAGGTCTACGGCGGCGACACCCCGGGCCCGATCTGGAAGGCCGCCATGACCGGCGCCCTCGACGGCAAGGACGCGCCCCGGTTCAACAAGGTGGACATCCCCAAGCCGCCCAGGGAGCGCGAGGAGGACCCGGGCCGGGGCCGGGGCCGCGGCCATGACGACGGCAACAACGGCGACGGCTTCCTCGGCGGCCTCCTCACCGGCGGCGGCGCCACGACGAACGGCGCCACCACCGGCGGCGACACCGGCTTCCCCAGCCCCGACATCGGCCTCCCCGACGGCTGGCTCCAGGGCCAGGGGAACGGGAGGAACGGCACCGGTGGGCGCAACTGACTGAGCCCTGGCCCGGGGAACGGGGTGGGGGCTCGGGCGGGGGCCCGGGGACCGGGGGTGCGGGGCTCTGCGGTTTGTGCGTGTCGGCGGTACCTGCTGCATCGGGGTATCCGCTGTATCGGGGTATCCGCTGTATCGGCGGTACCTGCTGTGCATGACGAATGGCCCCGCCTCTTCCGGCTGGAGGAGGCGGGGCCATTCGTACGGGTGCAGGCGCGCGTGCGCCGCGCAGGGGACGACGTGTCGGCGGCGTCGGCGTACTGCGTCGGCGTACTGAGGACGCCAGGAGGGCAGCCCCGGCGAATGCGGTCCGCCGACGACGCTCCCGGTCAGCCCGCCAGAAGCTTCTTCACCGTGGCGGCGACGCGGCCACCCTCCGCCTGCCCGGCCACCTTGGGGTTCACGATCTTCATGACGGCGCCCATGGCCCGCGGTCCCTCAGCACCGGCGGCCTTCGCCTCCGCCACGGCCTGGGCGACGATCTCCTGGAGCTCGTCGTCGGACAGCTGCTTGGGCAGGTACGCGGAGAGCACCTCGCCCTCCGCCTTCTCCCGCTCCGCCTGCTCGGTGCGCCCGCCCTGCGCGAAGGCCTCCGCCGCCTCACGGCGCTTCTTCGCCTCGCGGGTGATCACCTTCTGCACCTCGTCGTCGGAGAGCTCGCGCTTCTCCTTGCCCGCGACCTCCTCCTTGGTGATCGCGGCGAGCGTCAGCCGGAGCGTCGAGGAGCGCAGCTCGTCGCGCTCCTTGATCGCGGCGTTGAGGTCTTCCTGCAGCTTCGACTTGAGCGTGGTCATGAGGTTGATTGTCGCAGGTACGAGAGTGCGACCGCCCACCGATTTACGGCGCACGCCGGTTCACGGCCCTCGCCCGTTCACGGCGCCCCTACCCGCGGTGACGGCGCTCACCGTCCCGACGGGCGCCCCCGCCGCACGACCATCCCCTCCACGTTCCCCTCTCGGCACTCGGTGCTCGGTGCTCCCCGCTCACCACTCGGCGCTCGGCGCTCTCGGCGTCACCCAGCAGGACCCGGGCCCGAAGCGGTGGCCCGCCCCGGTCTGACACGATGGGAGCATGCGCGCGCGATACAAAGTTCCCCTCGGAATCACGGCGGTTGGTGCCGCCGGTCTGCTGTACGCGGCGGGCTTGGAACCCCGCTCCTTCCGGCTGCGGAGAGTCACGGTCCCCGCGCTCCCTTCCGGAATGCGCCCGCTGCGCGTCCTGCAGGTCTCCGACATCCACATGGTCAGCGGCCAGCGCAAGAAGCAGCGCTGGCTGCGCTCCCTGGCCGGCCTGCGCCCCGACTTCGTGATCAACACGGGGGACAACCTGTCCGACCCGGAGGGCGTCCCGGAGACCCTGGACGCGCTCGGTCCGCTGATGGAGTTCCCGGGGGCGTACGTCTTCGGCTCCAACGACTACTACGGCCCCAAGCTGCGCAACCCCGCCCGCTATCTCCTGGAGAAGGCCAGCGGCCGGCACGGCCTCAACGGCAACCCGCCGGCCGTCGGAGTGGTCCACAACCCCTGGGAGGACCTGCGGGACGCGTTCGACGCGGCCGGCTGGCTGAACCTGACGAACACCCGGGGTGTGCTGAAGGTGGAGGACGTGTCGGTCGAGCTGACCGGCCTGGACGACCCGCACATCAAGCGGGACCGGTACGAGGAGGTGTCCGGCGGCCCCTCGGCGTCGGCGGACTTCTCGATGGGCGTGGTGCACGCCCCGTACCTGCGCACCCTGGACGCGTACACGGCCGACGGCTACCCCCTGATCCTCGCCGGGCACACCCACGGCGGCCAGATCTGCGTCCCCTTCTACGGCGCCCTGGTCACCAACTGCGACCTCGACACCGACCGCGTGAAGGGCCTGTCCACCCATACGGCCGAGGGCCGGACGTCCTACCTCCACGTCTCGGCGGGCTGCGGCGCCAGCCGTTACACACCGGTGCGGTTCGCCTGCCCGCCGGAGGCCACGTTGCTGACGCTGGTGGCGCGGGACTGAGCGGCGGCTGAGCGGCGGCTGAGCGGCGGACGACGCTGCGCCGCTCAGCGATAGGCGGGCCGTACGGGCAACGATCACCCGTGCGGACCGCCCACATCGCCCACTGTGCCCCTTATGCCTAGCTTGGGTGCATGACCGCCCCTATACCGAGGGACATCCCGGACCTCCCGCCGATCCCGCGCACCCACGCGCTCCTGCCCTCCGCCGTCCCCGCGTCCGCGGTGGTGCCCCCCGTACGCCGCACCCTGGCCACGGTTCTACGCCTGCTGATCGCGGCTCTGGCCGCCTCCGGCGTCACCCTGGCCCTCCTGCTGGGCAGCCCCCTACGGGTCCTGAGCCACTTCTCGGTGCAGAGCGCGATCCTCCTCACCCTGGTGACGGCGGCGTCGGCACGCCGGGCCTGGACCGCCCGCAAGCCCCTCCCACCGGCCCTGACCGGCGCGGCGCTCCTCTACGCGCTGGTCTCCGCCCTGGCGTACCACCTGCTCCTGGCGGACACGACACCCCCGTTCTCGCTCACGAACCCGGGGACCGCACCCACGGCGTCGGCCTGGGACAACCTGGCGAACGTCCTCCTCCACACCGCCATCCCGGCCGCCGCCGTACTCGACTGGCTCTTCCTGACCCCGCCCGGCCGCCTACGTCTGCGCCAGGCCGCACCGTGCCTCCTCTACCCCCTGGCCTACCTCGCCTTCACCTTCACCCGAGCGGCACTCCTCCCCCCGGACCACCCCGCCCGCTACCTCTACCCCTTCCTCGACGCCGACACCGACGGCTACAAACACACCCTCGCCAACGCCCTCATCCTCGGCCTCTCCTGCTACACCCTCGCCCTCCTCCTGGTCGCCCTCGACCACACGCGCCCGAACCCCGTCCGCCACCACTGGAGAAACCGGATTTCGTCTCAAGCCGCCAGTGGGCTAAAGTAAACGACGTCGCCGCGACGAGCAGCGACATCGGGGTGTAGCGCAGCTTGGCAGCGCGCTTCGTTCGGGACGAAGAGGTCGTGGGTTCAAATCCCGCCACCCCGACAGTGAAGTTCCAGGTCAGGGGCCTGATCCGCTTAGCGGGTCGGGCCCCTGAGTTGTTCCGGGGGCCAGTCTGGGAGTTATCGGGGAGCCGAGTTCGGGATCCGGTTCCCAGCCGATCCAGCCCCTCGCCTTGAGCGTCCTGATGGGTCCTGTGGACGGGGCAAGGAAGTGCCACGTCGAGTCGACGAGATTGGACGGCACTGGAGGGAGGACTCCCCGCCTTCCGCTTGCGCCCGGCCCTTGAACGGCTCTTCGATGAGCATGCGATCAGCGAAGCGTTCGTCGCGGACGGGCGCGGTGAGGACGAATTCGAGGCCGTGGCCGTCGGCCTCGACCGTGGACCAGCAGCCGGCGGTGATGCAGGCCCAGCTGTCGGCACGCGGTCCCGGGCTGACGGTGACGATCCGCAGACTGGGAACCGCTTCCCTTCGCCCAGGTCCCAGGTCGTAATCGCTGACCGCGATCGCATGGCCGGTGAAGAAGTCGCGAACGTGGGCCTCGACGCCTGCTGTCGCCCGCTGGTTGCGCTCGCTCTCGAACATGATGGAGAGGATTTCACGGCTGGCCCAGGTGTCCTGGCTGTGAGTCCGCCGCCTCCGGCGCGGCGGACCCGGATGGTCAGCCGGCCTTGACCGGCTCCGCGGCTCGGGATCGGGTGCACAGCCGCCCGGTCTCGAACGGCTCCTGAGGCAACGACATCAGCAGCGGCCGTTCGAGCGCGAAGTCCTCGGCGATGGTCCGGACCTGGAGCCGATCCGCCGGGCGTCGTCCTGCCGGGCCCCCTGCTCGACCATCTCGTTCAGCTCTCGCAGGTAGGTGGGCTCGTCCACAACGGGGATGCCCTCGGCTGTGGCGCGGCGCAGTTTGGTCGACGACGCTTTGCCGCGGCGGAGTCCAGGACGCGGGGTCGGCCCGGCGGGCCCCGCGGGGGTCGGTCAGGAGCCGAGGATCGCTTGCTTCTGTTGCTCGAACTCGGCCTCCGTGAGCAGGCCTTGCTTTTTGAGTTCGCCTAGCTCCTTCAGCTGGTCGATCTTGCTGGTCATGTCGGGGGCGGCCGCCGGAGCGGCGGGGCGCTCGGCCGGGTAGGACTGGTAGGCCTGCTGCGGTGCGGGTGCCGCCGGTGCCTGCTGTGCCGCCCACCGTCCCTGCTGACGGCGTGAGACACGGTTCGACACGGCGGTCGCCGTTCCGGCGACGACGGCGGTGCGTGCGACCCCACGAATGAGACCTGGCATGGCTGTGTCCCTTCTGTGCTGGAGAACTCCCCTGAGCACGCTGCCCTGAGGGGGCGCGCTGTCCCGGCGTGCTCCGTGCGGGAGCGCTCCGTCCTACTGGGCGGCTTCGGTCGCGTCGAGGGCGGCGAGGAGGGCGGGCACGGGGATCCGCCCGGAGGCGACCATGCGGGCGCCGCCGCGGCGCAGGGCCGCGGCGAAGGGGGCCGCCCAGAGGTTCTCGTAGACGAGGATGCCCGCGGAGCTGCCGGGTTCCAGCGCGGTGGCCGCCTCCTCGATGTCGTCCTGGCCCAGGAGGCCGGACGAGGCGCCCTCGAAGACGGCCAGGTCGAGTTCGCCGTCGCCGGTGAGGTCGGCGATCTCCATGCCGCTGACGGAGCCGTCCTCCTCCTTCCTGACGAACATCAGGTCCAGGATGCGGATGAGGCCGCGGTCCACGAGGTCGACCAGGATGGGGAAGCCCTCGCCGGTCATCCGGTTGCCGGGGAACTCCACGACCAGGTAGTCGATGGGGCCGGGTTCTGCGGCTTCCGCCGCTTCTCCGGTTCCGCCCGCCTTTCGTGCCTCTCCCGCTTCTCCTGCTTCTCCCGTTGCTGCGAAGTCGTCGCTCACGGCGTCTCCTCTGGTACTCGTGGCGTCCGCCTGTGTCCCCTCCACCCCTCCGCCCCTCCAATTGCATCATCGGGCCCCGCTCGTCGCACTTCGGTGCGACGAGCGTCCCGAGCGCGTTCGCCCAGGTCGCGCGCAGTGCTCCGGACAGATCCGCTGGTGGGTGCGACGGGGAGGCGGCGCTCAGTCGCCGACCTTCCCGGCGTCGATGCGCCGGCCGCGGGAGGCGTCCACCACGACGGGGATGCCGTCCGGGATCTGTCCCTCAAGGCGGTCGAGCAGGGACTGCACCGGCGGGAGGTCTCCGGGTACCCGGACGTGTACGTACATCGTCCGGGACGTCGCGTCGACGCTGGTGACGCTCGCGCCGGGCTCGTCCGCGAGCCACTGTTCCGCCGCGTCCTTGGTCCGGCCGGTCCACACGTTCAGCAGCAGCGTGGTCGCGGTGTTGGCCGCCAGTGGGAGGAACACGACGACGAACAGAAGGATCATCGCGCCGTAGGCCCGGCGGGCGGGGCGTCCGGCCGCCCTGTCGGCCTCCGCGGCGTAGCCGAGCGAGGCGAAGACCATCATGCCCGCGAAGACCAGGGCGAAGAGGTTCGAGACGAACAGGGCCAGTGCGCCCAGCGCCAGCCATCCGGAGAGCTTCTCCAGGCACACTCCCGCCACCACCAGCGGCGGGACGAGGGAGATGGCGATCGCGACTCCGGGCAGCACGGCGGCGACGTCCCTGCGGGCCAGGGCCACCGCGCCGGCGAAACCCGTCGCCAGGGCGGCGATCAGGTCCATCAGGCCCGGCGACGTCCGTGAGGAGATCTGGCTGTTGGACAGCAGGTCGTAGTCGCCGGGCAGAGCCACCGCCATGAGCATCCCGATCGCGATCACCAGCAGGCAGGCGAAGAGCACGACGGCGGCCGACCCGGTGCGGTGGCGCTTCACCGAGCCCAGGGCGATGCCCATGATCGGTGTGGACAGCGGCGCGATGATCATGGCGCCGATCACGGTCGCCGTCGAGTCCGTGATCACTCCGCCTGCCGCGATGACCGACGACAGCGTCAGCATCGTCCAGAAGGCCGAGCGCTTGGACGTGGTGTCCCCGGACGACAGGACCAGTTCCTCGGTCAGTTCGTCCAGCGAGCGGCGCTGGGCGGCCGGCAGGACCCGGGCGCGAACACTGCTGATCATGCTTCCAAACAACCACGATCAGCTCGCTTTCCCAGGGCAGGACACGGGGAGCGGAGCCTCGCTTCCAGCCCGCGGCTCAGTGGAGGATCTTCTCCTTGGCCCGCTGGAACTCGGCTTCGGTGATGTCTCCCCTGGACCGGATCTCGGAGAGCTTGGCGAGTTGGTCCGCCTCGCTGGTGGGCCCCGCGCCGCCGGCGGCGGTCTCGCGGACGTAGTCGTCGAACGCCTGCTGCCGGGCCTGGGCGTGTCGTATCTCGCGGTCACCCATGCCCTGGCCGCGGGCCAGGATGTAGACGAACACGCCGAGGAAGGGGAGCAGGATGACGAAGACGAGCCATCCCGTCTTGGCCCCTCCGCCGAGGCTGTCGTCCCGGAAGATGTCGGCGATGATCCGGAAGAGCAGGACGATCCACAGGACCCACAAGAAGATCCACATGGCGGTCCAGAACGCTCCGAGAACCGGGTAGTCGTAGGCGAGGTTCATGTCACCACTCCTTGTTTCTCGTCTCCCGCGGGAGAGCACTCACGGTCAGTCCGTCAACCGTCAGTCGGTCAACCGTCAGTCCGTCATGAACCAGCCCCGCACCTGCGCCTCGTGATCGACGTAGCGTTCGCCGGAGACGTCGACGACGACCTTGTCGATCGTGCCGCCGGTGAACGGGAACGGGCCTCGGTAGTCGGGCGTGACCGGCGAGGCGTCGTCGCGGCCCACGCAGATCCCGTCGCCGACCACGCAGAAGGAACCGGGCTGCGTGACGATGTCCTCGTGGCCCACCTCCCGGTCGTCCACGTAGAGGGTGAGCGTGCCCTCGGCGCCGGGCATCTCCGGGTCGGTGCTGCGGCCGCTCGCCGCGAACTCGGCCGTGAGGACGTGCTTGCCGGGCGGGATGTCCCCTTCGGCGTCCACCACCTGGAGGTGGCTGCCGACCCAGTTGAACGCGTAGTGCAGGCGGTGGTCCTTGACGTAGAGGCTGTGGCCGCCCGTCACCCCGCCGTGGGCGTACAGAACGCCCTCGGCGTCGGCCGAGTCGACATCGACCCCGGCGGCGATGGTGTACGACCGGCCGCTGATCACGACGCCGGACTGCTCGGGCACCGCCGAGGTGCCGGGGTAGTACACGTAGCGGTCGCGCTCGGGGTTCCCGTGCGGCCGGTCGGCCAGCACCTGTTCCAGGGCGGTACGGTCGTCCAGCGGCAGCCCGTTGTAGACGCCCGCGTAGTAGTACCAGAGGCTCTTGAGGGTCTCCAGCCGGGCCGGTTCCCGCGCGGCCAGGTCCGTCGACTGCGCGCGGTCGGTGTCCAGGTCGTACAGCTCCCACACGTCGTGGGCGAAGTCGCCCCAGCCGCTCAGCGGGGGATGGACGGTGCAGGCCAGCCAGCCTTCGTGGTAGATGGAGCGCTGCCCCAGCATCGTGTAGAACTGCGTCCGGCGTCCCGGCGCGTCGGGGTCGGTGAGCGACGCCTTGAAGCTCTCGCCCTCGATCGGGCTCTGCGGGTAGCCCTTGATCACGTCGGGCGGTTCGATGCCGAGCAGGTCGTAGAGCGTGGGCACGACGTCCACCGCGTGGACGTACTGCTGCCGCACCTCTCCCCTGGCCTCGATCCCCGCGGGCCAGGCGACCATGCACATGTCGGCCACGCCGCCCTCGTAACCGGCCCAGCGCTTCCAGTACGGGAACGGTGTGTCGAACGCCCACGCCCACCCGGTGTTGTAGTGGTTGTACGACGTCGGGCCGCCCAGCTCGTCGATGTGTTCCAGGGACAGCTCGGCCGGCGTGGGCAGGTTGTTGAAGAAGCGCCACTCGTTGAACGTGCCGTCCGGTCCGCCCTCACCGCTCGCCCCGTTGTCGGAGACGGCCACGATGATCGTGTTGTCGAGTTCGCCGGAGGACTCCAGGAAGTCGAGCACCCGGCCGAGCTGGTCGTCGCTGTAGGAGACGTATCCGGCGAAGACCTCGGCCATCCGGGTGAACAGCCGCCGCTCGTCGTCGCTGAGCTCGTCCCAGGGCCGCACGGTGTCGAGCAGCGGCCAGGGCTGGCCGTCCGGCCCGGTCACCGAGGGTTCGCCGTGGGGGTTGATCGGGGAGAGCTCGGTGTTCTCCGGCAGCAGGCCCATCTCCTTCTGACGCCGCAGGATGTCCGGTCGGATGGCCTCGTAGCCCTGGTCGAAGACGCCCCGGTACCGGTCGGCCCACTCCTTGAAGACGTGGTGCGGCGCGTGGGCCGCGTCGAGGGAGAGGTACATGAAGAAGGGTTTGCCGGGGTCGACCACCTTGGCGTCCCGGATGAACCCGATGGCCTTGTCGGAGAAGTCCTTGGCGATGTGGTAGCCCTCTTCGGGCGTGGCCGGCGCGGCGACCGGGTGGTTGTCGTGGATCAGGTCCGGGTACCAGCAGCTCGACTCGCCGCCGAGGAAACCGTAGAACCGCTCGAAGCCGCGCCCCAGGGGCCAGCGCCCCTTGTACGCGGCCATGTTGATCTCGTCGCCGGGGGTGAGGTGCCACTTGCCGACGCAGTACGTGTTGTAGCCGTGTTCGCCCAGGACCTCGGAGAGGAAGCCGTTCTCGAACGGGATGCGGGTGGAGATGCCGGGGAACCCGGCGCTGAACTCGGCGACGGTCGCCATTCCGTTGGACGTGGCGTTCCGGCCGGTCATCAGCGAGGACCGGGTCGGGGAGCACAGCGCCGTGGTGTGGAAGTTGGCGTAGCGCACGCCCATGTCGGCGATCCGTGACATCGCCCGCGTTCTCACCGGGCCGCCGAAGCAGTCCATCGTCCCGTAGCCGACGTCGTCCCACGCGATCACCAGCACGTTCGGGGCGCCCTCGGACGCCCTCGGCGCGAGGTACGGAGCCCAGTCGGGCTGGGAGTCGCGGATGTCGAGGGCTATCTTCCCTTTGAAGGGCTTGGCCATGACGGATCTCCTCGTCGCTCCGGGTCCTGACCGGCTGCATCCCCACCATGGCCCCCGGCCGCCTCCGCCGCCTCACCCCTCACGGGTGACACCGCCACCGCCACCGCCACGGCACACCGGCCCTCGGCACTCGGCACTCGGCCCGAGCCGGTCTGCCCGACCGGGTGGCGGCCCTCCGGTCGCCGGCGGCGTGGACGGCCTCGTCGCCGCAGTCGTGGGCGGCCTCGTCGCCACTGTCGTGGACGGCCTCGCCCCCGCAGTCGTGGCAGCCCCGGCGCCACTGTCGCGGACGGCCTCGCCCCCGCAGTCGTGGCAGCCCCGGCGCCGCTGTCGTGGGCGGCCCCGGCGCCGGAGGGCTCGGCGGCTCCCTCCTCGCCCACCAGCGGTGATCTTCCGCGATCTCACCCGTCACGGGTGATCACGCCGCCCGCGGCGGCCCGCATGCTCGAAGGCGCAGCGTTGGCGCTGCGTCTCGCCCACGAAGTGAGGTACCGCCCATGACCACGATGACGACCCGTCGCCACTCGGACACCAGCGAGGCCTTCGCCGGCGGACTGACGATGTTCGCCGCCGTCCTGCTGTTCATCGCCGGCATCCTGGACCTCTTCCGGGGCATCATGGCGATCGCCAACGACGACGTCTACGTGTCCACCCCCAACTACATCTTCAAGTTCGACCTGACCAGCTGGGGCTGGATCCAGCTGGTCCTCGGCGTGATCGCCATCAGCGTGAGCCTGGGCCTCTTCTCTCGTGCCACGTGGGCCCGCGTCGTCGGGGTCGGCATCGCGGGGCTCCTGATCATCGCCAACTTCCTGTCGATCCCGTACTACCCGGTGTGGTCGCTCGTCCTGATCGCGATGTACGCCTTCGTCATCTGGGCGCTGTGCGTCGTACGGCCGGAGTCCTGACCCTGACGGCGGCCGACGACCCGGCCGTCGCCGGTGCGGGGAAGGAACGTCATGCCCGCCGCCCTGCTCGCCGTGCTCGGCGTGACCCTCCTGGTCGTCGCGGCGCTCCTGGCAGCCGTCTTCTGGCGTCGCCGGTGGCTCCTCCGCAGGCCGGGCGCGTTCCACTGCGCCGCGCGGGTCGTGGCGGGCGAGGAGAGGGGGCTGCGCAGGGGGTGGCGGCCCGGATACGGGCGGTGGGTCCAGGACGTCTTCGTCTGGACCCCCGCCCCGCTGCTGCTGCGGACCGTGCTGGTGCCCGTGGACGCCGTGAGTGCCGCCCGCCCTCTCGGGCCCGGGGAGGTACGCCGCCCGCAGCACCTGGCCGCGGCGACCACGCTGACCGGCCCGCGCGCCATGCTGGAGGTGGCGGTGTGCGAGCGGGACGAGGCCCTGGCCTGCCGGCGGCCCGCCGCGGACCCGACCGGGCTGACGCGCTCGCCGCGCTCCCACCTCTGACGGCGTACGGCGAACCGCGCCCGGGCACCCCGGGCGCCCCGTAGGCCGAGCACCCCGCGCGCCCGGCGTACGGGCGAACCACGCCCGGGTCACCCCCGCCGGGTGATCCTCCGGGCGGCGCGGGCGGCCCATGCTGGGCCGATGAGCACCGTAGAGCTGCCTGACCCGACCGTGCGGCGTCGGCCCTTCCACCTGCTGGCCAAGCCCACCGGGGCGATCTGCAACCTGGACTGCACCTACTGCTTCTTCCTCTCCAAGGAACTGCTGTACGAGGGCAGCAGATTCCGTATGGCGGACGAACTGCTGGACACCTACATCCGGCAGCTGATCGAGGCGCACGGCCCGGCGCCCGAGGTCACGGTGGCCTGGCAGGGCGGTGAGCCGACGCTGATGGGCCTCGACTTCTTCCGCCGGTCCGTGATGTACGAACGGCGGTACGCCCGTCCCGGCCAGCGGATCGTCAACACCGTCCAGACCAACGGCACGCTCATCGACGCCGAGTGGGCCCGCTTCTTCCGGGACCACGACTTCCTCGTCGGTCTCTCCGTCGACGGGCCCCGCCGGCTGCACGACGCCTACCGGGTCGACAAGGGCGGCAAGCCCACCTTCGACCGCGTCATGCGCGGGCTGGGCCACCTGCGCGAACACGGCGTGCGGTGGAACGCGCTGACGACCCTGCACGACGCCAACGCGGGGCACGGCCGCGACGTCTACGCGTTCCTGCGCGACGACTGCGGCGCCGAGCACATGCAGTTCATCCCTATCGTGGAACGCACCACCGCGCCCGGGCTGCCGATGGCCGACGCCGGCTGGGGCGCCCGCGCCGAGGGCCGCCCCCTCTACCGGCAGGAGGGCGACCACGTCACCGAACGGTCGGTGACCGGGCCGCAGTACGGGCGGTTCCTCATCGACGTCTTCGAGGACTGGGTACGCCACGACGTCGGCCGGGTCTACGTCCAGATGTTCGACGTGGCCCTGGCCAACTGGTACGGGGAGCCGCCCTCGCTGTGCGTGCACTCCAGGACCTGCGGCAGCGCCCTCGCCCTGGAACACAACGGCGACCTGTACTCCTGCGACCACTTCGTCGAGCCGGACCACCTGCTCGGCAACATCGGCGACCGGCATCTGCTGGAGCTGGTCGACTCACCGAGGCAGCGGAGGTTCGGCCAGGACAAGTACGACACCCTGCCCCGGCACTGCCACGCCTGCGACGTCCGCTTCGCCTGCCACGGTGGCTGCCCCAAGGACCGCTTCGACACCACGCCGGACGGCGAGCCGGGCCTCAACCACCTGTGCGCCGGCTTCAAGGCGTTCTTCCACCACGTCGACCGCCCGATGCGCACGATGACCGAGCTGCTGCGGCAGGGTCGGGCGCCCGCCCTGATCATGCGGCAGTACGCCGACGCCGACGCGCGCCGCCCGCACAACGCGCCCTGCACCTGCGGGGGCGGACGCAAGTGGGCCCGCTGCCACGGCAGGCCCGCCGTGTCGGGGCAGCGCTAGCGCCCGACGGCTGGGGCAGCCGTAGCGGTGGGCCGCCGGGCGGCCCGTGGTGGGTCAGGTCGCGATTCTGCGCATCTCCACGACGCGCAGGCCAAGAGACCGGAACCGGGCCAGCAGCCCGTAGAGCTGGGCCTCGTCGGTGACCTGGCCGAACAGCACGGTCTGCCCGGACATGACGCAGCTCTCCAGCTCCGGGAACGCGCCGGTCATCGTCCTCGACATCTCTCCCTCGACGCGGATCTCGTACTGCATGAGCGCGCATCCCTCGCAGCTGGTGCCCCTCCGGGTCTCATGCTGTTCCGGCCCGCGGACCGGCGCATCACCCGGGCCGGGTGACCTCCCCGGCAGGCCGTGCGGTCACAGACGGATGATGACGAGGGCCGTGTCGTCGGTGTTTCCGGTCGGTGGGAGGAGGTCGGCCAGGAGGGCGTCGGCCAGTTCCTCGGGAGCGGCCCGGCCGTTGCGCACGAGGGAGTCGGCGAGACGGCCCAGGCCGACGTCGATGTCCTCGTTACGGCGTTCGATCAGACCGTCGGTGTAGAGGACGAGGGTGGCGCCCTCGGCGAAGTCCGTACGGGCCTGCGGCCGGGGAACGTGTTCGGGTCGGGCGCCGAGCGGCGGGTCGGTCGCCCGGTCGAGGAACGTCACGTCGCCGTCGGTGCCGAGCAGGGCGGGAGGCGGGTGACCCGCGCTGCTGTACGTGAGTGTGTGGGTCTCCCAGTCGATGAAGACCTTCACCACCGTGGTCGACTCGGCACCGGCGACATGCCGGGCGTACAGCCCGAGGGCCTCCAGGGCCCGGGCCGGACCGTCGGCGACCCGGGCGGCCGCGCTCAGCCCGCTGCGCAGCTGCCCCATGACGCCCGCCGCCTTGAGGCCGTGACCGACGACGTCACCGACGGCGACGGCGATGCGGTCGCCGGGCAGGTCGACCAGGTCGTACCAGTCGCCGCACACGTTCAGGGTGCCGACGGCGGGCCGGTAGCGGACGGCCGCCCGGTGGTGCCCGATCGGGGTGGGGGCGGGCAGCATCGCCGCCTGCAGGGCGAGGGCGACCTCGCGGTCGCGCGCCTGGGCCAGGCGCAGGCGCTCGTTGATCTCCTGCAGTTCGCGGGCGCGGGTGTAGAGCTCGGCCTCCAGTACGCGGGCCCGGCTGCTGTCGCTCCCGGTGCCGCCCCGGGCGCGGATGAGTTCGGTGACCTCCTCCACCCGGTGCACGATCAGTACCACCTGGCCGTCCGGTCCCAGCACGGGTGCGTTGACCGGGCTCCAGAAGTGCTGCACCCAGTGGCCGGGGCGCTCGGGGTCCTCGATGTCGTAGCGCAGCAGAGCCATGGTGTCGCGTTCGCCGGTGGCCAGCACGCGCCGCATCGACGCCTGGGTCTCCCGCATCCCGGCCGCCGCCGGGTCGTTCGGGTTCTCGGGGAAGACGTCGAAGATGTAGCGGCCCAGCAGTTGCGCGCGCGTGCGCCCGGCCAGCCGGAGGAAGTCCTCGTTGGCGTCGGCGTACATCAGATCGGGGGTGAGCAGGGCGACCATTCCGGGCAGGGCGTGGAAGACCGCCGTGTAGTCGATCCGGGGTTCCTTCATGTGCTGCCCGCCTCGGCGCCGACCGTCACTGTGCGGCTCCACGATAGGAGCGAAGGTGTCCGAAGCCGGGCCAATCGTTCCCGCGCGGTCCCGGCAGTCACCTGTGCGGCCCGCCCGTCGGGCACGCGCGGCCGGCCACCCGGCCTCGGCGAGTCGAGCGCCGGGAAGGGCGTCGTCAGGAGGAAGGACGTTCCGATGGCGGGGCCGCCGGTCGGTCGGGAACCGGCGTGAGCCGCGCCGTCGCGACGTACGAGACGACGACCGCGACGATCACCAGCGGCATGACGGTGAGTCCCGAGGCGCCGAGCAGCAGCGTGGCGAGCAGGACGGAGACCAGCGGCAGCCGCAGCACCGCGGCGCTCATCGCCCCGATGCCCATGGCGAACCCGGCGACCAGGGTCAGCCCCGGCAGGTGGGAGAACAGGATGCCGCCGGCCGCTCCCAGGAACATCGCCGGAAAGATCGGGCCGCCCCGGAAACCGCTGAGGGACGCGCAGTAGGCCAGCCCCTTGCACAGCACCAGCAGCAGCAGTGCACCCACCGAGTAGGCGGCGCTGTGCCTGAGCAGAGGATCCAGCGCCGTCTGCCCCGAATACAGCACGTCGGTCGCCGACTTGCCGGTGCCTTCCGCGTAGCCGATCGCCAGGCCCGCGACGGCCAGGCCCATGAGGACCGTGGCCGGCACCCGCCGCTTGGCGACCTGGGTCCTGAGCCGTAGGGCGAGCCGGTGGATCCCGGTCCCCGCCAGTGCCGCCGACAGCCCGATGACCAGGGCCCAGCCGAATTCCGCCGCCGCCGGGTGCGAGGCCTCGGGGACGTCGTGAAGGACCAGCGAGTACGTGCCCAGCCCGGTCCAGTCGCCCAGTCCGACGAAGATGAGGTCGCCGACGCCCGCGGCCAGCAGGCCGGGCACCAGCACGAGTGTCATCATCGGCCCTCCCAGCCCGGAGGCCTCCATCAGGAGGAACGCTCCCAGCAGGGGTGAGCCGAGCAGCGAGCTGATGGCGGCGAAGCTGCCCGCCGCGCCCAGCACCGCGGTCATCCGCTCCGGAGGGTTGCGTCTGACCGCCCGTACGGCGCCGGCGGCGAGCCCGCCGCCGAGTGCCAGGAGAGGGGCCTCGGGCCCGAGGACGGCGGCGAAGCAGAGCGTGGCCAGGGCGGCGAGGAAGATGCCGGGCAGCTCGACGGGTGACGGCGGGCCGCCCGTCCCGAACCCGGCCGTCGGTTCGTGACCGCCGTTTCCCGGCAGGTACCGGATCGTCAGTCCCACCAGCAGTCCCCCCACGGCGAGCAGCGGCAGCGGCCACCACGACGGCGTCCCGTCGAACCCCAGCGACTCGGGAAGATCCGTGTAGATCAGGGGCTGAACCTCGCCGACCAGCGCGAGGAAGCCGAAAGCGGCGGCGGACACCGGCGCGCCGATCAGCGCGGACATCACCAGCAGCACCACGTACGCGCGGCTCCGCAGGAACGTCGACGGATCGGGGGACGACGCCGCCGCGGGTCCACTCGTGGCGACCGGCATGCGCATTGCCTCCTCGCGGTCCGCATGTGGCTCCGCATGTGGCGGGGTCCCGCCCGGCGCGTTCGGCAGTCCCGTGCCGGCACCCGGCCACCCTGCCACCCGGCCACCCGGCCACTCGTGGGGAGCGGCGCCGCTACGAGCGTGGCACGCCGCCGCCGTACGGGCATGCCGATGTCCTCCATGCGGGGCGTTCCTGCGGGGCTCCACGTGCGGCGTCCCCTGTGGGGCATCCGTGTGTGGGTCCCTGCGCGGCACCCCGGCGCCCCACCGGTGGTCAGCCGGAGTCCTCCGTGCCCGGCCGCGTGCCGGGTGACGAGCCGGGGGGCGTGCCGTGGGACGTGCCCGATGGTCCGGCGGAGTCCGTCGACCGGGCGTCCTCCGCCTTCTGGATTGCACCGACGAGGAACCGTGCGACGATGCCGACCAGAATCACGTCGGCCAGCATCTGCACCGTGGTCAGGACGCGTGCGGTCTCCGTCACCGGGGCGATGTCCCCGAAGCCGACCGTGGCGAACACGGTGACGGCGAAGTACATGGCGTCCGTGCGCTCCAGCGTCTCCGTGAACGAATCCGTCCGGTTCTGGGACACGACCTCGTACGCCGCCGCGAAGATGAGCAGGAAGACCGGCCCGACGGTGGCCATGGTCTCGAGGGCGCGCAGCCGGGGGTAGTCGGACGTCACGACTTTCCGCACCTGCCTGACGGCCACTCCCGCCAGGAGCGTGAGACTCCCGGCCAGCGTGATCGCCGTCCTGGTGTCGAGGCCGTGGTCCAGCGGCAGCAGGTAGTAGACGACCACCGACAGGAGCACGGTCACCGAGGACCGCGCCACCGAGATCAGCACTCGACGGCGCGGCACCTGGAAGCTCGCGGTCTGCCGGGGTCTGTTCATGACGTCACCGCCTCCCACTATTCACCGCGGGAGGCTCCGAAGGGGCCCGGGACGCCGCCCGGCGAGCCTGCTGCAACCCTTTTGGCTGCGTCTCCCGGACAGCCTTGACGGCGACGGCCGGGCCCGCTCCACCCGGCGGCTGCCTATGTCCGCCGAGGACTGATCCGGCCCTGGCCCCACTGGTTCGACACGTGTCAACATAGACGCATGTCGAACGCCGAGGTGCCGCCCCTGCTGGAGTCCCAGGGCCCCGAGGCCGCCCGGGGCCCGGAGGCCGCCGCACCGTGCTGTCCGCCGCTGACCGAGCGTCCCTTCACCGGTGAGGAGGCGGAGCGCACCGCCCGGATGTTCAAGGCGCTCGGGGACCCGGTCCGGCTGCGGCTGTTCTCCTCGGTGGCCTCGGCCCCGGACGGCGAGGCCTGCGTGTGCGACATCTCCGATGTCGGGGTCTCGCAGCCGACCGTCTCCCACCACCTGAAGAAGCTGCGGGAGGCCGGGCTGCTCACCTCCGAGCGGCGCGGCACCTGGGTGTACTACCGGGTGGAGCCGTCGGTGGTCGCCGCGATGGGGCGCATCCTCGGCGCGACCGGCTGACCCGCCCGCTCAGGACCCGCCCGCTCAGGACCCGCCCCTTCGGGGCCCGCCCACCCACGACCCGCCCGCTCAGGTGTTCCAGTCCTCGTCGTACGGATCGTGCGGCACCGGCACCGGCGTCGCCGCCGTCACCTCGAACGAGGGGATCGGGCCGCCGTTCACGGGGTCCTTGGTCACCCGGGGCGAGTAGCCGCCGCTGACGCGCAGCCAGGTGTCCGGTTGCAGCACCGGGGGGACCTCCCCGGTCAGCGCGATCTTGATCGGCTGGGCGTCGGCGGCACAGCAGCTCAGCGCCATCCGCACCAGGTACGGGGCGCCCGCGCCGTCCACCGCCAGGAAACCGGTGATCTCGATCCGCCGCCCGGCCAGACCCCGTCCGTCGGCGTAGACCGCCCGGCCCGCGTAGTCCGCCACGCCCAGCCGCAGCGGATCCCCGGAGGGCAGCGCCGGGTAGGCGACCGGCTCCTGCAACGCCGTGCCCGCCCGGGTGGCGCTGTACGAGCCCAGCGCCGGCGGGGCCACCAGGACCAGGGCGAGGACGGGCAGCACGAGCAGCCAGGAGACCCGTGGTCCGGGGTGCCGGTCCTCGGGCCGACCCGCCTTCCTGGCGTACCAGACCGAGGCCAGCGCCGCCGCGACGAGCACCGCGCCCGCCGTCAGCAGCAGCGGCCGCAGGCCCCCCTTCACATAGCGCAGATAGAGGTCCGTCGTCCCGGCATGCAGCAGGGACGCCCCCAGCAGGAACAGGACCGCCGTCTGGGACTGCCGGTTCACAGCAGCACCGCCCCCACGCCCACCGACACCACGATGGCCGTGACGAACGACAGCGGCGCGAACCGCACCGCGAACGCCCGCCCGAACGTGCCCGTCTGCATGGCGAACAGCTTCAGGTCGATCACCGGCCCCACCACCAGGAACGTCAGCCTCGCCGTCAGCGAGAACTGGGTCAGGGAGGCGGCGACGAACGCATCCGCCTCCGAGCAGATCGACAGCACCACGGCGAGCGCCGCCAGGGCCAGCACGGAGAGCACCGGGTGGCCGGCCGTCGCGCGCAGCCAGCTGTCCGGGGCCAGCGCCTTCAGGGTCGCCGCCGCCGTCGCGCCCACCACCAGGAAGCCGCCCGCGTGCATCACGTCGTGCCGCACCGAGTCCCAGAACGCCTCGCCCCTGGTACGTCCCTCCGCCGCGCCGTGCCCCCGCGGGCGCAGCAGGTCGGTGCGGCCCGAGCGGTGCCACAACCAGCCCATGGCGCACGCCGTCAGCAGACCGGCCGCGAGCCGGGCCACGACCATCAGCGGGTCGCGGGGGAAGGCCACCGCCGTCGCCGTGAGCACCACCGGGTTGATCGCCGGGGCCGACAGCAGGAAGGCCAGCGCCGCCGCCGGGGTCACCCCGCGCCGCACCAGCGCGCCCGCCACCGGCACCGACGCGCACTCGCAGCCGGGCAGCACCGCGCCCACCGCCCCGGCCACCGGCACCGCCAGGGCGGGCCGGGACGGCAGGGCACGCGCGAAGAACGACGCCGGTACGTACACCGCGATCGCCGCCGACAGCAGCACGCCCAGCACCAGGAACGGCAGCGCCTGGACCACGACCGCCACGAACACCGTCGTCCAGCTCTGCATCACCGGAGCGGACAGCGCCCCGCGGATCGGGCTCTGCGCCAGGAACAGCGCCATCAGCAGCAGCGTCAGGAGCAGCGGCGAACCGGCCCCGCCCCGCCATCCGCCCTGGCTCCCCTCGCCGTCGGGCGCGGGGCCGCGCCGCGGCGCCGGCTCGCCCCGCGGGGCCGGCTTGGTGATCGCCACGGTCCGGGCACCTCCGGGTCGCCTGTACTGCCTCCTGTTCCCTACGGCTCACCCGACCCGCGCGTTCAACCACACCGCCCGGCCGCCGCCGCGCCCGCGCTCAGCGGCGGCTGACGGCGGCCAGGTGCCGGGCCGCGAAGTCCAGCTCCAGCCCGACCTGCTTGATCCGCTCGTCGACCACCAGCGAGCCGTGCCCGGCGTCGTACCGGTACACCTCGTGCACCGCCCCGCGCGCCCGCAGCCGCTCCACGTAGTTGTCGACCTGCCGGATCGGGCAGCGTGGGTCGTTCACGCCCGCCGAGATGTACACCGGGGCCTTCACCTGGTCGACGTACGTCAGCGGGGACGACGCCGCGAAGCGCTCCGGGACCTCCTCCGGGGTGCCGCCCAGCAGCGTGCGGTCCATCGCCTTCAGGGCCTCCATCTCGTCGTGGTACGCGGTGACGTAGTCCGCGACCGGCACCGCGGCGATGCCCAGCGTCCACGCGTCCGGCTGGGTGCCCAGGCCCAGCAGCGTCAGGTAGCCGCCCCAGGAGCCGCCGGTGAGGATCAGCCGGGCGGGGTCGGCGAGCCCGGTGGTGACGGCCCACTCGCGCACCGCCGCGATGTCCTCCAGCTCGATCAGGCCCACCCGGTGCTTCAGGGCGTCCGTCCACGCCCGGCCGTACCCGGTCGAGCCGCGGTAGTTGACCCGGATCACCGCGTACCCGTGGTCCACCCAGGCGGCCGGGCCCGCCGCGAAGGAGTCGCTGTCGTGCCAGGTCGGCCCGCCGTGAATGTCGAACACGGTCGGCAGCGGACCGCTCGCCCCGGCCGGTCGCTGCAACAGGGCGTGGATCCGGCCGCCCGGACCGTCCACCCACACGTCCTCCACCGGCACCGACCCCGGCGACTTCATGCCCGGCGGATCGAGCACCACCCGGCCCGCCGTGGACCGGACGGCCGACGGTTCGGCGGCCGACGACCACAGGAACTCCACGCTGCCGTCGGGGCGGGCCGTCGCCCCCGACACGGTGCCGCGCGGGGTGGGCACGCGCTCCAGGGCGCCGCTCGCCAGGTCGTACCGGAACAGCTCGCTGCGGGCCTCGAAGCTGTGCGCGATCAGCAGTCCGCTGCCGTCCGCGTACCACTCGGCGCTCACGTCACCCGGCAGGTCCAGCGCCAGGTCGGTCTGCTCGCCGCTGCTCACGTCCCACACCAGCGGCTCCCACCGGCCGCGCCGCTGGTGCCCGACGAGCAGCCGGGTGTCCCCGTCGACCGGCGCGAAGCCCAGCACCTCCAGCCCCAGCTCCTCGGTGCCGCCCCGCGTGTCGTCCAACTCGGCGACCGTCGTGCCGTCGAGGCGCATCACGCGCAGCGCCGAGTGCATCGCGTCGCCGTGCTCGGTGTGCTCGATCACCAGCAGCGAGCCGTCGTGGGAGAGATCGCCCACACCGGCCGACTCGCGGTGCCGGTAGATCTCCGCCGGCGTCTCGCCGGCACGCGCCAGGTGAATGGTCGTGCCGTCCTCGTCGGTCGACCGCCCGACCACCGCCGTGCACCCGTCGCGTCCCAGTGCCAGGCCCGCCGGGTAGGACGGGTCCAGTCCCGGCACCGCCAGCTCGTCCTCACCGCCCGTGAAGGGCTGGCGCCGCCACACGCCGAACTCGTCGCCGTCCTTGTCGTCGAACCACCAGATCCACGCGCCGTCCGGCGAGAGCACGCCGTCCGTCGTGCCGTTCGCCCGGTTCGTCACCTGGCGCTGCTCGCCCGTGGTCCGGTCCCAGGCGTACAGCTCGTACGTCCCCGTCGCGTTGGACACGAACAGGGAGTGGTCCGGCGCGTCCTCCGCCCAGTCCGGCAGTGACACCCTCGGCGCCCGGAAGCGCTTCTCCCAGTCCGCCATCCGATCGTCCCTACGCTCAGGCGCACCCGCCCCGTAGCTCTCAGTCATGTCCCCATACTGCCCGCTGGAGAGGCCGATCAGCGCCGCCCCCTCCCAGCCTGTGGACAACCCGCCCCTTGTGGACAAACGCGCCCCCCACTCCGGGCCCGTCCCGCCGCTGCCCGTACCGTGGAACCCGTGTACCGGTTCCTCCTCACCCCCCGCTGGTGGGGCATCAACGTCTTCGTCCTGGTGGCCATACCGTTCTGCGTCTTCATGGGCTCCTGGCAGCTGAGCCGCTTCGAGGCGCGCGTGGACGACCACCGCACCGCCGAGACCCGGGCCACCGAGAGCGGGAACGAACCCGTCCGCCCCCTCACCGCCCTCCTGCCCGTGGACAAGGCGACCGTCGGCCGTCCGGTCACCGCGACCGGCACCTACGCCGACCAACTGCTCGTCCCGGACCGCACGCTGGACGGGAGGACCGGCTTCTACGTGCTGACGTTCCTGCGCACCGACACCGGCAAGGCGGTCCCCGTGGTGCGCGGCTGGCTGCCCGGCACCGCCGACGCGGCCAGGGCCCCCGCCCCGCCCGCCGGCGAGGTCACCGTCACCGGCGTGCTCCAGGCGTCCGAGAACCCCGGTGAGAACGGCGTCCGCGCGCGCGGCGGCCTGCCGCCGGGCCAGACCGCGGCGATCAGCACGGCCTCGCTGGTCAACCTGGTCCCGTACGACCTCCACGACGCCTGGATCACCCTGCGCACCGCCGACCCGGGGATGACGGCGGTGCCCGCGACCGCGCCGAGCGGCACCGGGCTGGACCTGAAGGCGTTCCAGAACCTCGGCTACACCGGCGAGTGGTTCGTCTTCGCCGGCTTCGTGGTGTTCATGTGGTTCCGGCTGCTGCGCCGCGAGGTGGAGTTCGCCAAGGACGCGGCGCTCGGCCTCACCCCGCCCGACGGCGAGGACCGGGGCGCCGGGCAGCATCCGGCCGACGGCGAGGAAACGGCCGCCGCCAAGTCACCGGCGGACGGCGGAGAAGCGACTGCCGCCGGATCACCGGCCGACGGCGAGGAGGAACCGGACGCAGACGCGCAGTCGGCCCCGTCCCCGGCCGCCGGAGAACCCCGGCCCCGGCCCGCCGGCGAAGAGCCCCCGTCCTACGACGAGACCAGCACCCCGGTGCGGTAGACCGTCCCGGCGCACGCGTCGGGCACCACCGCCGACACCGCCGGTCCGCCCTCGGCCGGGGTGTACGTCACCTTGACGCTGCCGTCGGCCGTGCCGTCCTCCCTGATCAGCTGGGGTGACGTACCGGTCGGACCGGAGTCGCCGGCGCCGTCGGCGGTGCTGGTCTGGCCGGTCGGGCTCGGGCTGGGCGAGGCGCCGCCGCCCATGGTGTCGCCGGACCCGGAGCCGGTGTCGCCACCGCTTCCGCCACCGCTTCCGCCGCCGCTGTCGGCGGGGCAGGTTCCGGAGGGCACCCAGCCGAACTTCACCTCGTAGGCGGAGCCGGGCGCCAGGACGAGCCGGGGCACGTACAGCGACGGGTCGGGCAGGGCGGCCGCCGGACCGCCGGAGACATGCTCGGCCACGGTGATCTTCGCGGGGTCGGCGGCCCCCTGGGCGGTGGGCGTCAGGGTGACCTCGCCGCCGACGGCACAGCCGGCGGCGGAGACGTTCAGCACGCGGAACGTGCCGTAGACCGTGCCGGCCGCGTCGGGCACGGCCACGGTCGAGGTCGCGGAGCCGAGCTGCTCCGCCGTGCACAGCGGAGCGCCGACCGGTGACGCGGACGGGCCGGCGTCGGTGCCGCTCGTCGCGGCTTCGGAGTCCTTGTCGTCGCCGCTTCCGGTGCCGCTGCCCTTGCCCTGGTCGGCGCTCTGCCCGGCGCCGCCGGCGGTGCCGGTGGCGTTGCCGCCCGTGCCGTCGGGGTCGCCGACGGTGCCCTCGGTCTGGGAGGCCTGCCCGGCGATGGACGGGTGGGCGTCGGAGCCGCCGGAGTTGGACACGTGCACCAGCGCGGGCACGGCGGTGCACACGAACAGGGCGGCCGCCGCCATGCCCACGGCGGCCTGTCGCTTGCGGGCCCGGCGGGCGGGGACGGCCCGGTGGAGGTGATCCAGGGTGCCGTCGCGCGGCTCCATCTCCCCCACCGCCCGGTGCAGCATCCGGCGCAGGGCCAGCTCGTCCGAGTCGAGCCCGTCGGGACTCTGGTCGTCGAGGTGGTCGTTCACGGTTCCGTTCCCAGGGTGCGATCGCTTCCAGTCTTGCTCGTGCGGTGGCCCGTCGGGGCCGTCGTACCGCCCCGGCCGGCCGTCGTGCCGCCCGGTGCCGTCGTGCCGCCCGCTCACGTCGTCGCCCCCATCGACCTGCGCAGGGCGGCGATACCGCGCGAGCCGTAGGCCTTGACCGAGCCGAGCGAGATGCCGAGGGTCTCGGCGACCTGGGCCTCGGTCATGTCGGCGAAGTAGCGCAGGACGAGCACCTCGCGCTGGCGGCGCTGCAGGCCCTTCATCGCCTTGATGAGGGAGTCGCGCTCCAGCTGGTCGTAGGCGCCTTCCTCGGCGCTCGCCATGTCCGGCATCGGCTTGGACAGCAGCTTCAGGCCGAGGATGCGGCGGCGCAGCGCGGAGCGGGAGAGGTTGACGACGGTCTGCCGCAGGTAGGCGAGGGTCTTCTCGGGGTCGCGGACGCGTTTGCGCGCGGAGTGCACCCGGATGAAGGCCTCCTGGACGACGTCCTCGCAGGAGGCGGTGTCGTCGAGCAGGAGAGCGGCGAGACCGAGGAGCGAGCGGTAGTGCGCACGGTAGGTCTCGGTGAGGTGGTCGACGGTGGTGCCCGCCGCCACGGTCTCCTCGGCGCCGTCGCGCGGACTGGGAATGCGGGCGGGCCGCGCTGCGGGCATGGGCGCGATCACCGGCATGCCGCCGGACGCACCCGCCGAGCGGGGGCGGACGATGCTCCGGGGCGGCCGCACAGCGGTGCCGCGGGTCGCCGCAAGGAAGTCGAGTACCTCAGCCACGCCAGTTGGACACGCGTGACCCCGTGGGGGTTGTACGCGGGTTGCGTTCTTTCCTGTGGATCTCCGTGCCCCCGTCCGTTCCGGCGCAGCACAACAGACGGCGTCCCGCTTCTCCTCATACGCCCCGCTTCTTCCCCTGTGTACCGGCGACCGGACGTCCCCACGTCCGGCCCACGGCGCCCCCTACGCACCGCAAAGACGCTCCCCGCCTCCACGCGGTTGCGGGAAAACGGGGAGCAAGCCTGTGTGCGAATCTTACAAAGGCGTTATCAGCCCTGGCCAGGCCCGATGGCGGATCACCGCCGGCCCTACCGCTCCACCGCCACCAGTTCCGCGATCTGCACGGCGTTCAGGGCCGCGCCCTTGCGCAGGTTGTCCCCGCAGACGAACAGCTCCAGCGCCGTCGGGTCGTCCAGCGCCCGGCGCACCCGGCCCACCCAGGTCGGGTCGGTGCCGACCACGTCCGCGGGCGTCGGGAACTCACCGGCCTCCGGGTTGTCGAAGAGCACCACACCGGGCGCGGTCGCGATGATCTCGCGGGCCCGGTCGACGGTGACCTCGTCCTGGAAACGGGCGTGCACGGTCAGGGAGTGCACGGTGACCACGGGCACCCGGACGCAGGTCACGGCGACCGGCAGCTTCGGCAGCCCGAGGATCTTGCGGGACTCGTCCCGCACCTTCATCTCCTCCGACGACCAGCCGTCCGCCCGCGCCGACCCGGCCCACGGCACCACGTTCAGCGCGACCGGCTCCGGGAACGGCCCGGTGTCGTCGCCCACGGCCCGGCGCACGTCACCCGGGCTGGTCCCCAGTTCGGTACCGGCCACCAGGGACATCTGCCGGCGCAGGGCTTCCACCCCGGCCCGGCCCGCCCCGCTGACCGCCTGGTACGACGACACCACCAGCTCGCGCAGCCCGAACTCGGCGTGCAGCGCGCCCAGGGCGACGATCATCGTCAGGGTCGTGCAGTTGGGGTTGGCGACCATGCCGCGCGGCCGGATCCGCAGTGCGTGCGGGTTGACCTCGGGCACCACCAGCGGCACGTCGGGGTCCATCCGGAAGGCGCCGGAGGTGTCCACGACCACCGCGCCCTTGGCCGCCGCGACCGGCGCCCACTGGGCGGCCACCTCGTCGGGCACGTCGAACAGGGCGATGTCCACCCCGTCCAGCGCCTCCTCCGAGAGCGCCGCCACCTCGACCTCCTCGCCGCGCACGGCCAGCTTGCGGCCGACCGAGCGCGGCGAGGCGATCAGACGGATCTCGCCCCAGACGTCCGCCCGGTGGGACAGCATCTGGAGCATCACCGTGCCGACGGCCCCGGTCGCTCCCACGACCGCGAGCGTCGGACGGTCCCTCATCGTCGTACGCCTCCGTACGATCCGGTGCGGCGGGCGGTCACCGCCCGGTGCCTCCGTAGACGACGGCCTCGTCGCTGTCGGAGTCGAGCCCGAAGGCGGTGTGCACGGCGCGCACGGCCTCGTTGACGTCGTCGGCGCGGGTGACGACCGAGATGCGGATCTCGGAGGTCGAGATCAGCTCGATGTTCACACCGGCGTCGGACAGGGCGGTGAAGAAGTCGGCGGTGACGCCGGGGTTCGTCTTCATGCCCGCGCCGACCAGCGAGATCTTGCCGATCTGGTCGTCGTAGCGCAGCGAGTCGAAGCCGATGCCGGTCTTCGCCTTCTCCAGGGCGTCGATGGCCTTGCGGCCCTCGGTCTTGGGGAGGGTGAAGGAGATGTCCGTCAGGCCGGTGGAGGCGGCGGACACGTTCTGCACGATCATGTCGATGTTGATCTCGGCGTCCGAGATCGCCCGGAAGATCGTGGCGGCCTCGCCCGGCTTGTCCGGCACGCCGACGACCGTGATCTTGGCCTCGGAGGTGTCGTGCGCGACACCGGAGATGATGGCCTGCTCCACCTTCTTGTCCCCTTGCTCAATCGGCTCACTGCTGACCCACGTGCCCTGCAGTCCGCTGAAGCTGGACCGGACGTGGATCGGGATGTTGTATCGGCGGGCGTACTCCACGCACCGGTGAAGCAGCACCTTGGAGCCGGACGCGGCGAGCTCCAGCATGTCCTCGAAGGAGATCCAGTCGATCTTCTTCGCCTTCTTCACCACGCGCGGGTCGGCGGTGAACACGCCGTCCACGTCGGTGTAGATCTCGCAGACCTCGGCGTCCAGCGCGGCGGCGAGCGCCACGGCCGTGGTGTCGGACCCGCCACGCCCGAGGGTGGTGATGTCCTTCTTGTCCTGGCTGACGCCCTGGAACCCGGCGACGATGGCGATGTTGCCCTGGTCGATGGACTGCCGGATACGGCCCGGCGTGACATCGATGATCCGGGCTTTGTTGTGGACCGAGTCGGTGATGACACCTGCCTGGCTGCCGGTGAAGGACTGGGCCTCGTGGCCCAGGTTCTTGATCGCCATGGCCAGCAGGGCCATCGAGATCCGCTCCCCGGCGGTCAGCAGCATGTCGAACTCACGCCCGACAGGCATCGGAGACACCTGCTCGGCGAGATCGATCAGCTCGTCCGTCGTGTCGCCCATCGCGGAAACGACGACGACCACCTGGTGGCCGTTCTTCTTCGCTTCCACGATCCGCTTGGCGACGCGCTTGATGCCCTCGGCATCGGCTACGGAGGAGCCTCCGTACTTCTGCACGACAAGGCCCACGTGCGCTCCTCGCTCAGTTTGTCGATTGCCCGATCAGTCTAACGAGCGTCCGAAATCCCCCTCTGGGATACCGCATGGTGAGACCCGCGGTCGACGCTCGGGGAGGACCCTGCCCAGTGTCACGCGAATGATGGCTGTGCGCTAAGTCTCAGGTCCGCATTCGGCGAGTTCCGCGAGCGGAGCGGTGTCCAGGGTGATGTCCACGGGGGCGGGGAGTGCGACCGTGGCACCGAAGGGCAGCTTCTCCTGGTGCCGGTAGCAGCCGCCCTCCGGGGCGTCGAAGACGACGACGGAACGGTCGTCCCGGTCGACGAGGAGGTACACGGGGATGCCGGCGGCGGCGTAACCGTCGGGCTTCTCGATCCGGTCGCGCCGGTCGGTGTCGGAGTCGTGCGACGTGACCTCGACGACCATGAGCACACCGGCCGCATCCGACCAGTCACCGTGCCCCTTCGCGAACCCGAACGGCGCGAGGACCCCGTCCGGACGTGCCCTGCCCTTCCGGTACTTCTCGACCCTGAGGCCCCGGTCCCCGTAGAGCCACAGCTCGGGGCGGTGCTGCATGCACAGTCGCTGCAACCAGGCGACGATCTGGTCGTGATTGCCGTCGGTCACCGGCTTGACCTGGACCCTTCCGTGGACGAACTCCAGCCGCACGTGCTCCGGGGCATGGCGTTCCAGTTCCTCGAACTCCTCGACGGACATCTGCGGCCGGTGCTCGGTCCTGGGGGTCATGGCGTCGCCTCCTCGGCACCATGGTGCCCCGACCGGCACCTCCCGCACGCTCATCGCGCCCTCTCCGCCCGGGGCCGCAGTCCGCCCGCCGCCCGCACCTCGGCCGCGCGGCGGGCGACGTCCACGACCTCGTACACGGAGTCGAACGCCGGGTCGGGGTCGGCCAGGAACGTGCTCGGGACGTATCCCGCGTCCAGCTCACCGGCCGCCTCCGCCGCCAGGTCCGCCTCGTACTCGGCACGGCACTCCGGGCACATCCCGCCCTCGATGCGCACCGTCCGCTCGTCCGCGTCGCAGGTCACGCAGCACATGATCACGCGGTCCACCCGGGCGCGGCGGGGTGCCGCCTTCTGCCGGATCCTGGCCTTCTTCGGGGGCATCTTGTCCTCCAGTCGTCTGCGGGCGAGTCCGCCCGGGTTGGTCACGTCGGACGGCAGCCCGTCCGTCAGGGCGCGGGTGAGGTCTTCGGGTGTCGAACCGCGCGCGAGCCACTCCGCGGCGAGGCCTTCGAGCGCCCGGCACTCGGATTCGGACAGCGGCATCCGGGCGTCGGTGTCCCGTAGCTCGGCGAGGGCTCGGTAGGCGGGCGTGGTGGCAGCCGGACCGGCCTGCGGTTCGGGGACGGTCGCGTGCGGTTCGGGGGCGGTGGCCTGCGGTTCGGGGGCGGTGGCCTGCGGTTCGGGGGCGGTGGCCTGCGGTTCGGGGGCGGTGGCCTGCGGTTCGGGGGCGGTGGCCTGCGGTTCGGGGGCGGTCTGCGGTTCATCGGCCGGCGGTGCCTGCTCCGGCGGTGCCTGTTCCGGCGACGCCTGTTCCGGCGCGGCCCCTGCGGGCGGCTCCTCGATGCGCGCCAGCCCCGGGCGGTGGTCCTCGTACACGACCCGCCCCTTGCGCATCCGCGCGAAGTCCGCCCACCACTCGGCCGACCTGCGCGTCCGCGACCAGTACGTCCGCGTGACCCACCACATCGAGTTGTCCTCGATCACGAGGTGCTCGCGGATGTGGCACAGGTGCCCGGCGTCGGTGAGGCGCTGCATCGACGTACGGACGGCCTGCTGGCCGTAGCGGGGGTGCACGGCGGCGAGGGCCTTGTAGCCCATCGCGTGGCCCTCGTCGAGGTGGTCGATGAAGACGGCGATCTCACGGTCGCGGGGGCGCAGGTGTGCGAAGTCCGCGTCGGCGTGCGGGTCTTCGTCACCCACGGGGCGTTTGCCGTAACCCGTTTTGGCCATGGGGTGGGACGGGGACGGCAGGGCGGGACTAAGGTGAGCGCAAGCCACGATCGAAGGCTCGATTCGATTCGTCGGTCCAGGCCCCGGAGCCGGTGTTGGCGCACCGACCGGGGCCGTTTCTGTTGCCGCGAACCTAGAGCCGCGTCACGCTCCGCCGCAAGCCGATCACCGAACGTCACCCATTCGGGCTAGGCGTCGTCAACTTCCGTTCAAGATGGGTTGGTTGGGTTGAATTTCAACCAACCCAGAACCCGGAAAAGAGCTTGGAAGGGCTCGAAGCCCGAGGCTCAAGCCCCGGGCCGAAGTGCGGCGAGGAACGCCGACCAGGCGGGAGCGGTGAGACGGACGTGAGGGGTGGTGGGGGTCTTCGAGTCGCGGATCTGGACGGCGGCGGAGGCTATGCGGACTTCGACGCAGGCGCCGCCCTCATCGTCGCTGTAGCTGGACCTGTGCCACTGCCGATGCTCGCTCACTGCTTCTTCACCACTTCCTCGATGAATCCGGCTGACTCAGCGGGGCTGAGTGCCAGGGCGCGGATCATGCTCATCCGCTCGGTCACATTACTGACCGTCTCCGGGTCAGCAGAGAGTTCGCTCGCGAACTGCCCCTCGGTGAAGGCGAACCGCTCGTGGTCCCGAGTCTCCAGCAGAACCATGGGCCCCATTAGCGCCGCCGGGAACGTGGCCCTCTCGAACGGCAGCACCTGGATATGGACGTTCGACAGGCGAGAATCCGTCAGCAGACGCTCCAGTTGCTCGGCGGTCGCGAACGGGCTGCGCAGAACCGCCTCGTAGAGAACGAAGCACAGGCCGACCGGCGGCTTACGCATGGCCAGGCTGGCCTGACGCTCCATGCGTCCCTCGATCCGCTGCTCGATCGTCTCTTCTTCGAGCGGCGGGTATCGGTGCTGGATCAGCCGACGCGCGTACCCCTCGGTCTGCAGAAGGCCCGGCACCAGGCTGGTCTCATACCACCAGAGACTGATGGCCTCCTTCTCCCGTTCCATGAACTCCTGCGCCCTCGGCGGAAACTTCTCCCTGCTCAAGTAGTCCTTAGCCGCCCTCAGCAACCCCTCCGCCCCGCACAACTCGTCCGCCACGTCCAGCACTCGGGGCGTCGGCATGCGCGCCCCCTGCTCCATTGCCTTGATCGTGTCCGGGGAGTAGTTGGAGGCGGCGGCCAACTCCTCCCGGGAAACGTTGGCCTTCGTCCGCCAGCGCTTCAACTGGTTGCCGCTGAAGCGCCACATGGGGGGCGACTGGGTCACGGACCGCACCTCCGACCGGTACACCGCGCTGTGTATCACCTGGGTCACTACCGAGCGTAGCCGCGCGACGGCGATCGTGTGACCATGACGAGCACAATGCACCGCCCCGACTGGGTCCCGGCGGCCGGCCACCAACTCCGTCTGGTCGGCGTGTACTTCGACGCGGTACGGGTCGAGGGCCGCAGGGGTGAGGCCGTCGCCGAGTGGCTGGTCGAGCGGTCGGACGGGGACGCGGGCCCGATCGTGTGCGAGGCGGGCGGGAGCCGCTGGGTGTACTTCCTGCTCCCACCCGGCATGTCCCAGGGCTACGACTGGCCCCTGGGCGTGCAGCGGCTCGGCGGCCGGGGCGAGCACACCGTCACCTACCTCGGCATCCCGGCCCTCGACGGCGACACCTGGCCCCTGCGCTGGTACAGCGAGCCGACCCGCACGGCTCCGTACGTCGACCCGCCGGCGCTGCACGCCACCCTGACTCGCTGAGTAACCGTGGGGACCACTTGCTCCTCGGTCGCTGTCGTGATTCGCCGACCCGTGCCAGGGCCGATCTCGCTTCGGTCAGGCAAGCTGGCAGAGGGTCCGAGCGGCGCCCGAGATGTCGATCCACGCCGTCGCCGAGTCCGCGCTCGGAGCTGCGCGTCCGCGCGCCGTGCTGTACACGGTCGGAGGCTCGGTTGTCGGGCGCCGCAGAAGCCGGCGGAAGACTGTACGAGCGAAGCTTCGGAGTCGCGGTTGCCGCGTCGTCGTGTGCCACTCCGCGATGCCGTCCGACGAGAGCTGTCCCCGGCCGGTTGGGCGGCGAGTCCTACGATGAGCCGGTGACCGAGACGCTGCCCCCTGCGGGGGCTGACCTCATCGACGCCGATCAGCTTCAGTTGATCGAGTCCGCGGAGCCGCCGCTGTCTCCGCGGGACGCAGCGGCCCGGGACCGGGTGTGGGATGCGGCGGCCCGGGCCAATCCCGGCCTCTTCGACGGTCCCGTGGTGGCCTGCGGGGGGCTGGAGTGGGCGGGTACGCGCGTCCTCCGCCTGACCTGGGTGCGGGTGACCTACCGGCATTACGCACTGCGCCGGGTTCCGGGCACGACCGCGTTGCCCTCCCTGTTCGTGAACGTCGTACAGCCGACCACTGATGGCCGTGTGCTGGCGGTGAGGATGTCCTCCTCCACGGCGGCCCCGGGCCGCTGGCAGCTCCCGGGAGGGTCTGTGGAGCCTCCCCAGGACGGGGAGGTCCTGGACGAGTCAGCCCTGGCCGGGCAGGGCGCGCGGGAGCTGCTGGAGGAAGTGGGGATCGGCGCGGCTGCCGAGCACCTGAAGCTGTGGGTGGTCACCCGGGGCGAGAACGACAGTGTCGGCCTGACCTATCTGGCTCCCGCCTTGCCCGAGACGGTGCTTCGCGCGGGATTCGCCGCAGCTGCGGACGCCGACCGTGCCCAGGGCCGTACTCCTGAACTCGACGATATGGCCCTGGTGCGCGCCCCGGGTGAGCTGGCCGGCCTGGCCGGTCCACACGCGGACTACCTGGAGCCGATCGTCCGCCGCTACTTCGGGCATCGCTGAGGGTGGGCTGCTTCAGCCGTTGGCGAGGAAGTCGCGTCCACGTTCGTCGAGTTCGTTCACGCACCGCAGGCCACGGGCTCGGAAGCGTGCCAGGTCGCTGCGCATGCGGGCCACGGCCTTGCGGGTGCGGACGGATCGGACGCCGCTCATGTGGTCCATGGCCCGGTGCCAGATGGCGCACGCCTGCTCGATGCTGCCGCGCTTGAGGTGCATCTCCGCACCGGCGACCATGTCCAGGGCGACGATCCGCGCGTAGGTGTCGGCCGGGCGGGCCGTGGCGGCCAGCGCGTAGTGCTCGGCTGCGGACCGATGGTCGCCGAGAGTCTCGTAGACCTTGGCGGCGCGGGAGTGCACGGAGGCGGCCGGCGGTCCCCAGGTCAGTGCCCAGAACTGTGGCTCGTCGCCGGGCGCATCGGTCAGCAGGCCGCGGGCGTGCTCGGTCTCGGCCAGTGCCGCGCGGCGCTTGCCGCTCTTGGCCAGGGTGTGGGCGTGGACGACGCGGAAGAGGGCTTCCGTCTGGGCATCCACGTGCCCTTTGGCCCGGTTCAGGCCGGTCTCGGCAAGGCCCAGGCAGTGCTCGGGGCGGTGGAGCTTGAGGCCCTGCATCGCCATGGTGCGCATGACGAAGCCGTCGTGTCCGCGCAGGCCGGACTCGGCGGCCAGGGCGTAGGACTGGAGGTAGTAGCGCTGGGCCAGTCCCTGTTGTCCGGCGTCGTACGACTTCCAGCCCAGTAGGTGGACGCCGCGGCTGGCGGCGGAGAGCATCTGCCGGCGGACGTCGTCGGTGCTGAACCGGGCCCGGCACAGCGGGGCGACGTCGTCACGGAGGTAGGCGACCAGGGCGCTGCGGCCATGCTGTCCGCCATGGCGCTCGTCCATCTCGGAGAACGCGGTGATCATGTCTCGGACGGCGGCGACCTCGGCCGTGCCGACGGTGTGGCCGGTGCGGGTGACGGCGGTGGTGCGGGCTGCGATGTCCTGGAGGTGATGGAGGGGCAGGGCTGCGGCTGCTACGGAGTAGGCGGAGGCCGTCAGGAGGCTGCGGCGGTCCAACTCGTACCTCCACATCGGCAGCAGGGCGTCCAGCGGGTCACTCGCGAGCGACAGCCCGGTGGCGTCACTTCCAGTGTCCGCCGACGAGGGCAGGCCGAGGTCGGCGGGGGTCAGGATGCGGCCCAGGCGCCGGGAGAGCGCGACCGCGAGGAATACGGGCGTGTGCCCGCGAGGGACAGAGCCGCGGCACCAGTGTTCGATGTTGGACTTGTTGGTGCGTAAGCGCGTGCCGCATTCGGCTGCGACCGCGCAGACCTGCTTGGCCAGCGCCTCGTAAGTGAGACCGGACTCGGCGACAAGAGCCCTGAGCCGGACGTTCGGCGTGCGCGTGGTCATGAGCACCTGCCCCGTATACGCGATATACCGCTTGGTCTGCCCGCCACCGTACCGCCGTGCGGCCTAAGTCGGTTGACTCTTCATCAGGCCCGATGCACGGCGGCGGGCAGCGCCGCCCGGATCTGCTCCCGTGCCCACGACTGCTCCCCGAACAGATGCCGCACGTCCCAGGGAGGGATTGCCATGGATGCCGAGGATGACCGCTGGATCGCCAGTACGGCATCAGCTCTGCTGGCGGCCGAGTACGAGCGAGTCCCGATCGACGCGCTGACTGTCCGACAGCCGGGCCTGGCGTTGGAAGCCGCCTACCGGGTGCAGGCTGCGGTGATCGCACGGCGGGTCGCCGCCGGTGCCCGCGTTGTCGGTCACAAGGCCGGTGTGACCTCGAAGGCCATGCAGGAACAGATGGGCGTCGGCGAGCCGGACTCCGGTGTCCTGCTCGACGACATGGTGCTGCCCACCGGAGGCGTCCTGGAGCGTTCCGTGCTGATGCGGCCACGGGTGGAGGCGGAGATCGCGTTTCGTCTCGGCTGCGACCTCGGGGGGCCGAGAGTAGGCCTGGAGGAGGCCCGGGCGGCGGTTAAGGAGGTGTTCCTCGCCCTGGAGGTGATCGACACCCGGTTCACCGGCTGGCGGATGACGGTCGCGGACAGCATCGCCGACAACGCTTCCTGCGCGCGGGTCGTCACCGGCCACCCGGTGCCGCTGGACACGGGTATGGACCTGGCCGCCGAGCCCCTGGTCGTCAGCGTCGGCGGCGCCGCTGTCGTCACCGGGGAGGGCCGCGCTGTCCTCGGCGATCCGCTTCGAGCCCTGGTCTGGCTCGCCGGACGGCTGCACCGCGTCGGCGGCGGCCTGCGCGCCGGCCAGCTTGCCCTGGCCGGAGCCGTTCACGCCAGCCTCCCCCTGGAGGCCCCGAGCACGGTGCATGCCCGCTCGCAGCATCTGCCGTCGGTGGAGTTGCACGTGCGCTAGCTGTCCTTCGCCCCGCGTCACGTTCGCAGGGCGCCGCACCTCCTACTCAATCTACCTTTCCGTCACCTTGCGAAAGGAGCGGCCGATGGCCGCTGATGAACAGCGTCTGCGTGTCGCCGTACTCGGCGCGGGCCTGATCGGAACAGACCTCGTCGACAAGATCTGCCGGACGGCGAAGCTGGAACTGGCCCTCGTGGCCGGCCGCGACCGGGACAGCCTGGGACTGCGCCGGGCGGCCGAGATGGGTCATCCGACCACCGCGGGCGGAGTCCGTGCCCTGCTGGACTCCGGTCCCTTCGACGTGGTCTTCGACGCTACGAACGCCGAGAATCACGCCGAGCACTGGGCGGCTCTTCGCCCGACCGGCGCAACCCTGGTCGATCTCACCCCCACCGGCTCCGGCACGATCCTCGTGCCCGGCATCAGCGACCACCGCCCGGGAGCCCACCGGCACTTCAACCTGATCAGCTGCGGCGGGCAGGCGGCCATCCCGGTCCTGCACGCCATCGCCCAGCGCTGCACCCCCACCTACATCGAGGTGGTCTCCACCGCAGCGAGCGCGAGCGCCGGCCGAGCCACCCGCCTGAACCTGGACCAGTACATCGCCGCCACCGCCGCCGCCATCCACGCATTCACCGGGACCCGGCAGGTGAAGGTGCTGGTCAATCTCAGCCCCGCGCGGCCCGCCCCGCCGTTCCGGGTGGCCATGACCGTCCTCGCCGACGGCATGAGCCCGGCATCGGTGCGCACCGGCATCGCGGCCGCCGCCGACACCGTGCGCACCTATGCACCCGGGTACCAGGTGACCTCCCTCGCCGTGGAGCCGGGCCGCATCTCGGTCGCGGTGGAGGTGACCGCCTCCGGCCGCCGCCTGCCCCGCCACGCCGGAAGCGTCGACATCATCAACGCCGCCGCCGTCCTGCTCGCCGAACAGTCGGCCGCCGCCCCGCGATGAAAGGACACACCCCATGAACAGCCCCGAGCGGCCCCGGATCCTCCTGCACGACCCGACACTGCGCGACGGCCACCACGCCGTCGGCCACCAGTTGGACACAGACCAGCTCCGCGCCTACGCCACCGCCGCGAACGCCGCGAAGGTGCCCGTGGTGGAAGTCGGCCACGGCAACGGCCTGGGCGCCTCCAGCCTCCAGATCGGCCGCGCCAGGCTCGACGACGCCACGATGCTCACCACCGTCCGTGCGGCCCTCACCTCGTCCCGGATGGGCGTGTTCATGGCCCCGGGCTGGGGTACCTCCGGTGACCTGACGGCCGCTGTCCGCCACGGCGCCGACATCGTGCGCATCGCCGCGCACTGCACGGAAGCCGACGTCACCGAACGCCACCTCGGCGTCGTCCGCGACCTCGGCGCCGAAGCCCAGGGCGTTCTGCTCATGAGCCACATGGCCGGCCCCGGCGAACTCGCCGAGCAGTGCGCCCTGATGGTGGAGTTCGGCGCCCAGGCCGTCGGCATCATGGACTCCGCGGGCCACTACCTCCCTGCCGACGTCACCGAGCGCGTGCAGGCCATCGTCGCCGCCGTCGACGTACCGGTGATCTTCCACGGCCACAACAACCTGGGGCTGGCGGTGGCCAACTCGCTGGCCGCCGTCGATGCCGGCGCATCGGTCATCGACGCGACCGCACGCGGATTCGGCGCCGGAGCCGGCAACACGCAGCTCGAAGTCCTCGTGGCCGTCCTCGAACGCCGCGGCATGGACACCGGGATCGGGCTCCGCGAGATCCTGGCCGCCGCCGACGTCGCCGACGATCGCCTGATGAAGGGCCCGCCGGTCACCGACTCGATCGCCGTCGTCAGCGGGCTGGCCGGGGTGTTCTCCGGCTTCAAGCGGCCGGTCCTGGAGATCGCGCGCACCGAAGGTGTCGACCCCCTCGACCTGTTCCTCGCCCTCGGCGAGCGTCAGGTCGTCGCCGGCCAGGAAGACCTCATCGGCGAGGTCGCCCGACGGCTGAAGACGACCAGCCGATAGCCCGCGTCAGCGCGCCGGCGACGGCCGTCTCCAGCCCGGCCGGACCGCCCCAGGGCGGCCGTCGCCCTGTCCGGCCTCTTCCCTCCACTGCCTCCGAGAGGACCGATCGTGAACGAGGACCTCACCCGCATCCTGCTCGACGACCTCAACCTTCCGGCTGACCGGCTCACCGGCGAAGCCGGCCTCGACCACGCAGGACTCGACTCGCTCGCCGTCGTCGAACTCTCCGTCCTGCTCGCCGAGCGCTACGGCATCGACGTCAGTTACCGGGAGATCGAACACACCGCCACCCTCAAGGAGCTGGACCAGCTCATCACCGCCAAGCGAAGCACGAGGTGACCACCCGCATGACCAGCGTCAGCACCAGCCGCCGCCCCGGACGGGCCTGGATCATCACACCCGGCCTGCGCCGAGACCGCTTCGCCGGCGCACGCACATCCGGCGCCGCGGTCGCCCTCGTCGACATCGAGGACTCCGTCGCCCTCCACGACAAGCAGGACGCCCGCACCGCCGCGGAAGACTTCTTCGTCACCGGCCCTCCGTGCACCCTCGGTATCCGGATCAACGGCCTCACGACGATCGAGGGCATGAAGGACCTGGCGGCCCTCGCCGGCTACACCGCCCGGCCCGGCCTCATCGTGATCCCCAAGGTCGAATCCCCCCGCGACATCGAACTCGTCGCCGCCGCGCTCGACGCCGACGGCTACACCCCCGACATCTGGGCGCTGATCGAAAGCCCCCGGGCCTTCGACACCCTCCCGTCGATCATGCAGGCGCCCCGGCTCGGCGGCGTGATCTTCGGCTCCGCCGACTACGCCGCCTCCGTCCGCTGCGGCCTGAGCTGGGACGCCCTCCACTACGCCCGCTCGGCTCTCATCAATGCCGCCTGCGCCGCGAGCATCCCCGCCATCGACGCCCCCACCTGGGAACTCAACGACCCCGACACCTTGCGCCGCGACGCCGAGCGCGCCAAGGACCTGGGATTCTCCGGGAAAGGCTGCGTCCACCCCCGCCACGTGCAGGTGATCAACGACGTCTTCACACCCACCGCCGAGGAGATCGCTCAGGCCCGGGTCGTCGTCGCGGCCGCCGATGCCAGCGGCGGAACGGTGACCACCGTGAGCGGGCAGATGCGCGGCACCCCCTTCTTCAACGCCGCCCGCGCGGTCGTCGCCGAAGCGGACCACACGCCGTGAGCGCCGGCCTGCCCCACGGCTACCGCCGGATCGGCGAGGCTCGCGTACGGGAGAACGTCGGCCTCTCCTACGAAGAACTCGTCCCCGGCCTGGTCATCGAGCACCGGCCCGGCCGGACCATCCTCGAAGCCGACAACCTCATCGGCACCGCTCTGAGCGGCAACGTCGCCCCCCTCCACACCGACGCCCACTACAGCGGCCGGACCCGGTGGGGCCGCATCCTGGTCTGCTCCGGCGTCACCCTCAATCTCGTCGGCGGTATGACCGTCCGCAGCGTCAGCGGCATGACCAGCGCCAACCTCGCCATCGACCAGGTGCGGTTCACCGCCCCCGTCCACATCGGCGACACCCTGTACGCCGAGACGGAGATCCTCACCCGCAGGGTCTCGGAGCGCCGTCCCGACACCGGGGTCATCACCTGCCACACCACCGCCCACAACCAGGCGGGCACCAGCGTCCTCGCCTTCACCCGTGCCTTCCTCGTGCCCTTGGACGCCGACGCCGCCCGCAACGCCACCCGCTACTGAAGGCCGGCTCATGAACAAGATCCTCACCTTCACCCCCGCCGACGAGGGACTGTGGGAGCAGTACGACCAGCTCGCCGCACGCGCCTACGGTCATCCGGTCGGCGACATCACCCACCTGCGCGAGCACGCCGATCTTCGAGTCGCCGTTCGCGGCGGCCGGGTCGTCGCCGGCGGCCTCGGCCTCTTCGTCGACCAGTTCTTCGGCGGTGCCCCCGTCCCCAGCGCCTGCCTCGGCGCCGGCTGCGTGGCCCCCGAGGAGCGCGGCGACCGCCTCGCAGCCGACATGACGGCCGCACGACTGCAACCCCTGATCGAGCGAGGCGCGGTCGTCTCCGCGATCACCACGTCCTCAACCGGTTACGCCCGCCGCCTCGGATGGGAAGCCCCCACCGACGTCCTCGCCTGGGAAGTGGCCACCGACGACCTCAAACGCGCCTACACGCTCGGGAACTTCGAGGTCGACCACGGACTCACAGACGAAGCCGAAGCCCTCCAGCGGGACCTCGCCCGCGAATGGAACGGGCCGATCGACCGCCCCTCCTGGTGGGCCCGGTGGAAGCAGGCCAAGAGCGACCTCATCACCTACCGCTTCGCCCTGCCCGGCCACCCCACAACCGGTCTCCTCAACCTCACGACCACACGGCATCAGCGCCACGGCATGAACCTGGTCGTCCACGACTTCTGGGCCGCCAACCAGCCCACCGCCGCCTCCATGCTGGCCTTCCTCGGCCGCCACGACACCCGCGCCCGCGCTATCACGTTCCGCCGTGGCGCCCTCCCGCCCTACCCGACCCTTCTGCACGGCCTGCACCATCACCGCACGAACGCCGAAGCCTGGCACCCCTGGATGCTGCGCATCCTCGACGCCCCCAAAGCCATCCAGCTCCGCGGCTGGCCTGCCGACCTCACCACCGTCGTGCCGATCGAGATCGAGAACGAGACCGGTGAGCAGGACAGGTGGATGCTCCGGATCGAGGCGGGAGCGGCCGAGATCACCCCCACACTCATCGAGGGACACGCCACCTTCACCCGCCACCAGCTCGCGGTCTGGTACGCCGGCGGTTACCGGTCGACCGCCTCGGCTCGTATGGCCGGAGTCCGCGCCGTATCAGAGCAAGGGCTCACAACTCTGATCCGTAGCACGACACAGCTCGAACCCTGGCTGCCCGATCACTTCTAGCCGCCCCGCCCGAAGCTCCCGAAGCGCTCCGCCCATTCGGTTGTCACGGTGCGTCAGGCACCGGATCAATGCCCTGTTCGATCCGGTGGTGGGCGACGATCGACATCTCGGTCGTCTTGCGGGCCGCCTGCTCGCGGGCCTTCCAGTCGGCGTCGGACACACCGGGCTGGCTCGCCCGGATCCTGCGCTTGGCCTCGGCCCAGGTCCGGTACTCGGTCATCCTCGCTGCCCCGGCTGCATCCCCAGCGGTCCCGCGATCTCCTGGGCCATGACGCGGCCCGCCTCGAACTCCAGGGTGTCGTCGCCCATGCCCTGGTCGGTGTCCAGGCCGTCGAGTTCTTCGAGGGGCTGGTCCAGGCGGATGTGGGCGAGGACGGAGTGCAGGGCGCGCAGGGTGGCGGAGGCCGTGGAGCCCCAGTTGGAGAAGTAGGAGAACTGCCACCACCACAGGGCCTCGGTGGTCCGGCCCGCGCGGTAGTGGACCATGCCGTGGCGCAGGTCGGTGATCACGTCGGCGAGGTCGTCGGAGATGCGGGCGGGCACGGGTGCCTTGCGCGGCTCGTAGGGGTCGAAGACCTCGGAGTAGATGTCGATCGGGTCGAGCAGGCGGGCAAGGTTCTCGCGGAGGCCGTCCACGTCCGGCTCCGGGCCCGGGTCGGGCTCGTAGCGCTCGTCGGGGACGATGTCCTCGTGGGCGCCCAGCCGGCCGCCGGCCAGCAGGAGCTGGGAGACCTCCAGGAGGAGGAAGGGGACCGCCGAGCCCGGCTCGTCACCCTTCGCGACCTCCGTGACGGCCACCAGGAAGCTCTCCACCTGGTCCGCGATCTGGACCGCGAAGTCGTCCGGGTCGTGCTCGGTCGCGTGCAGCGTGGCGTCAGACATCTAGGAGTCGTCTCCCCTCGAAGGCGCGGCCGAGGGTGACCTCGTCCGCGTATTCCAGGTCGCCGCCCACCGGGAGGCCGCTGGCCAGGCGGGTGACCTTCAGGCCCATGGGTTTGATCATGCGGGCGAGGTACGTGGCCGTGGCCTCGCCTTCCAGATTCGGGTCCGTGGCAAGGATCAGCTCCGTGACCGTCCCGTCGGCCAACCGCGCGAGAAGTTCTCGTATACGCAGGTCGTCGGGTCCGACGCCCTCGATGGGGCTGATCGCGCCGCCGAGGACGTGGTAGCGGCCCCGGAACTCGCGGGTCCGCTCGATCGCGACGACGTCCTTCGGCTCCTCGACGACGCAGATGACGGCAGGGTCGCGGCGGGCGTCGCGGCAGATGCCGCACAGCTCCTCCTGCGCCACGTTGCCGCAGGTGGCGCAGAAGCGGACCTTCGCCTTGACCTCCATCAGGGCCTGCGCGAGACGGCGTACGTCCGTCGGCTCGGCCTGCAGGATGTGGAAGGCGATCCGCTGCGCGCTCTTGGGACCGACGCCGGGCAACCGCCCCAGTTCGTCGATGAGGTCCTGGACCACGCCTTCGTACAACGGACTGCCGTCCTTTCCTGTCTTTGCTGTACGTACGGTAATCGGCCCCGGGTGTCTGAGAAAGACACCCCGGTCATCCGGTCAGAACGGCAGGCCGGGGATGCCGGTGCCGCCGCCCAGGCCCTGGGCCAGCGGGCCGAGCTTCTGCTGCTGGAGGGCCTGCGCGTTCTCGTTGGCCGCCTGGACGGCCGCGACGACCAGGTCCGCGAGGGTCTCGGTGTCCTCGGGGTCCACGGCCTTCGGGTCGATCTTCAGGGCCCGCAGCTCGCCGGAGCCCGTGACGGTGGCCGTCACCAGGCCGCCGCCGGCCTGCCCGTCGACCTCCGTGTTCGCCAGTTCCTCCTGGGCCCTGGCCAGGTCCTGCTGCATCTTCTGGGCCTGCTGGAGCAGCTGCTGCATGTTGGGCTGGCCACCACCGGGGATCACGATCAGCTCCCTTGCGTCCTGACGTCGGCGTCCGTGCGGGTTTTCCCGCTCGGCACGAGCCTACGTGGTCCGGGTGACGCTCGCCCCGGCACTCTTTCGAGTGAGTTGGCTGCCCGGTCTATACCTGATCAAGGGCTCCTTCCGGGCGGCAAAGGCACCAAAGCCGCCCCACCGCCACCCGTTGGGGGGTAGGAAGGGGGCGGCACAGGAGCATCCAGGAGCATCAGTCAGCGCGGCCAGCGCGGTCAGGACGAAGTCAGTAGGGAGTGCCGGGTGGGTCAGCCGGAGATGCAGCCCGAAGGTCTGCCTCAGGACGGGCGGGGCGAGGGCCCGGCCGGGCTGCGGCCGGGCGACCTGACCGGGCGGGCGTTTCCGCTCGGCGACTGGGGGGAGCCCGCCCAGCGGCTGGACGAGCTGTACCGGTGGGTGGAGCGCGGGGCGCTGGAGACGGCGGCCTGGTACCTGGCCGACCGGGTGTGGAAGCGGCGGGGCGCGCGGGCGCTGCGGGCCGGCGCCGCGGCCGGCGCGGTGACCGGGGCGGCGCTGCCGCTGCTGGACCTCGCCGGGGTGATGGGCGGGGCGGCGGCCTGGGGGTACCTGGCACTGCTGCTGGCGGTGGCGTGTGTGGGGGTGGACCGGTTCTTCGGGGTGACGTCCGGGTGGATAAGGGACGTCGCCACGGCGCAGGCGGTGCAGCGGCGGTTGCAGGTGCTGCAGTTCGAGTGGGCGTCGGAGAGCGTGCGCGAGGTGCTGGGGCCGGCCGAGGGCACGGCGAGCGAGGCGGCCGAGCGGTGTCTCGGGGTGCTGCGGCGGTTCTCCGAGGACGTGACGGAGCTGGTGCGCACGGAGACGGCCGAGTGGATGGTGGAGTTCCGCACCGGGTCGGCCCCGCTGGGCCTCCAGACGGCGGTGTCCGGGACGAGCAGGGTTCCCGAGCAGGGGGTACCGGGACGGTTTCCGGCTCCGCCGAACGGGGCCCGGCCGAACATGCCGCGCCAGCGGCCGCCCGAGCCGAGGTAGGCGGCGGGACCCGCCCGGACACACCACGCCACCACCCACCCGAACCCAGGCAGGCCACAGGACCCGCCCGATTCCAGGCAGGCGCCCGGCGCTCAGCGGGAGTACGTCAGCTTCTCGCCGGTGGCGGTGTTCACCCGCTCCAGACGGCCGTCCGCCAGGAGCGTGATCTCGGTGGGGTCGCCGGGAGTGCAGGACGTGGCGGGTTCGCCCGTGGTGACCGTGGAGGGGCCGATGCGCAGGGGGCCGTCCGCGGCGGGGCGCCGGCTCAGGGGGGCCGCGAACTCGCAGTGGTAGCCGGCGCCGTCGGCGATCAACTTCAGCACCGTGTCCCCCACCTCGCCCTGGGTGAGCGTGAGCCTGCGGCTGTCGGAGCCCGACGCGCTGTCGATCGTCGTCGTCCAGGTGCCTAGGTACGCCTGGGGGACCGCGCCGTCGGCCGAGGCAGAGGGCGACGGGGAGGGGGACGGCGAGGCCGTCGGGCTCGGCCGCGTGGGGCTCTGCGCGGGGGTCGTCGGCGCGGCCGTCGGGGTCGGGTCCGCGTCGGCGCGGGTGTCGTCGCCGTCGTTCAGGTACGCGTACACCGAGCCGCCGGCCGCGAGGGCGACGACCAGCGCGATGCCGACCAGCAGTGCCGTCCCGCGCCGGCCGCGCCGGGGCGGCTCCGGTTCCGGGTGGTCCGGGGTGCCGTCGTAGCCGTACGGGGTGGGCTGCGGGTAGGGCACGGGGGGCGGGGCGGTGGTGTACGTGGGCGACTGGGCGTACGGGTTGCCCGGGACCGGCCCGCCGGGCACTCCGGGCCCGACAGCCGTTGCGGGTCCGCCGGGTCCGCCGTGTCCGCCGCCGGTCGGCGCGCCGACGGCTCCCGGCCAGTGCCCCGCGGCCGGATATCCGTAGGCCGGCTGCGGATGCTGCTGCGCCGGAGCCCCGTACGCCGGATGGCCGACCGTGGGCGCGGTCCGCCCGGCCGCCGGCCAGGGGCCGGGTGCGGGGGCGGCCCCGGCGCCGTCCCGGCCCGCGTGTTCGGTCGCCGCCTGCGGGTCCTCCGCGTCGAGGAGGCGCACGGCGTGCCGGCCCAGCTGGGCGACGAGCGTGCCGGGGAGCCAGGGCTCGCGGGAGCGGCCCTCGGAGACCGTGTCCTCGGCACCGGTGTGTTCGAGAATCCACGCCAGGGACGGCCGGGCCGCCGGGTCCTTGCGCAGGCACGCGCGGACCAGGTCGGCGATGCCCTCGGGCAGTCCGGTGAGGTCGGGTTCCTCCTCGGCGACGCGGAACATCAGCGCGTGCGCCCCGCTGTCCGCGGTGCCGAACGGCAGGGTGCCGGTGGCGGCGTAGGCGAGGACGGAGCCGAGGCAGAAGATGTCGCAGGCGGGCGTGATGCGTTCGCCGCGCACCTGCTCGGGGGCCATGAACCCGGGCGAGCCGATCAGCGCGCCGGTGCGGGTGAGGTCGGCGGCGGCGGGCGATCCTGCCAGCGTCTCCAGGGCCCGGGCGACCCCGAAGTCGATGACCCGGGGGCCCTCTATGGTGACCATGACGTTCGACGGCTTGAGGTCGCGGTGGACGATGCCCGCCGCGTGGATGTTGGTGAGGGCGTGCGCGAGCCCGGCCGCGAGGATGCGGACCGAGCGCTCGGGCAGCGGCCCGTGGTCGCGGCCGACGACCTGCTGCAGGCTCGGCCCGGCGACGTACCCGGTGGCGACCCAGGGCACGGGGGCCTCGGTGTCGGCGTCGAGGACGGGCGCGGTCCAGTAGCCGCCGACCCGCTGGGCGCTGCGTACCTCCTGCCGGAACCGCGCCCGGAACTCGTCGCGGGCCGCCAGTTCCGGCCGGACCAGCTTGACGGCGACCATCCGCCCCCGGTCGGACCGGGCGAGGTAGACCTGTCCCATTCCGCCGGCGCCCAGCCGTCCGAGCAGCCGGTAGCCGCCGATCCGTTGCGGGTCCCCGGGACCGAGCTTCTCCATCGCCGCCCCACCTTCCCCCCACACATGTGAACGGGCCGAGGATAATCCGGCCGTTCCGACAGTCGTGCGGCCCGGGGTCTACGGTTCCGTAACGGGTTGCCCGACCGGCCCCGAACACCCAGGTCCACGCCCGGCGGTCCCGCGCGCCCCGGCCCGCCCCCAGCGGCGCCGCGCGCCCCGGCCCGCGCCCGGCGGCCCCACACGCCCCGGCCCGCGCCCGGCGGCCCCACACGCCCCGGCCCGCGCCCGGCGGCCCCACACACCCCGCCCCGCCCCCAGCGGACCCGAACACCCCGCCCCGCGCCCCGGCGGCCCCACACACCCCGCCCCGTGCCCCGGCCCTCGTAGCCCGGCCCCCGTGCCCCGACCGCCCGACAACCTGTCGCAAAAACCCCCGGTCCGCAGACAGGACGCCGATACCGCTTCCGCATCGCGGACATCTACCCTCGCCCGCATGACCCCTCAGCCGAACCCCCAGGCCGGCGCCGCCGTGAAGGCCGCGGACCGTGCGCACGTCTTCCACTCCTGGTCCGCGCAGGAACTCATCGACCCGCTCGCCGTCGCCGGCGCCGAGGGGTCGTACTTCTGGGACTACGACGGCAACCGCTACCTCGACTTCACCAGCGGCCTCGTCTACACCAACATCGGCTACCAGCACCCGAAGGTCGTCGCCGCGATCCAGGAGCAGGCCGGGCGGATGACCACCTTCGCGCCCGCCTTCGCGGTGGAGGCGCGGTCGGAGGCGGCCCGGCTGATCGCCGAGCGGACCCCGGGCGACCTGGACAGGATCTTCTTCACCAACGGCGGCGCCGACGCCGTCGAGCACGCCGTACGCATGGCCCGGCTGCACACCGGCCGCCCCAAGGTGCTCTCCGCCTACCGCTCGTACCACGGCGGCACCCAGCAGGCCGTCAACCTCACCGGCGACCCGCGCCGCTGGCCCAGCGACAGCGCCACCAACGGCGTGGTCCACTTCTGGGCGCCCTTCCTCTACCGCTCCCGCTTCTACGCGGAGACGGAGGAGCAGGAGTGCGCGCGGGCGCTGGAGCACCTGGAGACGACGATCGCCTTCGAGGGCCCGGGCACCGTCGCGGCGATCGTCCTGGAGACCGTCCCCGGCACCGCGGGGATCATGGTCCCGCCGGCCGGCTACCTCGCCGGGGTCCGGGAGATCTGCGACAGGCACGGGATCGTGTTCGTGCTGGACGAGGTCATGGCCGGGTTCGGCCGGACCGGCACCTGGTTCGCGGCCGGCCTGTTCGACGTCGTGCCGGACCTGATGACCTTCGCCAAGGGCGTCAACAGCGGGTACGTGCCGCTCGGCGGCGTCGCCATATCCGAGCGCATCGCGCGGACCTTCGCCACCCGGCCCTACCCCGGCGGCCTGACGTACTCGGGGCACCCGCTGGCCTGCGCCGCGGCCGTCGCCACGATCAACGTGATGACCGAGGAGGGCGTCGTGGAGAACGCCGCCCGGCTCGGCGAGTCGCTGGTGGGCCCGGCGCTGCGCGAGCTGGCCGCGCGCCACCCCAGCGTCGGCGAGGTGCGCGGCACCGGCATGTTCTGGGCCCTGGAGCTGGTGAGGAACCGCGAGACCCGCGAGCCGCTGGTGCCGTACAACGCGTCCGGTGAGGCGAACGCGCCGATGGCGGCCTTCGCGACGGCCGCCAAGCAGCACGGCCTGTGGCCGTTCGTGAACATGAACCGCACGCACGTCGTCCCGCCCTGCAACGTCAGCGAGGCCGAGCTGAAGGAGGGCCTGGCGGCGCTCGACGCGGCCCTGTCGGTGGCCGACACCTTCACGGACTGACCATGGCCGGGATACGGCCCCTCACATAGGGTTCCTCCGGATTCGAACGCGTAAGGTGACGTGCCCGTAGAAAGGGGCGAGCACGTCACCGCACGCTCGTACGCGACGACGAGGAGAAGCCCGACCCATGCCCGCCAGCAGCGGCAACGGCGCAGTGACCCGCAGCACCCTGCGGCAGCAGATCGCCGACGCGCTCCGCGACGAGGTGCTCGCGGGGCGGCTGCAGCCGGGCCAGGAGTTCACCGTCAAGGAGATCGCCGAGCAGTACGGCGTGTCCGCGACCCCCGTCCGCGAGGCCCTGGTCGACCTGTCCGCGCAGGGCCTGCTGGAAGCGGTCCAGCACCGCGGCTTCCGGGTCCCGGAGTACTCGGCGCAGGACTACCGGGGCATGGTCGAGGCGCGCAGCCTCGTCATCGAGGCCATGCTGCTCGCCCTGGAGGAGGGCCGCCGGGACTACGACGATCTGGCCGACCCCCGGATCGCCCCCACCGTGGCGGCGGTGCGGCGGCGCGGCGAGGAGGCCCAGCGGGCGGCGGCCGCCGGTGACCTCACCGTGCTGATCGGCTACGACCTGCGGTTCTGGCGCGAGCTGAGCGCCCTGTTCGGCAACCCCTACCTCGCCGACTTCCTGCACCGGCTGCGGGTGCGGTCCTGGGTGTGCACGGTGCAGCACCTGCGCCGCCTCACCGACCTGCGCGGGCAACTGTGGTCGCGCCACACGGAACTGGTCGACGCCCTGTACCGGCGCGACATACGGGCCGCCCGTGACCTGCTCGCCGCGTACAACGCGCACGCCCTCGCGCTGATCGAGCGACTGGCGGCGGAGTGACCCCACCCGACCTCTCCGTCGTCATCCCCGCCTACGACGAGGAGCGGCGGCTCGGCCGCACCCTCGACGCCGTCCTGCGGTACCTGCGGGACGCCGGCGGCAGCTGGGAGGTCGTGGTCGCCGACGACGGGTCCACGGACGGCACGCCCGCACTGGTCGCCGCCCGCCCGGAGGTGCGGCTGGTGTCCGGCGGGCGGCACCGCGGCAAGGGCCACGCCCTGCGGCTCGGCGTCGCCGCCACCACCGGCCGCCGGATACTGCTCACCGACGCCGATCTCGCCGCGCCCATGGAGGAGCTGGCGGTCCTGGAGAAGGCGCTCGCGGACGGCCACGCGGCGGCCGTCGGCTCCCGTGCCCTGCCGGGCGCCGCCCTCGGCCGCCGCCAGCACCGGGTCCGCGAACTCCTCGGCGGGGCGGGCAACCTGCTCATCCGCGCCACCGCCGTCCCCGGCATCCGCGACACCCAGTGCGGCTTCAAACTCCTCGACGGCGACAAGGCGCGCGCCGCGTTCGCCGCGAGCCGGGTGGACGGCTGGGCCATCGACGTGGAGGTGCTGCGCCACTTCCACCGCTCGGGCTGGCCGGTGGCGGAGGTCCCGGTGCGCTGGTCGCACCAGCCCGGCTCGAAGATACGGCCGTCGGACTACGCCCGCTTCCTGCGCGACCTGGTCCGTCTGCGCGTGCGCCCGGCCCACGACCGGGACCGCCCCCGCATCCGCCCCACCCACGACCGGGACCGCCCCCGCATCCGCCCCGCCCCCGCCGACGCCCTCTTCCTGCTGCTCTCCCTCGCCCTCTACTCCGGCCGCCTCCTCGCCCCGGACCGCCGCTACCTCACCGACTCCCTCCAGGACCAGTACCAGTGGGAGTGGTTCTTCGCGGTGACCGCCGACAACGTGGCCCACCTGCGCAACCCCCTCTTCACCGACCTCCAGGGCTACCCGGACGGCGTCAACCTGATGGCCAACACGGTCATGCCGGGCCTGTCGGTGCCGCTCACGCCCCTGACGCTGCTGCTGGGCCCGGCGCTCACCCTCGCGCTGGTGATGTGGCTCGGCCTGGCCGCGACCGCGTCCGCCTGGTACCGCCTGGTCCTGCGCCGGCTCACCCCGGGCCGCCCGGCCGCGGCCACCGTCGGCGCCCTGCTCGCCGCGTTCGCCCCGCCGATGGTCGGCCACGCCAACGCGCACCCCAACTTCACCCTCCTGTTCATGGTCCCGCCGATCATCGAACGCGTCCTGCGCCTCGCCGAGGGCACGGACCGGCCGGCCCGCACGGCGGTGACCCTCGGCCTGATGACCGCCTACCAGCTCTTCCTCGGCGAGGAGGCGCTGCTGCTGACCGCCCTGGGCCTGCTGCTCTTCGCCGCCGCGTACACCGCCGTACGGCCGGACGCCGCCCGCAGCGCCCTGCGCGGGCTGCCCCGCGGACTGGCGGTCGCCGCGGCCGTCTGCCTCCCCCTCGTCCTCTATCCGCTGACCTGGCAGTTCTCCGGCCCGCAGTCCTACACCGGCCTCCCCCACGACCCGGCCGGCGCGAACTCCCCGCTCGCCCTGCTCTCCTTCGCCGAACGCTCCCTGATCGCGGGCGACGCCGCCCGCGCGAACGCCCTCTCCGTCAACCCGACCGAGCAGAACGCCTTCTACGGCTGGCCGCTCGCCCTGCTGGCCTGCGCGGTCACGGCGGCGCTGTGGCGGCGCCGCCCGGCCGTGCGCGCCCTGGCGGCGACGGCGGCCGGGGCCGCGCTGCTGTCGCTGGGCCCGCGCGTCCCCGTCCCGTTCACGGACACCGTCCTGCCCGGCCCCTGGGGCCTGCTGGACGGCCTGCCCCTGCTGGACTCCGTGCTGGTGGGGCGACTCGCCCTGATCTGCGCACCGGTCCTGGGCATGCTGCTCGCCCTGGCGGTGGCCGACCTTTCGGCGGCGGGACGGCGAGCGGGCGTCCGGTACGCGGGCCTCGCGGCCGTCGCGCTCGCCCTGCTCCCCCTCGTCCCCGCCCCCCTGCGCTCCGAGCCGCGCCCCGAGGTGCCCGCCTTCTTCACCTCCGGCGCCTGGCGGTCGTACGTCCGCGACGGCGAGTCCCTGGTACCGGTCCCCCTCCCCGATCCGACGGACGCGCGGGCCCTGCGCTGGCAGATCGCGGCCCGCTTCGGCTTCCGCCTGCCCGGCGGCTACTTCAACCGCCCGTACGGCGACGGCGACCGCACCGGCGTCTATGGCGTCCCGCTGCGCTACACGGCGAGCGTGCTGGTGGACGTGCGGGACTTCGGTGCGGTGCCGGAGATCGACGCGGCGGGCCGGGAGCGGGCGCGGCGGGACTTCGCGTACTGGAACGCGGGCGCGGTGGTACTCGGCCCGGGACCGGACGAGCGGCGACTGCGGGCGGCGGTCGAGAAGCTGGTGGGCCGTCCCGGGAGCCGGGTGGGCGGGGTGTGGGTATGGGACCTGCACAATGACTCTGCTATGCCGTGACCGGACGCCTTGATGAACGCCCTGATGAACGCCCCGACGACGACGCGTGCCGCCGGCGCCCGTCGACGCACTGACTGAGGAGCCCTCTTTGGCCTGTGACCTGTGGCTGGTACCGCTCGTCGACGTGTTGTGCCACACCCCCGACAACCCGTTCGCCGAGGAACTCGCGCAGTACAACGCGGTACTGGCCGACAACGGGCTCCCCCCGGTGCCGGTGTACCAGTACATGCCGGGCCTGTCCGGCGAGGTCGCCCCGGTGGCCGGCTTCGACTACGACGCCCTGCACTTCCTGCGCCGGGTGTACCTGCTCCAGGTGTGCGGCCTGCCGGTGACGCCGGTCGACGAACTGGGCGGCGACTACGAGCAGTTGCTGGAGATGTTCGAGTCGACGGCCCAGCAGTCCCACCTGGTCTGGCACTACGACCACGCGGGCGCCTACGTCCCGGTGGACTTCGCCCACCCCCTCTCCAACGAGGAACTGCTCGCCGGCGGCGGCCCGTTGGGCTCCTCCCAGGCCCTGCTGCGGGAGCTGGAGTACGTCGCCCCGTCCATCGGCATCGACCCGGCGAACCCCCCGGCCGCGCCCCAGCCGCCGTCGGCCCCCACCGAACTGGAGGAGCCCGCCGTCCCGGCCCCCTACGACCCCAGCCCCTTCGCCCGCGAACGCCACGTCTGGCTGGGCCTGCACGCGGCGGCGACCCGCAGCCTGGCCCAGGGCTCGATGATCGTCTTCAGCTGACCCCGGCGGGCGGACGGCCGTGGACAACCGGCCGTGCGTCCGGAGAAGATCCCCTCGCACACACGGGAGGGGAACGCTTATGCGGACGCGGTCGCCGGGGGGCGGCGCGGCCCGGGCCGTACGGGAATGGCTGCTCATCGCCGCCATGCTCGCGGTCGCCTGGTCGCCGGTGGTCATGGCGGTGCCACCGCTTCTCCTCGCCCTGGTCTGGGATCAGGAGTGGCTGTTCGGCCCGGTCGCTCTGGTGGTACTGGCTCTCGCCCGGGGCACCGCTGAGGACGGGCACCTGCCCGGGCGTGCGGTACGGCCCGACGAGGAGCCCGAACTTGCAGCGCTGGTACGGGAGATCGCGGACCGACTCGCCTTCCGCGAGCCCCTGCTCGTGCGGATCGTCCCCGACCCGGACGCCGCCGTGGCACGCCTCCGGGTCCGCGGTGTGCGCACGTACGTCATGGTCCTCGGCCTGCCCCTGCTGCGCGGGCTCACCGAGGCCCAGCTGGCGTCGGTGATCGCGCACGAGCTGGCCCACGAGCAGCATGTGCGCGACCGCCGCACGGACTGGCTGGGCCGCTCCCGCGCCCTGCTCGACGCCCGCCTCGGCACCGCCTTCCGCCCGCTGTTCGCCCCGCTCGCCGCGCCCCTGCTGCGCGCCTCCCAGCCGGCCGCCTGGCGGGCGGAGACGGCCGCCGACGCCGGCGCGGCCCGGGTCGCGGGCACCGCGGCCACCCGTGAGGCGCTGGCGCGCACCGGTGCCCTCGCCGCCGCCTTCCACGGCCTCGGCGGCCAGTGGTGCTCCGCGCTGGAGGCGGACGGGGCGTATCCGGCCGACTTCTACACCGCCCTCGACACCGCCCTGCGCGATCCGTACGTCGCCCGCCTCGCCGCCCGGGAGGCCGCCGAGGACGAGGCCGTCGACCCCTACGCCTCCGACGGCCACCCGCCGACCGCCGTACGGGCGGCGGCGTTGCCCGACGTGGAGCCGCCGCCCGGCCTGCGCTTCCGTGACGTGCCGCTCCGGCTGGCGCACGCGTCCGCGATCGAGCGGTGGTGCGTCGCCCGGCTCGTCGAACCGGAGGGCCCGGCGTCCCCGGCCGGCGCGGGGGACGCACCGGCGGTGGAGCCGGGCGCGCTGCGGCCGGCCCGCCTCCTCGACACCGACCCCGACCGGCTGCGCGACCTCGCCGACCGGGCCGCCGACGGCACCGGCCCGCTCCCCCTGCTGACCGCCACCGAACGGACCTCACCCGCCGACGCGCTGTCCGCCGCGCTGGACGCCGTCGCCGACGGCAGCTGGCCGCTCCTCGCCCGGCGCCTGGAACCGGGGCTGCGCAAGCTGCCCCCCGCGGTCCGGGAGGCCGCCGGACGCGCCGTGCTCGGCAGCGCCGTCTGCCGCGTGCTGGAGCGGACCCTGCGCGAGGCGGGCTGGACGTACACCGTGCGCTGGCTGACCACCGTACTGACCGCGCCCGACGGCACCGTCCTCGACCTGCGCGCCCTCCTGACGGAGGCTCTGGAGACAGGGGACCCGGCCCCGGTGCGCGCGCTCCTGGCGGCCCCCGACCCGAAGGAAGTGGCCCTGTGAGCCGCCCGACGGCCTCCCGCCCGGCCCTGCGCGTCGCCGTGTTCGGCGTCCTCGCCACCGTCCTCGGCTACGCCCTGTTCGCCACCTGGCTCGGCTGGCACGAGCACCGGTACCGCGAGGCCCGCGCCGACGCCACGGCCACCGCCGACGGCCTGGTCGTCGAGGACGGGATCGGCGACGACGGCGACATCCGGGTGCGCTGGACGGACACCGCCGGCCTCCCCCACGTACAGCGCTTCACCGTCTACGACACCGGCCGCTACACCGAGGGCGAGCACTTCGGCGTCGCCTACGACCCCACCCGGCCGGACCCGCGGGGCTTCCCCGCCGACCCGGAGGAGACCTCGGCCGAGGACGACCTGGAAGTGCCGGCCATGCTCGCCGCTCCCGTCGCCGCGGCCCTGTGTGCCGTGTGGGCGTGGCGCGGCCTGCGCTTCCGCCGGACGGCACGGCTTGACCCGGCCCACCCGATGACGGCCACCGTGCACCAGGGCGACCGCGCGGTCCGCGTGTGGCGCGGTACGACGACCTGGCTCTCCCTGACCGAGCCCGGCGACACCCGCTCTTCGTGGCAGCGCGTCATGTGGCACCCCGCGCTGGACGACTGCACCGGCGAGACCCCGGTGACGGTACGACGATCCCGCCGGGCCGTGGTCCAACTCCCCGACGGCACACGCCTCGTCCCCCTCGGCCGACTGCGCGGCCGTCCCTCCGGGGACGTCCTCCTGGACGACTGGGCGGCGGCCCGCGCCGACCTGCGCGACGCCTTCGTCCTCCCCGACCGCCTGCGCGCCGCCCCCTGGTGGCTCCCCGGCGCCCGCGTCGCGGCCGTGGGCGCCGCCCTGGGCGTCCTGATGGGCTGCCTGACGGGCGGGGGCACCCTCACGGCGACGGTCGGCTTCGCACTCGCCGTGTCGACGCTGCTCACCGCTCTGTGGGCCCTGGCGGCGCCGCAGCCCTGATCAGAGCGACGTGAGGAAATCGGCCCAGGCGGCTCCGGAGACGGTGAGTATGGGACCGGTCTCGGGGTCGCGGTGCTTGGAGTCGCGGATGTGGGTGGTGTGGGGGGCTTGGTGGGCTACTTCGACGCAGTTTCCGCCACCGCTGTCGCTGTAGCTGGACTTGAACCACCGTAGGCTTCCGGTGCTGGTCATCGCTGCTCTCCTGCCAACCGGTCGATGAGGCTCAGCGAGTCATCGGGACTCAGTGCCTGTGCGCGGATCTTCGCATAGCGGTGTGTCAGTTGGGATACGTCGGGAGGATCGCTGACCAGAATGCCTTGATCCTCGACTTCCATGAAGACAACGTGCTCGTGGTCCCTCGTCGTCACAAGCTTCATGGGGCCACGATCGCCCGCGTACGTGCCACGCAGCCCCCGGTCGAGCGGCAGCACCTGCACGCAGACGTTGTCCCTCCGCGCATCGTCAGCAAGCGACCGCAACTGATCACGAAGGATCTCCCAGCTGCCGAACGGCCTCCGCAGCACACTCTCTTCGAGAATCAGCTCGACGTACGGCTCGGGTTCCCGGTCGAAGAGTCGCCGCCGAGCCAGCCTCGCCTCGACCAGTTCCTCCCGCTTCTGCTCGGAGACTGGCGGGAAGCCGCCACCGATCAACGCCCGCGCGTAGTCCTCCGTCTGGAACAGACCGTCGACGACGTGCGTCTCGTACGAAGAGATCGCCACCGCCCCGGCCTCCATCTCCGAGAACCCCCGGAACCGCGCCGGGTACTTCTCCAGCAGCATCCAGCGCCGCGCCTCCTCGAAGACCCCCAGCCCGCCCCCGATCACCTCCTCCAGGTTCATGAGCATCTTGTCGCTGGCGGGCTGCGCGCACGTCTCCATCGCGCTGACCGCCGACCCCGTGTAGCCGATCTTCTTGCCCAACTCCTCCTGCGTCAGTTCCTGTTGCTCACGCAAAGCCTTCGCCAGCGCGGCCACGAGGTGCGCCGTACCGCCCGACTCCACTTTGTTCTCGGCCCGCGCCATCGCGGTCACCCCCGAACTCAACCGAACTCAACCGGTCACAACCGAGCCCCGCCGATTTCCGACCGTTCCCAGTGGTCGACGGAGAGTGATGGAAACGGTAGCCGGGACCGCGAAAACTGGTCCCATGAACGCCCGAACTGACCTGAACTGGATCCCGGCCTCCGGCATCCAACTCCACCGGGCCGGCGTCCGGTTCGACGCGATCCGCGTGGACGGCGAGCGCGGACGGGACCTCGCCGACCGCCTCGCCCACCTGACCGGCGGCACCCCCGGCCCGATCATCGAGGCGGCGAGCGGGAGGCGTGCGGTGTACTTCCTGGTCGGGGCGGGCAGTACGACCCACCGCGCCTGGCAGCCGGACGTCACCCGCCTCACCTCGGGCCCGGACCACGTGTCGTTCATCCCGGTCCCGGCCCTCGACGGGCTTACGTGGCCGCTGAGTTGGCGCTACCGCCCGACGCATCCCGGCGACCGGGTCCACACCCTGCTTCTGCGCACCGTCCTTCACTCACCCGAGTGAAATGAGCGACCTCAGCTTGCACTTGTTACTTTGCGTGGCCATAGAGTCGCGCCGACACGGACAGAAAAATGCCCCCGCGGTGCGGCAACACCCGGGGGCTCGGCACCCGTCAGAGATGGAAACCAGATGCGCGTCTATCGTAAGGCGCCCGCGCGCGCCTTTTCAGGCTTCTCGCCCGCTCTCCTCCGCGACCGCGGCATCTCCTGGTGCGCGGCAGGCGTACTGATGTACCTGCTGAGCCTCCCGGACGGCACCCGCGTCAGCGTCCGAGCGGTCGCCCGGGAGCTCCAGGAGGGGCGGGCGCGGGTCGTGCGCGCCCTGCGTGAGCTGGAGGAATCGCGGCATCTGCGGCGGACGGCGCAACTCCGCACCGCCTACGAGGTGTTCGAGACGCCGTACGAATCCGCGCCCCTCGCGGGTGATTCCGAAAAAGTCCGGTCCCGCGAACGTACGGCGCGCGCCGCGCGGCTGCTCGGGTCGCTCGGGATCGTGGACCGGCGCCTGCTTCTGGGTGCCTCCGAGGTGTGGCGGCTGGCGCCGCTGGTGGTGGCGTGGTGGGACGCGGGGGCGAGTGACGCGCAGGTGCGGGCCGCGCTGACCGCCGAGTTGCCGCCGTGCGTGTACGCGCCGCGCACCCTCGTGGAGACCCGCCTCCGCCACGGCCGTCCGGCCCGGGTGACCGCGCCCGCATAGACGTCACAGAATTCCCGGCCTCAGCCCTGCGGCCGGGACACTCCAACCGAAGGAACGCGATGACCGCATTGCTCAAAAGGCCGGAGACGGCGGTATACCGTCAGTATACTGTTGTCATGGCTGACACCACCGTCAAGGTCGACCCCGCTGTCCGTGACCGCCTCATGGTGCTCGCCCGCGAGCGCGGGATGACCATGCGGGATCTGATCGCCGAGCTGGCCGGGGCCACACCCACGCGGGAGGAGCTGCGCAAGCGGTACGAGGAGACCAAGGCGTACTGCGAGACCCACTTCGGCGTGACGCTCACGGACGAGGACCACGACAGGGTGGAGAAGGTCTGGCAGGACCTGGAGGCCGGCCGGCCGGTGGACAGCCTGTGAGCGCCACGAGGAACGGATCGACGGGCGTCGTGTTCGACGAGTCGGCACTGCTGGCGCTGGGCTCCGGCAACTCTCTCGCCTCGCAGTTCGTCGCGAACACCGAGCACGGCCCCACCCGGCACGTGTATGTGCCGGCGCTCTGCCTGGCCGCCGCCGACGGCATGCGCAAGGGGCTCGCCGAGCACGTGGGCGCGTTGCCCGCCATCGAGGTCGTCGAGCTGGACTTCGCGGGCGCCTCCGCCGTGGGCGCCCTGCTGCGCGACGGCGTGGAGTGGCGGCTCGGCCAGGCGATCCACCTGTCCCGGCCCACTCCGGACTGGCCGGACGGCCGGCACGTCGTGACCGTCGACCCCGACCAGTACGCCGGCATGCCGCTGGTACGGACGATCAGGCTCCCGCGCCAGCGGTGAGCCGAAGGGGGAGGGCGCCCCCGGCGCCCTCCCCCACACGTTCTCCCCGGGCCCGCAGGGCCCCAGGGCCTACAGGAACGAGTTGATCTCGATCGTCTCGTCCCGGCCCGGACCCACGCCGATCGCGGAGATCGGCGCGCCGGACATCTCCTCCAGCGCCCTGACGTACGCCTGCGCGTTCTTCGGCAGGTCGGAGAAGGACTTGGCCTTGCTGATGTCCTCCGACCAGCCCGGCAGCATCTCGTACACCGGCTTCGCGTGGTGGAAGTCGGTCTGCGAGTACGGCAGCTCCTCGACGCGCCGGCCGTCGATCTCGTAGGCGACGCAGACCGGGATCTGCTCCCAGCCGGTGAGGACGTCCAGCTTGGTGAGGAAGAAGTCGGTCAGGCCGTTGACCCGCGTCGCGTAGCGGGCGATGACCGCGTCGAACCAGCCGCAGCGCCGGTCACGGCCCGTGGTCACGCCGCGCTCGCCGCCGATGCGGCGCAGCGCCTCGCCGTCCTCGTCGAACAGCTCCGTCGGGAACGGTCCGGCGCCGACGCGGGTCGTGTACGCCTTGAGGATGCCGATGACCCGGCTGATCTTCGTCGGGCCGACGCCGGCGCCGGTGCAGGCGCCGCCGGCCGTCGGGTTGGACGAGGTGACGAAGGGGTACGTGCCGTGGTCGATGTCGAGCAGGGTGCCCTGCCCGCCCTCGAAGAGGACCACCTTGTCCTGCTCCAGCGCCTGGTTCAGGACCAGCACGGTGTCGGCGACGTACGGCCTGATCTGCTCGGCGTAGCCCAGCAGCTCCTCGACCACCTGCTCGGCGGCGATGGCGCGCCGGTTGTAGAGCTTGGTGAGCACCTGGTTCTTGACGTCGAGGGCGGCCTCCACCTTCTGGTGCAGGATCGACTCGTCGTACAGGTCCTGGACCCGGATCCCGACGCGGTTGATCTTGTCGGCGTAGGTCGGGCCGATGCCGCGCCCGGTCGTGCCGATCTTCCGCTTGCCGAGGAAACGCTCCGTCACCTTGTCGACCGTCACGTTGTACGGCGTGATGATGTGCGCGTTTCCGCTGATCAGGAGCTTGGACGTGTCGACGCCTCGCTCGTTCAGCCCGCTCAGCTCGGAGAGCAGGACCGACGGGTCGACAACGACACCGTTACCGATGACCGGCGTACAGCCGGGGGACAGGATTCCGGAAGGGAGGAGGTGCAGTGCGTACTTCTGGTCGCCGACGACGACGGTGTGACCCGCGTTGTTGCCACCCTGGTACCGCACGACATAATCCACCGAGCCACCGAGCAGGTCGGTCGCCTTTCCCTTGCCTTCGTCACCCCACTGAGCACCGAGCAGCACAAGTGCGGGCACGCGCGTACACCCCTTCCGGGCGGGGCATGTCCAAGGTCAGGGGCGTACGCGTAAGGTTCCGCCGCGTACACCGCGGCCGTCGTTGGCCGCACAACCGTCGGACCGGGTGCCCCGGAATAGACGAAGCCCCTGGCGCAATAGCGCAAGGGGCTCTTGCACAAAGATGCTACCCGAGGAAGCGAGGCAGGACCGAGGTGGCGACTTTCGCGACGTCCGAACAGCTGCTGGTGGTCATCGATCCGCTGGCCCGGCAGGCGGACGGCGAGTCCGTCCGGATCGCGAAAGACGTGCTCAGCGCGGGTGCGGCGACCAAGGTGTGCCTCCCGGAGGGTCCGCAGGAGTTCGCCCGGGCGCTGGCCCGGCGCGGCGCGCGGCGGCCGGTGGTGGTGGGCGACGACCAGGCTCTGGTCCGCGCGGTGGGCCTGCTGCACCGGCAGCGGGAGCTGGCCGGATGTGCGCTGTCGATGGTGCCGGTCGGGGGCGTGCTGTCGCTGGCCGGGGCGCTCGGGGTGCCGACGGGGGCGGTGGCGGCTGCCCGGGCCGTGCTGGAGGGGGCGGAACGGCGGCTGGACCTGCTGGTCGACGACAGCGACGGGGTGGTGCTCGGGGGGCTGCGCATCCCGCCGGTCGGCTTCCCCGAGGCCGGAGCCTCGCCGGCCGGGGCCACGGCGGTCGGGGCCACGGCGGTCGGGGCCACGGCGGTCGGACCGGGTGGCTCGGCCGGCCCTCCCGGCGACGGCGACGACGACACCGACGACTCCGGCGACCTCGGTGGCGTTTCCCGGCCCTGGCTGCGCACCTGCCGGTCGCTGGTCCGCACCCTGGTGCCGGGGCGGCCGGCCCGCGCCGCGACCGCGCCGGGGCCGTCCCGGCTGCGGGTGGAGGTCGACGGGGAGACGCTGGTCGATCTGGACCAGCCGCTGGAGGCGGTCTCGGTGACACCCGGCGGCTCCGGGCTGGTCCGGGTGGAGGTACAGCCGGTGTCCGTCGGCGCGGAAGCGGTCCCGCTGCTGGCCCGGGGCCACCGCGTCACCGTCTCCGGCGCCGACTTCCGCTACCGCGCGGACTCCGGCGTGACGGGCCCGGTACGCCGCCGCACCTGGACGGTCCGGGAATCGGCCCTGGGGCTGGTGCTGCCGCCGACGGCGTGAGTCACGGCCGGTCACCGCTCACCGGTCAGCGCCCGAAGCGCTCTTCCCGGTACGCCCGCCACCGCTCCATCATCTCGGCGACGTCCCGTTCGACGAACTCGAAGAAGGCCAGGGTCTCGGCGAGGCGGCGGCCGGCGAGCGTGTCGGGGCCGAGGCTGGTGACCCCCTCGCGCAGGGCGTCCTCCCAGCGCTTGATGATGGCTTCCCGGTTGGTGAGCGCCTCGTACCACTGGTCGCTGTGGACGCGGTAGCGCTCCCGCCGGGACCCCGGTTCGCGCTCCCGCGAGACCAGGTGCACCTGGGACAGGTAGCGCACGGCGCCGGAGACGGCCGCCGGGCTGATCTTCAGCCGCTCGCCCAGCTCGGCCGAGGTCAGCACGCCGGTGTCGGAGGCCAGCAGCGCCGAGAAGACGCGGGCCGGCATACGCGGCACCCCCGCCTCGACGAGCTGCGCCGCGAAGTTCTCGACGAACCGCGCCACGGCGTCCGCGTCCCGCCCGGGCTCGCGCTCCCCACGCTCTCCACCAGGTGCTTCGCTCATGGCGGCCATCCTAACGACGGTTCACTCACTTCCTTATCTTCACAAATTTCTGAAGTAAGTGTACGTTCCGAAACATGACCACAGCAATCGCGGTGTCGGGCCTGCACAAGGCGTTCGGCGCCACCCGCGCCCTCGACGGGCTCGACCTGGACGTCCGCGCCGGCGAGGTGCACGGCTTCCTCGGGCCCAACGGGGCCGGCAAGTCCACCGCCATCCGGGTCCTGCTCGGCCTGCTGCGCGCCGACGCCGGCACCGCGCGGGTGCTCGGCGGCGACCCCTGGCGGGACGCGGTGGAGCTGCACCGCCGTATCGCGTACGTCCCCGGCGACGTCACCCTGTGGCGCAACCTCTCCGGCGGCGAGGTCATCGACCTGTACGGCAGGCTGCGCGGGGGCCTGGACGAGCGGCGGCGCGCCGAGCTGATCGACCGCTTCGAGCTGGACCCGACGAAGAAGGGCCGCACCTACTCCAAGGGCAACCGCCAGAAGGTCGCCCTGGTCGCCGCGTTCGCCTCGGACGTCGACCTGCTGGTCCTGGACGAGCCGACCTCCGGTCTGGACCCGCTGATGGAGGCGGTGTTCCAGCGCTGTGTGGCCGAGGAGCGCGAGCGCGGCCGTACCGTCCTGCTCTCCTCGCACATCCTCAGCGAGGTGGAGGAGCTGTGCGACCGGGTCAGCATCATCCGCCGGGGCCGCACGGTCGAGTCGGGCTCCCTCGCCGACCTGCGCCACCTGACCCGGACCAGCGTGTCGGCCGAACTCGCCGGACCGCCGAACGGGTTGGCGCACCTGCCCGGGGTGCACGACCTCGACATCCAGGGCCACCGGGTCCGCCTTCAGGTGGACACCGGCGAACTGGACGCCGTCCTACGCCAGTTGAGCCGGTCCGGCGTACGGTCCCTGACCTCGACGCCACCCACGCTGGAGGAACTGTTCCTGCGCCACTACCGGGACGAGCGGGACGGACCCGAGGGGCAGGACGGGCAGAACGGGCGCGACGAGCGGGACGAGGTCGCGCGATGACCCAGCTCACCGCCACCGGCACCCTCCTGCGGTTCGCGCTGCGCCGCGACCGGGTGATGATCCCGGCCTGGGTGGCGGTCACCGCCGCCATGGTGCTGACCATGCCGAGCACCCTGCGCGGCGTGTACGCCACCCCGGCCGACCGCGCCGACCTGCTGCGGCAGGTGGCGGCCAACTCCTCCTTCCGCGCCCTGATCGGCCCGGTCTTCGACGACTCGCTGGGCGCGCTGACGGCCTGGCGGGTCGGCGTGTACGCGGGCCTGCTGGCGGCGGCGGCCGGTCTGCTGGTCGTCGTACGGCACACCCGGGACGAGGAGGAGAGCGGGCGGCAGGAGCTGATCGCGTCCGGGGCGGTCGGCCGGCGGGCGGCGCTGACGGCGGCCCTGCTGGCGGCGGCCGTGCCGAACGCGGCGCTGGCGGTGCTGGTGACGGCCGGCCTCGCCGGTCAGGGAGCCTCCGGGGCGCTGGCGCTCGGGCTCGGGCTGGCCGCCGTGGGGATGCTCTTCGCCACGGCGGCGGCGGTCCTCGCGCAGCTCACGGAGAGCGCCCGGCTGGCCCGCGGCCTGACGGCGGCGCTGCTGGGCCTGGCGTTCGCGCTGCGCGCGGCGGGCGACGCGGCCACGGACGACGGCTCGTCGCCGCTGACCTGGCTGTCACCGCTGGGCTGGCTGGCGAACCTGCGGGCCTTCGCCGGCGAGCGCTGGTGGGTGCTGGGGCTGTTCGCGGCGGCGATCGCCGCGCAGGGCGCGGTGGCGTACGCGCTGGCGGGGCGGCGGGACGTCGGCATGAGCTTCCTGCCGACCCGGCCGGGCCCGGCGACCGGACGCCTCGGCACGGCGGGCGCGCTGGCCTGGCGGCTGCAGCGCGGGGCGGTGCTCGGCTGGTCGGTGGGTTTCCTCGCCGCGGGGGTGGTGTACGGCGGGCTGGCGGACGGCGTGGCCGACCTCGTCGGCGACAACGAGCGCACCCGGGAGATCTTCGAGCGGATGGGCGGGCAGAGCGGGCTGGAGGACGCGTTCCTCGCGTCGATGGCCGGGATGCTGGGTCTGGTCGCCGCCCTGTACATCGTGTCGTCGGTGCTGCGGCTGCACGCGGAGGAGACGTCGGGGCGGGCCGAGCCGGTCCTCGCCAACGCGGTCGGGCGGCTGCCGTGGGCGGCGGGGCATCTGGCGGTGGCGTTCGGCGGCGCGGCCTGGATCATGCTGCTGGCCGGGCTGGGACTCGCGGCCGGCCACGGCGGGCGGACCGGCCCGCTGCTGGCGGCCTGCCTGGTCCAGCTCCCCGCCGTCTGGCTGATCGGCGCCGTCGCGGTCCTCCTGCACGGCCTCGCCCCGCGCCTGTCGCCCGCCGCGTGGGCCGTCGCCGGGGCGGTGCTCCTGCTGGGCTGGATCGGCCCGGCCCTGAATCTTCCCCGGAGGGTCCTCGACCTCTCGCCCTTCGGTCACCTGCCCAAGCTGCCGGGCGGCGAGATGGCGTGGGGCCCGGTGGCGGTGCTCCTGGGTCTGACGGCACTGCTGCTGGCCGCCGGGCTGGCGGGGCTGGGGCGGCGGGATGTGGGGGTCTGAGGGGCTCAGTCGACGTACTTTCCGAGCCCCTCGGTGTCGAGTGTGATGTCGACCGGCTCGGGCAGTTTGATCCTGCCGCCGATCGCCACCGTGTGGATGTCCCGGTATCGCCCCTCCGAAGACGGATCACTGTGCACGAGTACCGCGCGGTTGTCCCGGTCGACGAGCAGGTACACCGGGATTCGCGCCTGCGCGTAGGCGCGAGGCTTCTCCACGCGGTCACGGTTGTGCGTGTCCGAATCGTGCGACGTGATCTCGACCGCCATGAGAACTCCGTCGGGGTTGGCCCAGTTGCCTTGGCCAACGAAGTGGTCGACGGGGGCGAGCACAGCGTCAGGCCTCGCTCGGCCATTGCGATAGGCCTCGGCCTTGAGCCCCTGTGTGGGATTCAGGTCGAACTCGGGCCGGGCCTGCATGCACTGGCGGATCAGCCACATGACGATCGCACCGTGATTACTGTCAGTCACCTTCTTGAGGCCGATCCGTCCGTCGATGAACTCCAACCTGACGGTCTCGTCCTCGTGCTCGGTGAATTCTGCGATCCGCTCGAACGTGTCTACCGACAACTGAGACGACGCGCACTCTGCCATAACCGTCATGGTGCCTCCCTCCGCAGGCAGGCACCAGCTTGCCGGGCCATCTGCGGCCCGCAGCGGAATCGACCGGACGAGCCACCGAACGGGTGATCACACCACCACGACCCGCAGCCCCTCCAGCCCGCGGATCACGAAGTTCGGCTTGCGGTCCGGTTCCGTCACCAGGGACAGGGTCGGGGCCTTGCGCAGCAGCGCGTTCATCGACGCCGTCAGCTCCATGCGGGCCAGAGGCGCGCCGAGGCAGTAGTGGATGCCGGCGGAGAAGGAGATGTGCGGGTTGTCCTCGCGGGCGAGGTCGAGGCGCCCCGGTTCCCGGAACACGGCGGGGTCGTGGTTGGCGGAGCCGAAGAGCAGGGCGACCTCGGCGCCGCGCGGGACGACGGTCCCGTCGATCTCGATGTCGTCCAGCACCCAGCGCTCGAAGAGCTGCAGCGGGGTGTCGTAGCGCATCAGCTCCTCGACCGCCGTCGGGATCAGGGAGTGGTCGGCGCGCAGGGCGGCCAGCTGCCCGGGGTTGCGGAAGAGGGCGTACCAGCCGTTGACGGTGGCGTTCACGGTGGCCTCGTGCCCGGCGTTCAGGAGCAGCACGGCCGTGGAGATCATCTCCTGCTCGGTCAGCCGGTCCTCGTCGTCGTGCGCCGCGATGAGCCCGGAGATCAGGTCGTCGCCGGGCTCCGTGCGCCGGGCGGCGATCAGTTCCCGCAGGTAGGCGGTGAACTCGACCGAGGCTCGCACCGCCCGGTCGGCGGTCTCCGGTGACGGGTTCAGCTCGTACATGCCGCAGATGTCGGCCGACCAGGGCCGCAGCAGCGGCCGGTCCGCCTCCGGGACCCCGAGCATCTCGGCGATCACGGCGACCGGCAGCGGCTCGGCGACATCGGTGAGCAGGTCGCCCCCGCCCGCCGTCACCAGCCGGTCGACCAGCTCACCGGCCAGCCGCTCCACGTACGGCTTGAGCCGTTCCACCGTGCGCGGCGTGAACGCCTTGGAGACCAGGCGCCGGATCCGGGTGTGGTCCGGCGGCTCCAGGTCGAGCATCCCGTGGTCGTTGAGGGTGTGGAACGGCTCGTGCGCCGGGGGCGGCGCCGTCCGGCCGAACTCCTCGTGGGTGAACCGGTGCCGGTAGGTCCGGCCGAGCCGACGGTCCCGCAGCAGCGCGGAGACGTCCGCGTGGTGCGGTACGAGCCACTGGTCGGTGGGCTCGTAGTGGATCACCCGGCCCCGGGCGCGCAGTTCGGCGTAGGCGGGGCACGGGTCGGCGAGGAACGCCGGGTCCCAGGGGTCGAAGGCTGCCATGGCCGGACGCTAGCCGGGCGAGGAGCCGTTGACCAGGGGGGACCACCGGCGAGCCGGTCCAGCCGTCGGGCGGTCTGGTCCAGCAAGGTCCACGGGGCCCCGGGCGCCTGCCCCTTCGGGCTCACCAGGCCAGCTGGGCGATCTCCTCCGCGACCACAGCGCAGGCGTCCGCCGCCGGGTCGATCAGCGGGAAGTGGCCGACGTCCTCCAGCAGCGTCAGCCCGACCACCTCGCCCGCCTTCGCCGCGGCCTCGGCGTACGACTCGGCGACGGCCTGCGGGACGTCGAGGTCGGCGCGGCCCTGGACCAGGGTGGTGGCGATGCCGGTCGGCAGCAGCAGCGCGGGGTCGGCGTAGGGCCGCCGGTCGTCGAACTCCGCCTGCTGCCCGATGAGTTGGCGGACGGCACCGCCGCACACGTCGAGCTTGTCGGCCACGGTCAGGTCGGCGATCGGCGCGAGCGCGACCACGCCGCGCAGCTCGGCCGGGCCGTCGGTGCGCCAGGGCGCGTCGGCGGGCAGGACGTGCCGGGCGGCCGCCCAGAGCGCGAGGTGGCCGCCGGCCGAGTGCCCGGTGAGGACCGTGCGGCGCGGGTCGGCCTGCGGGATAACCCGGCCTGCCAGCGCGGGCAGCGCGTCGAGGGCGGCGGCCACGTCGTCGAAGGTCTCCGGCCACCGGCCCGCGACGGGGGCCGCGCCCGCGGCTCCCTCGCCGCCGCGCCGGTACTCCACGTTGGCCACGGCGTAGCCGCGCCGGGCCAGGTAGTCGGCGAACGGAGTCACGTGACGCCGGTCGTACGGCGCCCGCCAGGCACCACCGTGCAGGACGACGACCAGCGGCGCGACGGCGGCGGGCCCGCCCCGGCCGGTCTCGGCGCGCGGGGCGTAGAAGTCGACGACCTGGTCGGGGTGGTCGCCGTAGGCGGCGGTGGCGTCGGGGGCGACGGGCGGGTGCGAGAAGGCCGACTGCTCCTCGGCGGCGGCCCGGGCTGCGGCGGCGTCGTCCGGCATGCTCCAACCTCTCAACGACACAACATGATTGACGGACGGAAGGGGGAACGGACCTGCGGATGATCGGGCCGTTGGCCGGACGCTATCAGGCTGGTGACGTGCGCGGACACGGGGATGTCACGCTCGGTGAGGGTGGAACGGTTCTGCGGTTTCGCTACGCCGCCTGGGGTGCTACAGGGTGTAACCCGCCCGTGTACGCGCGGGTGCAACCCGCCCGTACACGCGACGAACGCCCGGAGGGGCCGTCATGCCCCCTGCGCCACCCCGGGACGGCCTCCAGGGGCGCGGGGAACCACGCGACCAGCCCCCGCACCCCCGCAGACGGCAGACGGCAGACGGCAGACGGCAGACGGCAGACGACCGGTGCCCTACGCCGCCAGCACCTCCCCCAGCGTCCAGGCCGCCCGCTCCACGTCCGCGTAGCCCACGTACAACGGCGCGAACCCGAACCGCAGCACGTCGGGGCGGCGGAAGTCGCCCACCACACCCCGTTCGACCAGCCGCCGCATCACGGACCCGGCGTCGGCGCACCGCAGCGCCACCTGGCTGCCCCGCTCCGCGTGCCGCACCGGCGTGAGGGACTCGACCCGCCCGTCGGGCACGTACTGCCCGACGCACTCCAGGAAGAAGTCCGTCAGCGCCAGCGACTTGGCGCGCACGGCGTCGACGCGGACTCCGTCCCACACCCCGAGCGCCGCCTCCAGCGCGAGCATGGACAGGATGTCCGGCGTGCCGACCCGCCCCCGCACCGCCCCGGCGGCCGGTTCGTACCCGGGCCGCATCCCGAACGGCTCGGCGTGCGAGTTCCAGCCGGGCAGCGGGGAGTCGAAGCGGTCCTGCAGCTCCTCGCGGACGTAGAGGTACGCCGGTGAACCGGGCCCGCCGTTGAGGTACTTGTAGGTGCAGCCGACCGCCAGGTCCACCCCGTGCTCGTCGAGCCCGACCGGCAGGGCGCCCGCGCTGTGGCACAGGTCCCAGATCGCCAGTGCCCCCGCCGCGTGCACGGCGGCCGTCAGCGACGGCAGGTCGTGCAGCCGCCCGGTGCGGTAGTCGACGTGGTTGAGCAGTACCGCCGCCGTCCGCCCGGACAACGCCCCGGGCACCTCGGCCGGGGTCACCGGCCGCACCGCGCACCCGGTCAGCCGGGCCGCCGACTCGGCGATGTAGCCGTCGGTGGGGAAGGTCGTGGCGTCGACGAGGATCTCGTCCCGGCGCCGTCCGGACGCCGGCTCCCCGGCCATCCGGACCGCCGCCACGACCGCCTTGAAGACGTTCACACTGGTCGAGTCGCCCACGACGATCCGGCCCGGTGCCGCGCCCACCAGCGGCGCGATCCGGTCGCCGATCCGCTCCGGCGCGGTCCACCAGCCGCTCTCCTCCCACGAGCGGATGCGCAGCTCGCCCCACTGCCGGCGCACCACGTCCGCCACGGCCGCCGGGACGGCCGCCGGGAGCGCGCCCAGCGAGTTGCCGTCCAGGTACACGGTGTCGTCGAGCACGAACTCGGCGCGCTTGCCCGCCAGTTCGTCGCCCGCGTCCAGCTTCTCGGCCTTCAGCGCGAGTTGTGTCGGCTCAGACATACGACCGCGCCGTCCACAGCTCGGGGAACACGTTCTTCCGGGCCCGCTTCTCCAGCCAGGCCACGCCGGCGGAACCGCCCGTGCCGGCCTTGGCGCCCATCGCGCGGCGGGTGGCGACGAGGTGGTCGTTGCGCCAGCGCCACACCAGCTCGGCGACGTCCGTCAGCGCCTCGCCGAGGCGTGCCGCCTCGGCGTCCGGGTCGCCGGAGTAGACCGCCGCCCAGGCGGCCTCCACCTCCGGCACCGGCTCGTAGCGGCGGCTGACGTCGCGCCGCAGCACCGCCTCGGGGATGGCGTGGCCGCGCCGGGCCAGCAGCCGCAGCACCTCGTCGTAGAGGCTCGGCTCGTGCAGGGCCTTCTCCAGCTCCGCGTGGACGCGGGGGGCGCCGCGGTGCGGGACGAGCATGGACGCGGACTTGTCGCCGAGCAGGAACTCCATGCGGCGGTACATCGCCGACTGGAAGCCGGAGCCCTCGCCGAGGGCCGAGCGGTAGCTGTTGAACTGGGCCGGGGTGAGCTGGCCCAGCGGCTTCCAGGAGGCGTTCAGCGCCTCCAGTTCGCGGACGGAGCGCTTCAGCGCGTCGATCGCCACCGGCACCCGGTCCTGCCGCAGCGCACCGGCCGCGGTCTCCCATTCGTGCACGATGACGGTGAACCACAGCTCCATGACCTGGGTGGTGACCAGGAAGACCATCTCTCCGGGATCGTCGGAGAGGGTGTGCTGGAGGTGGGTGAGCACGTCCGCCTTGACATAGTCCTCGTAGGGCGTCGTGCCGGCGAAGTCGAGATGCGGAGTCGCGGGCTCTTCGGCCTCGTGAGCATCGTGGGACATCGCTGTCTCCTGTTGTTACTCCGGGTAGCGGTCCGCCCCTGCCGATGCCGGCACGGGGGCCCCGGTCCCCAGGGGCATCCTCCGCAATGACCCCGGGGTGCCGCAAGGTCCGTCCTCGGGCGGACGGACCTCACGGCGCGGACGGGCCGGGGCCCGTCCGCGACGGCAGGCCCGCTAGCCCAGCGTCTGGGCGGCGGTCGGCGAGGAGTCCTTCAGGAACTGCGAGCAGCGCTCGTACTCCTCCTGCTCGCCGATCGCCTGTGCGGCGCGGGCGAGGGCGTGCAGGGCGCGCAGGAAGCCGCGGTTCGGCTCGTGCTCCCAGGGCACCGGGCCGTGCCCCTTCCATCCGTTGCGCCGCAGGGCGTCCAGGCCCCGGTGGTATCCCGTACGGGCGTAGGCGTACGACTCCACGACGCTGCCCCGGCCGAACGCGTCGTCGGCCAGCTGGGCCCAGGCCAGCGAGGACGTCGGGTGCTTCGCGGCCACGTCGGCGGGCGTGGTGCCGCTGGCGAGCAGCTCACGGGGCTCCGGGTCGTCGGGCAGGTGGGTCGGGGGCGGGCCCCCGAGAAGGTTTTCGTGAATGGCCATGCGCCCAGTGTGGTGGCTCACCACCCCTCGGGGCGAGCCGGGTCCCCGCCCCCCGCGGCCCGGCCGTCGTCGTCCACCGGCCGCTCCCCGTTCTCCAGCGGCGGTGCCGTCACCCAGCAGTGGCTGCGGCACTCGGGGTGGAGGCAGTCGGGCGCGGGCCTGCGGACCGTCGTGAAGGCGACGGCGGAGCCCAGCACCAGCACGGCGGCGCACCACAGCATCGCCCGGCCGAACGCGGCGTCGAAGGCGGCGGGCACGCGGTACGCCTCCGGGCCCATCCCGGTCAGCAGGGGCAGCGCGGCCACCGCCACCAGACCGGCCGCGCGGGCCGCCGCGTTGTTGATGCCGCTGGCCAGCCCGGCGCGCGCGGTGTCCACGGAGGCCAGCACGGTCGCGGTCAGCGGCGCCACCAACGTGACCATGCCGAGGCCGAGCACCAGCAGCGCGGGCAGCACGTCGGCGGCGTAGGAGGCGTCCGGGCCGACGCGCAGCATCAGCAGCATGCCCGCCGCGCACAGCAGCGGCCCCACGGTCAGCGGGACGCGGGGGCCGATCCGCTCCCCCAGCTGCCCGGAGCGGGCCGACAGCAGCAGCATCAGGACGGTCGTCGGCAGCAGCGCCGCGCCCGCGCCGAGCGCCGAGTAGCCGACCACCACCTGCAGCTGCACCGCCGTGAGGAAGAAGAAGCCGCCGAAGGCGGCGTACACGCACAGCGTCACCAGGTTCACCGCCGTGAACTGGCGGGAGGCGAACACGTCGAGCGGCATCATCGGGTCCGGCCGGCGCCGCTCCACGGCCACGAACGCCACCCCGGCCACCACCCCGGCCGCCGCCGTCACCGCCGCGACCGCGGGGGCGTCCCCCGCGTCGATCAGCGCGTACGTCACCAGGGCCAGCGCCAGCGCCCCGAGCACCGCGCCCGGCACGTCGAACCGGCCGCGCTCCCCGTCGCCGCCGGACTCCGGAACGTGCCGCAGCGCCACCGGTACGCACACCAGCGCCAGCGGCACGTTCAGCAGGAACACCCAGCGCCAGCCCGGGCCGTCCACCAGCCAGCCGCCGACGAACGGCCCCACGGCCGCCCCGATGCCGCCGAACCCCGACCACAGGCCGACCGCCCGCCCCCGGTCGTCGGCGTGGAAGGACGCCTGGATCAGGGCGAGCGAGCCCGGCGTGAGCAGCGCGCCCCCGACGCCCTGCAGCGCCCGCGAGGCCACCAGCATCCCGGCGTTCGGCGCCAGCCCGCACAGCAGCGAGGCCGTCGCGAACCACACCACTCCCACGACGAAGACCTTCCGGCGGCCGTAGCGGTCGCCGAGGGAGCCGCCGAGCAGGATCAGCCCGGCCAGCGTCACCATGTACGCGTTGACGGTCCACTGCAGGGCCGCCAGGTCGGCGTCCAGGTCCCGGCCGATCCTCGGCAGGGCCACGTTGACGACCGTCGAGTCCAGCAGGGCCATGCTGGAGCCGAGGATCGTGGTGAACAGGATCCACCTGCCCTGCGCGGAGCCGATCCTGACATCGGGCATGCCCCAGGTATACAGCGAGCCCGGCGCCGTCGACAGTGGACGGACGCCGGGCTCGCGAGGACCGCGGGGCGGTCGCCCGATCGGCTACTCGATCAGTTACCCGATGGGTTGCCCGATCCGTTACTTGATCCTGGTGCCCGCCGAGCGCAGGTTCCGCGTGGCCTCGACGACCCGCGCGGCCATGCTCGCCTCGGCCAGCTTGCCCCAGGTGCGCGGGTCGTAGGTCTTCTTGTCGCCGACCTCGCCGTCGACCTTGAGGACGCCGTCGTAGTTGCGGAACATGTGGTCGGCGACCGGACGGGTGAAGGCGTACTGCGTGTCCGTGTCGATGTTCATCTTGACCACGCCGTTCTCCAGCGCGGTCGCGATCTCCTGCTCGGTGGAGCCGGAGCCGCCGTGGAAGACGAAGTCGAACGGGGACTGCTTGCCGTACTTGGCGGCGACGCCCTCGTTCAGCTCCTTCAGCAGCTCGGGGCGGAGCACCACGTTGCCCGGCTTGTACACGCCGTGCACGTTGCCGAAGGACGCGGCCAGCAGGTAGCGGCCCTTCTCGCCCAGGCCCAGCGCCTCCACAGTGCGGATGGCGTCGTCGACCGTGGTGTACAGCGAGTCGTTGATCTCGTGGCTGACGCCGTCCTCCTCGCCGCCGGTCGGGGTGATCTCCACCTCAAGGATGATCTTGGCGGCGCGGGCGCGCTCCAGCAGCTCCTGCGCGATGGAGAGGTTGTCGGCGAGGGTCTCCGCCGAGCCGTCCCACATGTGCGACTGGAACAGCGGGTTGCGGCCGGCCCGCACGCGCTCCTCGGAGATCGCGAGCAGCGGGCGGACGTACCCGTCGAGCTTGTCCTTCGGGCAGTGGTCGGTGTGCAGGGCCACGGTGACCGGGTACTTCTCGGCGACGATGTGCGCGAACTCGGCGAGGGCGACCGCGCCCGACACCATGTCCTTGCTGTACTGGCCGCCCAGGAACTCGGCGCCACCCGTGGAGATCTGGATGATGCCGTCGCTCTCCGCCTCCGCGAAGCCGCGCAGTGCCGCGTGCAGGGTCTGGGTCGAGGTGACGTTGATGGCCGGGTAGGCGAACTTGCCTGCCTTCGCCCGGTCGAGCATCTCGTTGTAGACCTCGGGGGTTGCGATGGGCATCTGTCCGCTCCTTGTATGTGCGGTTGGCGTACTACGTGCTTACAGCCCTGACCTGGACCTTGCGTGCGACGTCGTCGTCGGGCCCATCTTCCCAGACCCGGGCGGATGGTCCACGCGCCGGACATTCCAGGGCACGGCGGCCCGTCAGTCCAGACCCAGTTCATCCTTCGAGAAGGCGAAGAGATAGGGCACACCGGCCCCGTCCCGGATCTTTTCGGCCGCACCGGTCGCCCGGTCGACGATGGTGGCGACGGCGACGACCTCGGCACCGGCCTCCCGCACGGCCTCCACGGCGGTCAGCGGGGAGCCGCCGGTGGTGGAGGTGTCCTCGACGACGAGGACGCGGCGGCCCGTGATGTCCGGCCCCTCGACGCGGCGCTGCAGCCCGTGCGCCTTGGCGGCCTTGCGGACGACGAAGGCGTCGAGCCGCTTGCCGCGCGCGGCGGCCGCGTGCAGCATCGCGGCGGCCACCGGGTCGGCGCCCATGGTGAGCCCGCCGACCGCGTCGAACTCCAGGTCGGCGGTCAGGTCCAGCAGCACCTGCCCGACCAGCGGCGCGGCCTGGCCGTCGAGGGTGACGCGCCGGAGGTCGACGTAGTAGTCCGCCTCCAGACCCGACGAAAGGGTCACCTTGCCGTGCACCACGGCCTTGTCCTTGATCTGCTGCAGCAGCGCGCCGCGAACGTCCGTCATGCCAGTCAGCTTAAAGGCGGCGCCAGCGCCAGGTGGTCGTGGCCTCCAGCGGCTCCAGCGGGGTGACCAGGCGCGGGTGGGTGTTCAGCCCGTTGGGCGGCCCGGTCTGCGGTTCGACGCAGACGGCGGCCTCCTGCTCGTCGTAGACCACCACCCACTTCTCGGGGCTGGTCACCTTCAGCTCCAGGCGCCCCGGCCAGGTGAGGGTGACGTCGACGCCGCCGGGCATCCCGAAGCAGTCGTCCCACGGTCCGGGCTTCGGGTCTACGCGGTTGCCGGTCGGCAGGTGGTCGTCCCCGCGTTCCTCCTGCCAGGCGGGGTCGAAGTCCAGCCGGACGGCCTCGCCGCCGACCTCGCGGTTGAACCACGGGTGCCAGCCGATCTGCGCGGGGAAGGAGTCGTCGTACGTCTCGACGGCCGTCGTCAGCGTCAGCGCGGACCCGGACAGCGACACCACCTGGGTGACCCGGCCGGGGTACGGCCACGGATCCGCCAGGTCGTACGTCAGCACCGCCTCGTCCGCCGCACGCCGGGCGACGCGCCAGGCGCCGTCGCGCGCCGTGCCGTGGATGGCGTGCGGCGGGGCGTTCAGCGGCATCTGCTGCACGACGGCCCCGTCCCGGAAGCGGCCGTCCCGGATCCGGCCGCACCACGGCACCATCGGGAAGCACCCGAACCGCTCCCCGCGCCTCAGCAGGTCCAGCCCGCCGACGCGCAGGGCGCCGACCCGCCCGCCGTTGCCCGCCTCCACTACGGCCTCCGCGTCACCCGCGGTCAACGTGATGTCTTCGTTACTCACAGGACGACCCTACTGGGGTGATCAAGGGCGCCTCACGGCCGACGGCGCCGCAGCGCCCGGCCCACCACGATCGCCGAGGCCACGACCAGGGCGGCGGCCGGGGCGGCCCAGCGCAGGGTGGAGTGGGGGGCGACCGTCTGCGGTGCGGGGACCGGCGCGTAGCGGCCGCGCGGCGGGGCGTGGTCGACCTCCTCCGCGCTGCGCCCGATCATCGTGCGGCGCGCGTGCGCGGCCTCGGCGGGCGGCTCCTCCAGCGGGTCGAACCCGTCCTCCTCTTCCGACGGACCGAGGGAGGGCGGCGGCACCTCGGCCTCGAACACGGACCCGTCGGCCTGCGGCTCGTCGGCCTCCGCCTGCGCTTCATCGGACTCCGCTTGCGCTTCATCGGCGTCGGCCTGCGCCGGGGTCTCCGGTCCCGGCCCGGTCTCCCCGCCCGGCCGCGGTTCCGCCGTCGCCGGGCGCTCCTCTTCCGGCCGGCGGTCCGCGCCCGTCTCCCCCGCCTCCGCCGCCACCTCGGTCAGGTTCTCCGCGAACCGGTGGAACAGCCGGGTCGCCGTCGACTCCACGGTGTCGGCCGGCAGCTCGGTGAGACGGCCGTCGGCCGTCGCGGTCCCGGCGAGGTGGAGGGTGGAGCCGCCGTCCGCGGGGGTCACGCGGAGGGTGAGGGCGAGGTGGACGGAGCCGGTGCCGCGGGCCTCGGTGCCGTCGGCCCGGAGGGTGCGGGTGCCGTCGTCGGCGGCGCCGACCCGCAGCTCGCCCCGGTACGTGATGCTGTGGCCGCCGGCCCGGAGCTTGAGCCGCCCGGCGACCGTCCCGTCGGCCCCGGCGTCCTGCTGGAGCCCGGGCACCGCTCGCGCCACCCGCGCGGGATCGGCGAGGGCGGACCTCAGCCGGTCGGGCGGGACCGCTACGAACACCTGTTGCTCCATGGTCGGGGAGCCTACCCAGCGCGCCCGGAAAAGCACCCCGGGAAACGGGCTTTCAGTACCGCGGGTACACCAGTGTGGAGGCCCGTACGCCGCCCGGCCGCGCCGCCTCCGCGTCCTGTCCGCCGGCCGTCAGCTCCTCCTGGGTGAGCGTGCCCGGCGGCGTCTCCCGGATGAGCGGGTCCGTCAGCTCCTCCTGGGTGAGCGTGCCCGGCGGCCGGTCCAGGCGCAGGGCCGGCCGGGCGTCCGCCCCGGCGAGGACGAACCCCCAGTCGCGGGGCGCCCCGAGCCGGTCCGCCGTGCTGCCGGTGCCGGCCGGGGTGCCGTCGTCCCGGCCACCGACCCGGTACGGCCGGGTGCGCAGACCGGCCGCACGCAGGGTCGCCTCGACCGTCCAGAACACGTGCGGCCGGGCGGTGAACGGCCCGGCGTGCACGACGAGCCGCCCGCGCGGGGCGAGGGCGCGGCGGGCGAGGCCGTAGAACTCCTGGGAGTACAGCTTGGTGCTGGCGGTGATCCCGGGGTCGGGCAGGTCGGCGACGACGACGTCGTAGGCCCCGGCGGGGGTGGCCCGCAGCCGGTCGAACGCGTCGGCGATCCGTACCCGCACCCGCGGGTCGGCCAGCGCGTGCCCGTTGAGGCGGGACAGCGCGGGGTCGGTGCGGGCCAGCCGGACGACGGCGGCGTCGCGCTCCACGATGTCCACGTGCCGTACGTCCGGGCGGGTGAGGAGTTCCCGCGCGGCGAGCCCGTCGCCGCCGCCGAGGATCAGCACGCGCGCGTGCGGCCCGGAGAGCGCCGGGCGGACCAGGGCCTCGTGGTAGCGGTGCTCGGTGCGGCCGGCGACGCGCAGCCGCCCGTCGAGGTAGAGGTCGAGGGGCCGGCCGCCGGTGCCGCCGGTCAGCACGATCTCCTGCACGCCGCTGTCCAGGGCGACCCGTACGTCGGTGCCGTAGACCGCCTGCCGGGCGGCCCGCTCGAAGTCGTCGACGAGGACGGCGGCGGCGGCCAGCACGCAGAGCGCGGTGACGTTGGCGGTGATCAGCAGCCAGCGGGCCCGGTGGCTGAGGCCGCGGCGGAACAGGCCGAGGACCAGGGCGCCGCCGGCGACGACGTTGACCGCGCCGGTCAGCAGGGAGCTGGTGAGCTGGCCGAGCAGGGGCAGCAGCAGGAAGGGGAAGGCGAGCCCGCCGACCAGCGCGCCGACGTAGTCCGCGGCGAACAGGTCGGCGACCGCGCCGCCCGCGTCCTGGCGTCGGATGCGCTGGATGAGCACCATCAGCAGCGGCACCTCGGCGCCGATGAGCAGGCCGATGGCGAGGGAGAAGGCGACGAGCAGCACGCGCGGGCCGTGCGCCCAGGCGCCGCCCCAGTCGGCCGTCCAGGCGAACGCGGCGTAGAGCGCGAGGGCGCTGCAGCCGCCGGTCAGGGCGAGGGCGACCTCGACGACGGCGAAACCGGCCGCGGCGTACCGGCGCAGCGGTTTGGCGGCGAGCGAGCCGACGCCCATCGCGAAGACCATGACGGACACCACGACCGACGCCTGGGTGACCGAGTCGCCCATCAAGTACGAGGCGAGGGCGACGAGTTCCAGCTCGTAGACGAGACCGCAGGCGGCGCACACGAAGACGCAGGCGAGGACCAGGAACCGCCCCGTCGCGGGCCGCACCGGCAGCCAGGCCGGGCCCCGCCAGGAGCGGGGAGCACCGGGCGGGGCGGGGGCGTGCGACTCGATCACGACTGCGACGTTACGTCACGGCACCATGGCGCTCTGTCACCCACACGCGTGAAGCTTGGCCGTCAAACCTCCGCCCCTTCGGCATCGTGGGCCGCGACCCGCACGCCCACCCGGGTGCGCGTCGCGACCAGTTGACCGTCCTGCGGATACGCGTGCCACGTACGCCAGTGCACCTGCGCGCCCTGACGCTGGACCAGGAGCGCGGTGAAGGCGTGCGGGCTGCCCGGGAACACGCCGACCAGGCCGTTGGGGTGGTCGGAGACGAGGGCGAGGAGTTCCTGGGCGCGGCCGGCGAAGGAGTTCGGCGAGAGTCTCTCGACGCGCGCGGCGAACTCGTACTCCCAGTCGCCGACCCGCTTGGCCACGCCGAGCGGAAGGGGGGTGCTGCTGCCGGGGATGCAGGCCACCGTCTCCGAACAACTGCCCCGGTCCTCCTGGAGGAGCACCTGGTGGGACGCGCCGAGGAGTCTCAACTGCACTTTCGCGTCCGACAGTTCGAGATCGAGAGCAGCGAGGGCGGGCAGCGGCTCGCGCCCCAGGGCCCAGGCGAGGTCGGCCGCGCGCGTGTCGGTGTAGGCGGTGTTCAGGGTCGTGAGCATGGATCGGCTCCGCAGGCACACAAGGAGAGGGGTAGGTCCGGCGCTCCCCGGTCGACACCGGGAGTTCGGCCCCGGTCAGCCCGGTCTGGGGAGGGCGTCCGCGCGGGACGTCCGTGGAGTCCGAGAGGATTCCGAGGGGCTGCGTTGGTGACTTAGAGGGAATCATGAACTGTGGCGCCACCACAGCGTTTTTACCCAACTTCGTGGGGTTTCCATCCCTCAGAGGGCTCCTCAGCTCAACTGTTCAAACACGGCGTGCGCCGCGCGGCCCAGGCGCACACCCCGGCGCACGCGACGCCCGCCGCGAGCGGGGCGCGGCGGGCGTCGGCGGACGGAGCTCGGCTGCCCCGCGTCAGCTGCCTCCGCCGCATCCACCGCCGCCCCCGCCGCAGGACGAACCGCCCCCGCAGGACGACGAGGAGCTGCTGCCGCACGACGACGAACCGCCGCCACAGGAGTGGTGGCTCGAACCATGCCCCGAGTGACCCGAGTGACCCGAGTCGCCGGAGTGACCCGAGTGGCCGGAGTGACCCGAGTGTCGGTTGTCGTCGCTCGACGACGAGCCCCCGTCCCCCGCCCACCAGCTGTCGTCGGCCGCCACCACGGCGGCCCCGGCCCCGGCGTCGCCGGACCGGCTCGCGCCGCCGCCGTACCCCCGCCCGCCGGCATACCGGCCGGTGCGCCGCAGCCGGCGCCTGTTGCGGCGCTCGGCGGCGACACCCAGGCCCACCACGAGCACGATCGCCACCACACCCAGGACGATGCCGATGGTCATGGCACCACCCTCCTTCCGATTCCCCCGAAGCGGCCCCCCGTGGGCTCTCGCTCGGTGCGTGGCAAGGAGATGCCCGGCGCCCACACGCTCCAAAGCACACTTGAGGAACTCCAGAGCTTGGCGGCGGAGCGGCCAGACCCGCCCGCACCACCCCGGCGCCGGTCCTGCGCGGCATCTCGGCGACGGCGGCGATACGTCAGGATGGCCCCAGCGACCCGACGGACCGTCGGCGCGACCGAGGCGATCGCGGCGGCCGTGCTCGCGCTGCTGGAGCCCGGGGACGAGGTGATCGCCTTCGAGCCCTTCTACGACCCCTACGCCGTCTGCATCGCCATGGCCGGCGCACGGCGCGTACCGCTCACCCTGATCGCCCCGGACTTCCGCCCGGACCTGGACGAGCTGCGCCAAGAGTGCACGAGCGCACCGGTAACCATCAGCTCGGCCGGCAGGATCTTCTCCTTCACCGGGTGGAAGGTCGGCTGGGTCAAGGCTCTTTCACCTGCCTATTGGACGCTGGCCGCGTGAACGCCTTGCCGGGCATCGGCCAGGATGGTCTCCGAAGGATCGACGGATACCCGGGTGAGGACGGTGGAGACATGAGCGGCAGGCCGCTGCTGAACCGCAGGCTGGACGGACTCGGGACGACGATCTTCGCGGAGATGTCGGCGCTGGCTACAGCGACGGGCGCGATCAACTTGGGCCAGGGCTTCCCGGACACGGACGGGCCGGAGTCAGTACGGGAAGCGGCCGTACGAGCGCTGCGGGACGGGCGCGGCAATCAGTACCCGCCGGGACCGGGCATCCCGGAGCTGCGTCAGGCGATCGCCGACCACCAGCGACGTTTCTACGACCTGAGCCTCGACCCAGACACGGAAGTCCTGGTCACCGCAGGGGCGACCGAGGCGATCGCCGCAGCCATGCTCGCCCTCCTCGAACCGGACGACGAGGTGGTCGCCTTCGAGCCCTTCTACGACTCCTACGCGGCCTGCATCGCGATGGCCGGTGCGAAGCGCGTGCCGCTCACCCTGCGAGCGCCGTCCTTCCGCCCGGACCTGGACGAGCTGCGCGCCAAGATCACCCCGCGGACCCGTCTCCTTCTCCTCAACACCCCGCACAACCCGACCGGGATGGTCCTCACCGCCGACGAGCAGAGCGCCATCGCCGCACTCGCCATCGAGCACGACCTGCTCGTCGTCACCGACGAGGTGTACGAGCACTTGGTCTACGAAGGCACGCACCGCCCCATCGCGGCCCTGCCGGGCATGCGTGAGCGCACCGTTTCCATCTCCTCCGCCGGCAAGACCTTCTCCTTCACCGGTTGGAAGGTCGGCTGGGTCACGGCGAGCGCCCCGCTCGTCTCCGCGGTCCGCACCGCCAAGCAGTACCTGACGTACGTCAGCGCAGGCCCGTTCCAGTACGCGATCGCCGAAGCACTGCGCCTGCCGGACGCGTACTTCGAGGGCTTCCGCGCCGACCTCCGCCGCAAGCGCGACCTGCTCGGCGACGGCCTCCGGGCAGCCGGTTTCGAGGTCTACCAGCCCCAGGGCACGTACTTCATCACCACCGACATCAGCCCCCTCGGCGAGAAGAACGCCCTCGCCTTCTGCCGCGCCCTCCCCGAGCGCTGCGGCGTCGTCGCCATCCCCAACTCCGTGTTCTACGACGATCCTGACGTCGGCCGCAGCCAGGTACGCTTCACCTTCTGCAAGAAGGATGACGTCCTCCACGAGGCCGCCGACCGCCTGCAACGCATGGCGCCGTGAGCTCACGCCCCTTCGCCCGAATGAGGCCGAGGCACGGGAGGTGTCGGCGGAGGCCGGTCGCGGTGAGCAGTTCGACCCGCCGCCGGCCCACGCCGAGCTGGCCTTCTACGACGCGGTCGCACACCGCGACAGTGGCCGAGTTGATGGAGGGCGGCCAGGACACGCTCGCCGGGATCGCCCGAACTCGGGTGAAGGACATCCGGAACACTCTCTCCGTCGACCGGCTCTCCCGCGAACCCGTCCGGGCCGAGCTCCGCGCCCGCATCCGCATCCGCCAGATGCTGGCCATGTTCGACTACCCGCCGGAGGAGGAGGGCGAGGCGGTCGACCTGGTCCTCAAGCAGATGGAGATCGTGGCAGCCCTGTGGGGGCCCGGAGGTTCTGGAGCAGCCCGCCTCCCGCCACCGCATCCGCACCCACGTACGTCAAGTACTTCACGTACTTGACGTACGTGAAGGAGGGGTGCACGCTGGGGAGGCCGGACAATCGAGGAGGCAGGTCATGGCCGCTGTGCACTACGAGAGCTACACCCAGGCGCGCGCACATCTGAAGGACCTCCTCGACGCGGCCGACGAGGGACGGGTAGCGACCGTACGCCGTGACTCCGGCCGCTCGGCAGTCGTGGACGTCGAGCGACTGCGCCACTATCTGTCGCTCGTGTGCCCCTCGAAGGCCGAGGTGGTCGCGGAGGCGGGTGGCTGGTCCGTCTTTCTGCCCGGCCTGCCGCTGGCAGCCGACGGGGCCACGTTCGATGAAGCGATAGGGGAGATGGTCCAGGTCCTGCGTGAGTATGCCGAAGACTGGCAGGACAGGCTGCGGGTCGCCCCCAACCACGCGGAGAACTGGGGTCTGGTACAGCTGATCGCCCTCAGCGAGGACGGACAACTGCGCGACTGGCTGGTGGGTGCTCCACAGTGACCTGGCCCCAGCCTGACCGTGAGAACCACGATCGTTTCTGCCGTGTCGAGAAGTGGGAACGCGTCCGGGATTCCCGCGGGCGCACCGGTACCCATCATGTGACCTACGAACTCACCTTGCACGACGGCAGGATCCTGCGAACGAGAATCTCGCACCCGGTGGACCGCACGGCGTACGGCCCCGCCATGTGGCGGCACATCCTTCGGGACCAACTGGACGTCACCGAGGACGAGTTCTGGGCCTGCGCACAGCAGGGCGAACTGCCTGACCGGGGCGCTCCCGAGCCGCCACGCGAGGCACTTCCCGCCGACCTGGTGCATCTGCTCATTCACCGCGTGGGCGTCGGCGAGGACGCCGTGGCGAGGATGACCAAGGAGGAGGCGGTTGCGAGACTCCAGAGGTACTGGACGGACGGGAGCTGAGCCCGCGCTTCGACGCGAAAGGCGGAACCGATGTTCACCAAGGGAACTCGTCCGCCCTCGCAGGCAGAACGCGTGCGGGAGTGGGGACCTTGAGACCAGGCCCACTATTCGGTGTCCTTCGGGTGTCGCGGGGAGGCATACACCAGGATCACGGTCGCGGTCTCCGGGCTGACCAGGTATCGAACCCGACCGCCGCTGGTGATCTCGTACTCCCACTGCTCCAGCTCGGAGCCCTTCCATTCCCTGGTGGCGTGCCTGCCTCGTAGCTGGTGCTGACGGTTCCAGTTGGCGCGCGACAGCGGGTCTGTACGGAGGGCTTCCAGGCAGCGATGCGCGTTCGGCAACGCGACCCGGCACAGCTCCTCCCAACCGGTCGCCGCCTCCGTCGTCCCATGGATGACGTTCCAGCCACTCAGCGGAGGGACGCTGACCCGATCGCCTTTCTTCGGGCTCACTCGTGCACCTCGACCGGGCCGAGGTCGACGTCACCGAGCGGACGGAGCGCTTCCCTCAGCTGGTCAGGGTCGGCGTTGATGCGGGCGGTGGCCCGCCACGAGACGATCGCTCGGTGCACGGCCTCCCTGGCGCCCAGCTCAGCGGCGTCGGACAGCGCCTCCAGAAGCTCGACAGTGAATTCCCGGACTTCCTCAGCGTCCAGGTGGCGCACCCACGGGAACACCTCGGGGAGCGCGAGCGAAAGCGACTCGGCACCGTCGTCCTGCTTCAACAGTGCAAGGAACAGCCGGGACGCGGTGGTCAGGTTCTCCTCGGCACGTTCTGCGTATATGGCCGTCGTCAACACCATGTCGGGCGCGTCTCGGTGCGTGACACGCAGGCGTCCCAGGGCGGCGGCCTTGGCGGCGACAGCCTTCGGGTTCCGCGACAGGTCGGTGAACGAGACGGACTCCGATTCGAATGCCGAATGCGCGATACTCATGCTCAGACCGTACTCTGATTACACTCTGATTTCTATGCGCGGACAGCAACTGAAAGCCGCACTCCAGCGACAGGGCCCGCCCCCTCCGAGGGCTGCTGCTGCGCCGGCAACGCCCGGCTCTTGCCAGTGCCAGCGCCCCCGGCGCACCGGCCGGGCCTTGGCCACCGCGTACCACCGCCCCTTGACCACCCGGTCCAGGGGTCTCCCACCCGAGGGACGACCGCACACCCGCCCACCGGCTCAGCCGGCCGCACGGAGACGGCCTTCGGCCGAGCGTTCCCGCTTCTCCCGGCAGCCCCGGCACAGGCCGGGTTCCGCCGTGCGGAATCCCCGGTCGCAGCCGTCGCAGTTCCGCATGGGCACGACCGCCCGGCGCACGGGGGGTTCCGCGCCGCGGGCCAGTGCGGGCAGGGGGAGGGGAGTCTCCTTGAGCCGGTAGGCGAGGATGCCGGCCGGTCGGGTCAGGAAGTGGTCCGGGAGACGCGCGGTGAGATGGTCCGTGATCTGCGTAGGCAGGAGACCCGCCGTGAGCCACCGGGTGACGGCCGGGGCGAGGCGGGCGACCTCCCGCGCGGTCAGGACGAGGCGGGGGTCGACCCGGCGCAGGCCGGCGAGTACGGCGACGGCTCGGGGGTCGGCGTCGGCGAGCGGGGCCGGTGCCTCCGCCTCCTCCTTCGCCTGTACGGGCGCCTGCACCGGTTCCCGCACAGCCGAGGACGCGGGTGGGACCGCCGCAGCGGCGGGTTGCCTCCGGGGCCGACGCGGTCCGGGCGGCTCGGGGGGCCCGTCCGGATCCGGGTCGCCGCCGGGTACGTCGTAGAAGTACGTGCGGGTACGGACCTGCCCGGTGGGCGTTCGTTCCCGGCGGCGCTCCAGGTAGCCGGCGTCTTCCAGCTCCCTGAGCGCTCGCGAGATGAGGATCTCGCCCTCGGCGAAGTGCTCGCACAGGGCGGTGATCGTGACGGGGTGGCCGTCGGGCAGGGAGGAGATGTACGCCGCGACGCCGACCGTGACCGCGCTGCCGCGCCGTTGCGCGAGGGCGTTGGAGATCACGGTGAAGTCGGCGGTGAGCCGGGTGCGGACGCGGATCACGCCGGAGGTCGGAGATCCGGCGGCGGCGCGCAGGGGCGCGTTAGACTGCGGGTCAGCCATCGGGAAGCTCTCTTCTTCCTGATCGGTCAGGCCCTCGATCGGGATTGCAGTCCCGGCCGGGGGCCGATGTCTGTGTGCGGTTGTCGCGGCGAACGTAACCGCCCTGATCCCGCGCCTGCAAGCCGGTCACTCGGACGGGTGACGCGGGCCTCGCGGCCGGGGAGGGTGGGTGGGCGGGTAGTTCTTTCCCCCGGTTCTTTGGGGAGGTCAGCGGCCTGCCGGGCCCTCGTGGACAGGGGCCCGGTGAGCCCGGGGCGTGGACGGTGACCAGAGCCCGGCGGGCTCAGTGACGGTGGTCGCCGGCCTTCGACTCGCCTATGAAGGCGGTCCGGGTGGAGGCTGCGAGGCCGGGTGCCGGACCGTGCGCGGTCTTGCTGCCACGGACCGGGACGACGGTCTTCGCGGCACCGGACGCAAGGCTCGACCGCCGCTGGCCGCCCGTACGGCGAAAGCCCGGCCGCGGCGCGTGATCGGCGTGATCACGGCCCTGGCCGGGCTCTCCCGCACGTGCGGCGCCTGCCTGGCGGCAGTCGCGCGCACGCCTCTTCGGGCCGCTGGGGGCCTTACTCGCTGTCGTCGCCCTCGTCGGGCTGCTCCGCGTCGTTGACCTCCTGCTCCAGGCCGAGCTGCTCGACCAGCCAGCGGTCGAACTCGATGGCCGCGCGGACCCAGCTGACCGTGGAGGAGACGAAGAACTCGATGTTGACCCCGGCGCCGATCAACATCTGCGCCTCACCGATCAGACGGACGGTGCCGTCGTCGTGGGTGTGGGTGTAGACCTTGGGCCACAGGGTGCGCCGGTTCCAGTCGTCGATGGACTCCAGGAGCTGCGGCTTCTCGTCGATCTTGTGCGGCCGGTCGTAGAACGTGCGCACCGAGAAGATCGCCTGCTCGTTCTCGCCGCGGAACATGAAGTACGTACGGAACTGCTCCCACGGCGCCGCGAGGTCTCCCTCCTCGTCGACGACATACTTCAGCTCCATCTGGTCGAGGAGCTGCTTCACGAGGTCCTGATCCGGGACGACGGGGCCCGCCGGTCCTTGCGGCTGCGGCTCGGGCTGGCCCCCGAAGTTCGGAATCGAGGACGGGTCGATGGTCACCGTGTTTTTCCCTTCGTACGGATGCTTGCCATCCTCCCCCAGAGGGGGCGGGGGCTGGCAACCCCGACCCGTTCTTTACGGCGGACAGCGGAATCAGGGGCCGCCGCCCCGGCGCGCCACCGGCGCCGGGGGGCCGGTAGCGCGGGGCGCTACAGCGTCTTGCCGGTCGCCGGGCCCACGATCAGGCCGTCGCCGACGCGGTCCACGCGTACCGTGTCGCCGTCCTTGATCTCGCCGGAGAGGATCTCCCTGGCGAGTCGGTCGCCGATGGCGGTCTGGACGAGGCGGCGCAGCGGCCGGGCGCCGTACGCCGGGTCGTTGCCCTCGTCGGCCAGCCAGGCCAGCGCCTGCGGGGTGACCTCCAGGGTGAGCCGCCGCTCGGCGAGCCGCCGGGCGAGCCGCTCGATCTGGAGCTGCGCGATCCGGCTCAGCTCGTCCTTGGTCAGCGCCGAGAAGACGACCAGGTCGTCCAGCCGGTTGAGGAACTCCGGCTTGAAGGAGGCCCGGACGATCTCCAGTACCTGCTCCTTCTTCTCCGCCTCGGTGGAGATCGGGTCGACCAGGAACTGGCTGCCCAGGTTGGACGTCAGGACGAGGATCGTGTTGCGGAAGTCGACCGTGCGGCCCTGGCCGTCCGTCAGCCGGCCGTCGTCCAGGACCTGCAGGAGGATGTCGAAGACCTCGGGGTGCGCCTTCTCCACCTCGTCGAGGAGCACCACACTGTACGGGCGGCGGCGCACCGCCTCCGTCAGCTGGCCGCCCTCCTCGTAGCCGACGTATCCGGGGGGCGCGCCGACCAGCCGGGCCACGCTGTGCTTCTCGCCGTACTCCGACATGTCGATGCGGACCATGGCCCGCTCGTCGTCGAAGAGGAAGTCGGCGAGGGCCTTGGCCAGCTCGGTCTTGCCGACGCCGGTGGGGCCGAGGAACAGGAAGGAGCCGGTGGGGCGGTCCGGGTCGGCGATGCCCGCGCGGGAGCGCCGTACGGCGTCGGAGACCGCCTGCACCGCCTCCCGCTGGCCGATCAGCCGCTTGCCGATCTCCTCCTCCATGCGCAGCAGCTTCCGCGTCTCGCCCTCCAGGAGGCGGCCGGCCGGGATGCCGGTCCAGGAGGCGACGACGTCGGCGATGTCGTCGGAGCCGACCTCCTCCTTGACCATGGTGTCCCGGGCAACCTCTTCCTCGGCCTCGGACGCGGCCTCCAGGTCGCGCTCCAGTGCCGGGATCTCGCCGTACAGCAGCTTGCTCGCGGTGTCGAAGTCGCCGTCGCGCTGGGCGCGTTCGGCCTGGCCGCGCAGGTCGTCCAGCTTCTCCTTCAGCTCGCCGACCCGGTTGAGGGACTGCTTCTCCTTCTCCCAGCGGGCGTTGAGACCACGCAGCTCCTCCTCCTTGTCGGCGAGGTCGCGGCGCAGCCGGTCCAGGCGCTCGCGGGAGGCGGCGTCGGTCTCCTTGTCGAGGGCCAGCTCCTCCATCTTCAACCGGTCGACTGCGCGCTGGAGTTCGTCGATCTCGACGGGCGAGGAGTCGATCTCCATGCGCAGCCGGGAGGCCGCCTCGTCGACGAGGTCGATGGCCTTGTCGGGCAGGAAGCGGGAGGTGATGTAGCGGTCGGAGAGGGTGGCGGCGGCGACCAGCGCGCTGTCCGCGATCTGCACCTTGTGGTGGGCCTCGTAGCGGCCCTTGAGCCCGCGCAGGATGGCGACGGAGTCCTCGACGCTCGGCTCGGCGACCAGCACCTGCTGGAAGCGCCGCTCCAGCGCGGGGTCCTTCTCGATCCGCTCCCGGTACTCGTCCAGCGTGGTCGCGCCGACCATGCGCAGCTCGCCGCGGGCCAGCATCGGCTTGAGCATGTTCCCGGCGTCCATGGCGGAGTCGCCGCCGGCGCCCGCGCCGACGACCGTGTGCAGTTCGTCGATGAACGTGATGATCTGACCGTCGGAGTCCTTGATCTCCGCGAGGACGGTCTTCAGCCGCTCCTCGAACTCGCCGCGGTACTTGGCGCCGGCGACCATCGCGCCGAGGTCCAGCGCGACCAGCCGCTTGTCGCGCAGCGACTCGGGCACGTCGCCCTTGACGATGCGCTGGGCGAGGCCCTCCACGACGGCGGTCTTGCCGACGCCGGGCTCGCCGATGAGCACGGGGTTGTTCTTCGTGCGGCGGGAGAGCACCTGCACGACCCGGCGGATCTCCTGGTCGCGGCCGATGACCGGGTCGAGCTTGCCCTCCCGGGCGGCGGCGGTGAAGTCGGTGCCGAACTTCTCCAGGGCCTTGTACGAGCCCTCCGGGTCGGAGGTGGTCACCCGCCGACCGCCGCGCGCCGCACGGAAGGCGTCGAGCAGCTTCTTCGCGGTGGCGCCCTGTGCCGCCAGCACCTCGCCGGCCTGGCCGCCCTTGGCGGCGGTCCCGATGAGCAGGTGCTCGGTGGACAGGTACTCGTCGCCGAGGTCCCGGGCCCGCGCCTGGGCGTCGGCGATGACGGCCAGCAGCTCCCGGTTGGGCTGCGGCGGCGCGACCGTGGACCCGGTGACGCTGGGCAGCGCGGCCAGCACCTTCTCCGCCCCGGCGCGCACGGCGGCCTGGTCGGCGTCGACGGCCGCGAGCAGGTCGGTGATGTTCTCGTTCTCCCGGCCCTCCAGCAACGCCAGCAGCAGGTGGGCGGGGGTCAGATCGGGGTGCCCCCCGGTCACGGCGCGGTTGCCGGCCGCGTTGATCGCTTCCCGGCTCCGGTTGGTCAGCTCGGCGTCCACGTTCGCTCTCTCCTCCTGGCGTCAGCGTCTCCCAGTACTGACTGGAACAGCGTACACAAAGTTGAGTCTATTCCGCTCAAGGTGGAGATGGGGGCCGTACGGCGGATAAGTTCCCGGCCATGGCCGCATATCCCCAGGATCCGGGCGCGCCGGACGCGCCGTACCTCGCCTTCTGGCAGGAGAGACACCTGTGCACCCTGACCACGCTCCGCCCGGACGGCACCCCACACGTGGTACCCGTCGGGGTGACCTACGACCCCGGGGCACGGCTGGCCCGGGTGATCGCGAACAAGGCGAGCACGAAGGTGGGGAACGTGCGGGCGGCAGGCCCGACCGGGGCACGGGTGGCGGTGTGCCAGGTGGACGGGCGCCGCTGGGCCACGCTGGAGGGGATCGCCCGGGTGGACACCGACCCGGACCGGGTCGCGGAGGCCGAGCGGCGCTACGCGGAGCGGTACGGACGGGTGCCGTCACCCAACCCGGCCCGGGTGGTGATCGAAATCGACCTGACCCGGGCGATGGGGCGGGGATGACCTGATTCACACCGGCGCTTTTCAGCCACCGGGCCGAAGGGGCGATAGCGGGAAATATCCCCGGAAACTGCAG
>NZ_JBYIQX010000039.1:0-69503 GCF_057707805.1 Streptomyces sp. bgisy159 | reverse complement strand
GGGGTAGCGGCTTGGGGGCGGGAGGGCCCCTTTGGGCGGGGGGGTGCTTTTCGGCGGGCGGGGGCGCGCGATCGGTGCGCCCCCGCCGTCGGCGTTCGCGCGGCGGGGACCGGCTCAGTCCACGCTGGGCAGGATATGGGGCTCGGCGAGGTCGTCCTCGTAGCCCGCCAGGCGGATCGGGGCCGAACGGGCCCACACGTCGAGGCTGCCGAGCTCGCCGGGCCGGCGGCCGACGCGCTCGCTGCGTTCCTTGGGGCGTTGCTCGCGATTCGTCTTCTCCGGTGTCACCGCGCACTCCTTATGTGTCGGGTCACCCTCGGGGCGTGCCGGTCGGTCTGCGCTCCGGCGCCTGACGCGCCCTCGGGTCATGCTTGAAGGCGGCTCGGGCGCGGTGGCGCCGATCACTGCAAGGAGAGCAAACCGCTGTGTCCGGCTTGTCCCATGACGGACGGTGGGTGTGGGTGGGACCCCTTACTGCTGTCCGTCCGCCCCAGATTAACCAGATGAGCGGGGGCCTGCTCGATAGCGCCGAAAATTTGGGGTAACTATGGCAAGTCACCCCGATGTCGTCCCATGTGAATTGACCCGTACGCCCGGAAAGTCACCCTCGGTGTCTCACCCGTTCGGTCGATCGGCGCAAGGGACCGGCAAAACGGCGCGCCGCGGCGTCCGGGCCGTCCGGGCCCGGGCGGGCGTCACCACTTGCCCGGCGCGTAGTCCTTCAGGAAGACCCCGTAGACGTCCTCGCCGGACTCGCCGCGCACGATCGGGTCGTAGACCCGGGCCGCGCCGTCGACCAGGTCCAGGGGGGCGTGGAAGCCCTCCTCGGCCAGCCGCAGCTTGTCGAAGTGCGGGCGCTCGTCGGTGATCCAGCCGGTGTCGACGGAGGTCATCAGGATGCCGTCGGCGTCGAACATCTCCTGGGCGCTGGTCCGCGTCACCATGTTGACCGCGGCCTTCGCGGCGTTGGTGTTGGGGTGGCCCGCGCCCTTGTAGCCGCGGTTGAACACTCCTTCCATGGCGCTGACGTTGACGATGTGGGCGCGCTTGCTCCGCGCCCTGCGCGCGGCCTCCGCCATCGCCGGGCGCAACTTGCTGATGAGGATGAACGGCGAGGTGTAGTTGCACAGCTGGGTCTCCAGCAGCTCCACCGGCGAGATCTGCTCGATGGTCTGCACCCAGGTGTTGCTCTCGACGACGTCCGGGACCAGACCGCCCGCGTCGATGGCGGTGCCTGCGCGGTGCCGCTCCACGCTGGCGTGGCCGGCGACCAGCGCGAGGTCGGCGACCTGCTGCGCGTCGAGTCCGCTGACGCCGACGGGCAGCGCGGCGAGGCCGTCGACCGCGCCGGAGCCGAAGGCGCCGATGACGTGGTGGGCGGGGAGTTCCCCGGCCGGCAGCGGAGCGCTCTCGCCCTCGACCAGCGCGGCGTAGGCGGAGGGCAGCCGGCGCACGGTCTGCGTGGCGTTGTTGATCAGGATGTCCAGCGGGCCCTGCTCGGCGACCTGGTCGGCCAGGGCGACGGCCTGGGCGGGGTCGCGCAGGTCGATGCCGACGACCTCCAGGCGGTGGATCCAGTCCGCCGAGTCGTCCATCGCCTTGAACCGGCGGATGGCGTCCTTCGGGAAGCGCGTGGTGATGGTGGTGTGGGCGCCGTCGCGCAGCAGCCGGAGCGCGATGTACATGCCGATCTTGGCCCGGCCGCCGGTGAGCAGTGCGCGCTTGCCGGTGAGGTCGGCGCGGGCGTCGCGCTTGGCCCGGTTGGTGCGGGCGCAGTCCGGACAGAGCTGGTGGTAGAAGTAGTCGACCTCCACGTAGCGCTTCTTGCAGGTGTAGCAGGAGCGCGGGCGCTGGAGTATCCCCGCGATCTTCCCCTCGCCGACCCGGGAGGACGGCAGGAGGCCCTCGGTCTCGTCGTCGATGCGCTGCGCGGAACCGGTGGCCGTGGCCTCGGTGACCTGCCGGTCGTGCGCCGTCTTGGCGGCCCGGCGCTCCTGGCGGCGGCGCTGCTTGACTGAGCGGTAGATGTGCGAGGTGGCGCGGCGCACGGCGATCGCGTCGGGGTGGTCCACCTCCAGCTCGTCGAGCTCCTTGAGCACGCTGAGGCAGACCGCGAGGCGCTCCGGGTCGATGCCGGGGCCGTAGGGCTCCACGGACGCGTCGTCCGTCGTCACCGGGCCGTCTTCTGTCACCGTCATCGCGCTGCCGTTCCCTGGTCCACCGAGCGGCGCGCCGACCGCGCTCGCTTTCGAACGCGGAATTTTACTTCAGCACCGGGCCCCGCCCCCAAACCCGCTCGGCCACCCGCCGCGGCCCCGGACCGGCGCCCGGCCGGCGCCGGCACGGACCCCCGACCGCGCCGGAACCGGACCCGCCCGCTCACACCTCACCATCGGGCCCGCCCGCTCACACCTCGCCGCCGGCCCCGCCCGCTCACACCACGCACACCGCGACCAGCGCCGCCACCTCCGCGGTCAGCGCCCCCGCGAACCGCTCCAGGTCAGGCACGGCCACGGCGTCGGCCACCAGTCCGAAGTGGACCCGGCCGCGGTACGTCGAGACGGCGACCGCGAGGGACTGGCCGCGCGCCAGCGGGGCGTACGGGAACACCTCGGTGAGGGGGTTGCCGCCCAGCTTCAGGCCGAGGCTGGGCAGCGGGACGCTGGTGACGAGGATGTCGAACCAGAGCCGAGCGGCCTGGCTGACCAGGGGCCCGCCGATACGGTGGCCCAGGGCGGGCACGTGGTCGGCGAGCAGCGCGACGGCGCCGGCCCCCCGGCCGGGTCCGGCGTCCTTGTTGCGGTCCATGGCCGTGCGCACGGCGGCCAGCCGCCGCAGCGGGTCGCTCTCGCCGACGGGAAGCCTTATCAGGTACCCGGAGAGCCGGTTGCCCTGCGGGTGGGCGGTGCGCGGGCGGCGCTGGGAGACGGGGATGAGAGCGCGCGGCGCCACGCCCTCGCTGCCGTCGCCGCGCTCGTCGAGCCAGCGGCGCAGCGCCCCGGCGACGACCGCGATCAGCACGTCGTTGACGGTCCCGCCGACGGTCTTGCGCACCCGGTGCACGTCGTCGAGGTCGAGGGCCACACCGGCGGTGCGGCGGGTACCGGTGGGCGCGGCGGTCAGCGCGGCGGTGGAGCGGGTGCCGAGGGTGGACACGGCGACGGAGGCGCCGATGTCGAGGGCGCGCCCGACGTCCGACAGGGCGCCGCGCACCAGCGACGGCAGCCGGCGCACGTCCGGCACCGCGCGCCGGGACGGTGCGGTGGGGCGGGGCCGCGGCTCGGGCAGGTCCAGCGGGTCGAGGACGGCGGCGGCCAGGCCGAGCGCGCGCAGGCCGTCGGCGAGGGCGTGGTGGAACTTGAACAGCACCGCGAAGGACACGCCGTCCTCGCCGGGCAGGACGTGCGCCTCCCAGGGCGGCCGACCCCGGTGCAGCGGCCGCTCCATCAGCAGCCCGGCCGCCCCCTGGAAGTCGGCGGTGGGCGAGTGCAGCCGGACGTGGCGCTGCGGGTCGAAGTGCGGGTCGCTCTCCCGGACGGCACCGCCCAGGGCCAGCGGCCGGCGCAGTTCGAGCGGTCGGTCCGGGTCGAACGGCCGCCACACGTCCCGGATGCGCATGCGCAGCCCGGGCACGGCCGCGGCCCGCGCGGCGAGCAGGTCGGCGGCGTGGGCGCCCGCTGTGGGCGAGCGGGCCGGGAACACGCCCAGGGCGCCGAGGTGCATCGGGTGCTCGGGGGACTCGATGTTCCAGAACGCCAGGTCGAGGGGTGCCAGCAGATCAGCAGTCAAGGGCTTCGCCTCGCGACGACGGGGATGAGGTGACAGCAGTCAATCGCCTGCGCGCGATTACGGTCAAGTGCGATCAGGCTACGCTCAGTTAACAGCGCATTAAGTGCCCGCCCGATTGCTCCGTACGGCCGACACGGGCGGCTCGGACCGTTCACCCGCCCGGCCCCGAACCGCCTCCCTTCGAGGCGGCCCGGGCCGCCTCGCCCCGCGCCGGGTCAGGACACCCGCTGGCCCTTCCCCAGGGCGATCACCCCACCCTTCGAGACGGTGTACAGCGCCGCGTCCCGCTCCGGGTTGACGCCGATCGTGGCCCCCGGTGGGACTTCGACGTTCTTGTCCAGCACGGCGCCCCGCACCACCGCCCCGCGGCCGATGTGGACGTTGTCGTGCAGCACGGATCCCTGCACCATCGCTCCCGGATCGACGACCACCCCCGGCGACAGCACCGAACGGGTGACCTGCCCCCGGATCAGGCACCCCGCGCTGATGATCGACTCGCTGGCCATGCCGCCCGCGTTGAACCGGGCGGGCGACAGCTGGGTGGAGTGGGTGTAGATCGGCCAGTTGCGGTTGTAGAGGTTGAACTTGGGGCGCTCGGCGATGAGGTCCATGTGGGACTCGTAGTACGTGTCGAGCGTGCCGACATCCCGCCAGTACCCCTGGTCGCGGGAGGTCTCGCCGGGCACGTAGTTCTCGCTGAAGTCGTACAGGCACGCCTCGCCGCGCACAGTGAGCTGGGGGAGGATCGAGCCGCCCATGTCGTGCACGGAGTCCTCCTCCTCCGCGTCGCGCCGCAGCGCCTCGACGAGGGCCTTGGTGGTGAAGAGGTAGTTGCCCATGGAGGCGAAGACCGACCCGGGGTCGTCGGCGAGTCCGGGCGGATCGGCCGGCTTTTCCAGGAAGCGTTCGACCGTCCGTCCGTCGGGGCCCGGTGTGATCACCCCGAACGACGACGACTCGGCACGGGGCACCCGGATGCCGGCGACGGTGACCCCGGCCCCGCTGTCGATGTGCTGGGCGAGCATCTGGCGCGGGTCCATCCGGTACACGTGGTCGGCGCCGAACACCGCCACGTACTCCGGCTGCTCGTCGTGCACCAGGTTCAGCGACTGCAGGATCGCGTCGGCGCTGCCCAGGTACCAGCGCGGGCCGAGCCGCTGCTGCGCCGGCACGGGGGTGACGTAGTTGCCGAGCAGGCTCGACATCCGCCAGGTGGTGGTGATGTGCCGGTCCAGCGAGTGCGACTTGTACTGGGTCAGCACACAGATCCGCAGGATGTCCGCGTTGACGAGGTTGGACAGCACGAAATCGACGAGGCGGTACGTCCCGCCGAAGGTCACCGCGGGCTTCGCGCGGTCCGCGGTGAGCGGCATGAGGCGCTTGCCCTCGCCGCCCGCGAGCACGATCCCCAGCACGGAAGGTCCGCCGATACGCATGGGCCGCTCCCCTCACCCTGGTGTAGAGCCATGGTTGCCCCGAGCAGACCGGAGTAAGCCTGTTCGAAGATCTAAGCCTGTTCGAGGATCTCCTCGTAGAGCCGGACCGTCCGCCGGGCGACCGCGTCCCAGCCGAACTCGTCCACCGCGCGCTCCCGTCCCGCCTCGCCCATCCGCCGGGCGGCCGCCGGGTCCCCGATCACCGCGTCCAGCGCCCGGGCGAGACCCTTGGCGAAGCTCTCGTCGTTGTCGTCGTTCTTGTCGTTCTTGTCGTTCTTGTCGTTCTCGGCGCCCTCGTCCACCGGTACGAGTACCCCCGTACGCCCGTCCTCGACGACCTCCGGGATACCACCGACCCGGGAGGCCACCACGGGCGTGCCGCATGCCATCGCCTCCAGGTTGACGATGCCGAGCGGCTCGTAGACGGACGGGCAGACGAACACGGTCGCGTGGGTGAGCAACTGGATCACCTCCGGCCGGGGCAGCATGCGCGGGATCCAGTGCACCCCGTCGCGGGCCCGGCTCAGCTCCTCGAACAGCTCGCGGAACTCCCGGTCGATCTCCGGGGTGTCGGGCGCGCCGGCGCACAGCACGACCTGCGCGGCCGGGTCGATGTCGCGCACCGCCCGCAGCAGGTGCGGCACGCCCTTCTGCCGGGTGATGCGGCCGACGAACAGCACGTAGGGGCGGTCCGGGTCCAGTCCGACGCGGGCGAGGGCGTCGGTGCCGGGGTCGGGGCGGTACAGCGTCGTGTCGATGCCGTTGTGCACGACGTGGACCCGCGCCGGGTCGAGCGCGGGATAGCAGTCGAGGACGTCGGCGCGCATGGCGGCGGAGACGGCGATCACCGCGTCGGCGGCCTCGATCGCGGTGCGCTCGGCCCAGCTGGAGAGCGCGTACCCGCCGCCCAGCTGCTCGGCCTTCCAGGGGCGCAGCGGCTCCAGCGAGTGCGCGGTCATCACGTGCGGCACACCGTGCAGCAGTTTGGCGACGTGCCCGGCGAGATTGGCGTACCAGGTGTGGGAGTGGACCAGGTCGCGGCCCGCCAGGGCACCGGCCATGGACAGGTCCACGGAGAAGGTGCGCAGGGCGTCGTTCCCGCCGTCCAGGGCGGACCAGGGGCGGTGCCGCAGGACGCCCTCGGACTTCTCCCGGGGGGTGACCTCGCCCCAGCAGTGCACCTCCAGGTCGACGAGCCGCCGCAGCTCCCGGGCGAGGAACTCGACATGGACGCCGGCCCCGCCGTACACGTCCGGCGGGTACTCACGGCTCAGCAGTCCCACTCGCACCCGGAACCCCCTGCTCCTCGTGGCCGGTTCCTTCATGGTCGCCCAGACGGGGCGTGCGGGGAAGAGCGCGGGGGCCGGGTGAAGCAGCAGTCGCCGCAGACGCCCCCGCCGGGGACGCGGTAGTACAGGCAGCAGCTGCGCCGGCGGAAGACGGGACCGCCCGCGCCGGTGCCGGAGGCTTCCAGGCGCCCCGTGCCCGCGAGCAGGGGATGGGTGAACAGCCGGCCGGCGAGGGAGCGGGTGGCCGCGACCAGGTCGGGGCGGCCGTGGTCACCCGCCCAGCGCTCCAGTTGCCGCGCGGCCCCCGCCAGCGCCGAGGCGGCGTTGCCCCACAGCAGGCCGGGGGCGAGCCGGTGGTCGGCGCGCACCACGGCGGCCAGCGGTTCCAGGTGACCCTCCAGCACGACCTCGGCGAGCCGGTCCACGGGCAGGGGCCGTACGCGGGTCAGCCACAGGTCGTCCGGCGCACCGGCGTCGGGGTCCCACCGCACCAGCCGGGGGTCGAGGTCGGGCAGCCGGCCGTAGAGCACGGCGCAGCCCAGCGCGATCGACCAGAGCCGGGCGGCCAGCCCCTGGTGCGCCACCGACGCGGCGACCCGCTCCTCCGGGGCACGGATGCTCCGCGCGACCTTCCGGACGCGGAAAATCATGGAATGTCCGTAAACATGGGATGACCGTCCGGCGTAGGCGTCCGCCAGGGTCGGCAGCGCGCCCGGCGGGTCTCCGGCCGTGCGCAGGAGGAAGAACCCGCCGAGCGGGCGGAGGGCGGTGAGATCGGGGTCGAGGTCCACGAAGGGCAGTAGTACCAAGGGGGATCGGGGTTGTGATCAGGGGGTCCGTCGGGGGTGTCACCCGTCCTGGGGAGGAGGGTGCGTCCGGAGTACTCCATCGGCAGTAGGACCCATTGAATGCTCAGGGACGACGACGGGAAGAGATCCGCGCGGCATCGTGTTCTCCATGGAAGCCGACCGTTCACCGCGCCGGGCCCCGCGCCCCCGCCCCACGCAGAGGAGCTGCCGATGAGCGCCCTCGCGTTGTCCGTGGTCCTGTCGCTCGTGTCCGCCGTCGCCTACGCCGGCGGGGCGATCGTGCAGGAGCAGGTCGCGCTGTCCTCGCCCGAGGGGAGCTACGCGCCGCTGCACCGGCCGAGTTGGTGGGCGGCGGTGGCGATGAACGGCCTCGGCGGCCTGCTGCACGTGGTGGCCCTCGCCTACGGGCCGCTGAGCCTGGTGCAGCCGCTGGGTGCCCTGACGATCGTGTTCGCGCTGCCGATGGCGGCGCTCTTCGTGGGCCGCCGGGCCGGACGGACCGCCTGGCGGGGCGCGCTCATGGCGACGGTGGGTCTGGCCGGACTGCTGTCCCTGGTCGGCGCCTCCGAGACGCACTCGCTGAGCACCGCGGAGCGGGTGAGCGTCGCCCTGGTCACCGGTGGGGTGGTGGTCGCCCTGATGATCGCCGGCCGGGCCGCCCACCGCCATCCGGCGGTGCGCAGTGTGCTGCTGGCCACCGCGTCCGGGATCGCCTTCGGCATGGCGTCCGTGTTCACCAAGATCGCGACCGTCGACTGGAGCGGCGCCGTCCGCCCGGCCGACCTGCCGACGCTCGCCGCGATCGGCGTCTTCGCCGTCGCCGGAGTACTGCTGTCGCAGGCGTCCTACCGGGGCGCCGGCCTCGCCGCCCCGCTGGCCACGCTGACCGTGGTCAACCCGGTGGTGGCGGCCGCCGTGGGCATCACGATGTTCGGTGAGACCTTCCGCTACGGCACCATCGGTACGGCGCTCGCGCTGAGCTGCGGCGTGGTGGCGGCGGGCGGTCTGATCCTGCTGACCACCGAGCGCCTTGCGAGGACGCCCGGGGGTGGCGACATGGTGGTGGGTGTGGGCGTGGACGGCACACCGGACGCGGCGGCCGAGGGCGCGCCGACGCCGGTGATCCAGGAGGCCGGACTCGCCGCGCGCGAGGAACTGGTTCTGGAGGAGGCACTGGTTCCGGACAGGGTGCTGGTCCCGGACCAGCGTCTTGTACCCGACGGGGTGGTGGTCCCGGACGAGCGTCTCGTTCCCGACGGGGTGCTGGTCGCGGGCGGAGAACCGGTGCCGGAGGCCGAGCTGCTGGGCACCGTGCCGGTGCAGTCGGCCGCCGTGCCCTACGCGGGCCGGGCGGCGCCGGCCTGGCTGCCCTCCCCGCTGGGCGGGCCCGTCGGCGCACCGGTGCCGCCGTACGGGTCCGGCACGGACGGCCGGGCAGTCCTGCCGGCCCCGGTGCTCGACCGGCACCGTACCCGCGTCAAATCCTGACGCCGCCCGCCCGGAGGTACGCCACCGGGTCGATGTCGGAACCGAAACCGGGCCCCGTCCGCACCTCGAAGTGCAGATGCGGGCCCGTGCTGTTGCCCGTGGAGCCGGAGCGGCCGATGCGCTGACCGACGGTGACCGACTGACCGGCACGTACGGAGATCGCCGAGAGGTGGGCGTACTGGGAGTAGTGCCCGTCGGAGTGCCGGATCACCACCTGGTAGCCGAACGAGCCGCCCCAGCCCGCGCTGACCACCTCGCCCGCCCCGACCGCCTTCACGGAGGTGCCCGTGGGCACGGGGAAGTCGACGCCGGTGTGGTAGCCCTTCGACCAGGAGGAACCGGTGGCGTGGTACCGCGTGCCGGTGGCGGCGGCCACGGGGGCGACCAGACCGGCGGTGTGGGTCCTGGGGGCGGCCTGGGACGTGGAGGTGCTCCGCGTCTTCGGCTCGGCCGGCTGCGTGGTGCGCCGGGGCGCGGTCCTCGGCTCGGGTGCCGTCTTCTGTTTGTGGGCCGCCTCGGGTTTCTGGGCCGTCTTCGGCTTCTGGGCCGTCTTCGGCTTCGACGCGGTGCCGGGCTTCTCGGCGGTACGGGACTTCGGTGCGGCCGGCCCCGGCCTCGACGAGGCGCCCACGTCCAGCCGCTGGCCGGGCAGGATCAGGTCGGGGTCGGCACCGATCGTCGACCGGTTGGCCGCGTAGAGCCGCTGCCAGCCGCCCTGGACGTGCCGGCGCTCGGCGATGCCGGAGAGGGTGTCGCCGTGCACCACCGTGTACATCGCGGTCTTGCCGACCCGGGACTGCGGGGTGCTCTGCGGCTGGATGTCCTTGGCCTGGACGGCGGTGGGACCACCACCGGAAGGGGCCTTGTGCGGCCGGGGCTCGGCCTGGTCCCGGGTCAGCCCGCCCCGCGTCGAACAGGTCGGCCAGGCGCCCGGCCCCTGGCCGTCGAGGACCTTCTCGGCCACGGCGATCTGCTCGGCGCGGGTGGCCAGGTCGGCCCGCCCGGCGTACCGCAGACCGCCGTAGGCCTCCCAGGTGGACTGGGTGAACTGCAGCCCGCCGTAGTAGCCGTTGCCGGTGTTGATGTGCCAGTTCCCGCTCGACTCGCAGGCGGCCACCTTGTTCCAGGTGTCCGCGTCCGCCGCGTGGGCGGCGCCGGCGCCCATCAGCGGGATGGCCATACCGGCGCCACCCGCGGTCACGGTGAGCGAGGCGCGGTTGATCCTGTTCGGCTGGTACCGGCGGTGCCGGCCGCGTACGGCCATGTCTCAAGCCCCCTCGACAGGCGTCAGGGCGGCAAAAGTAAGCGCTGCGAACCGGCCGGGACAAGGGCGCAATCGGCCGCTTGCGCCCCCCAAATGGCGAGAAAGCCGCGCTCCTTGGCCGGATCGTCGGCGCCCCGGCTGAGGCGAACGCGGCCCGGCGCGCGTACTGGAGCGGGCAGAAGCGGATGTGCGGCCGGTGGAACGGCACGTCAGCATGGTCGGGGAAGCCGCACGGACCATACTGGCGGGCGAGCACGACCGGTACGGCCTCCACGTTGTCCATCCATGTTTCGAGGAGCAGGCGGTATGAGCACTACAGCCCAGATCGGCGTCACGGGACTCGCGGTCATGGGCCGCAACCTCGCCCGGAACTTCGCCCGCAACGGCTACACGGTGGCCGTGCACAACCGGACGGCGGCGCGGACCCACGCCCTGGTGGAGGAGTTCGGGCACGAGGGCGAGTTCGTCGCGGCCGAGACCGCCAAGGAGTTCGTGGCGGCGCTGGAGCGCCCCCGCCGCCTGGTGGTGATGGTGAAGGCCGGTGACCCGACGGACGCGGTGATCCAGGAGTTCGCGCCGCTGCTGGAGCCCGGCGACATGATCATCGACGGGGGCAACGCCCACTTCGCCGACACCCGACGCCGGGAGCGCGAACTGCGCGAGCAGGGAATCCATTTCGTGGGCATGGGCGTCTCCGGCGGCGAGGAGGGCGCGCTGCACGGCCCGAGCATCATGCCGGGCGGCCCGAAGGAGTCGTACGACTCGCTCGGCCCGATGCTGGAGAAGATCTCCGCGAAGGCGGCGGACGGTGCGCCCTGCGTGACGCACGTGGGCCCGGACGGCGCCGGTCACTTCGTGAAGATGGTGCACAACGGCATCGAGTACGCCGACATGCAGTTGATCGGCGAGGCCTACCAGCTGCTGCGCGAGGTCGCCGGGTACGAGCCGGCGCGCATCGCGGAGATCTTCCGCACCTGGAACACGGGCCGGCTGGACTCCTACCTGATCGAGATCACCGCCGAGGTGCTGTCCCATGTGGACGCGGCGACGGGGCGGCCCTTCGTGGACGTGGTGGTGGACCAGGCGGAGCAGAAGGGCACCGGCCGGTGGACCGTGCAGATCGCGCTGGACCTGGGTGTCCCCGTGTCGGGGATCGCCGAGGCGGTGTTCGCGCGGTCGCTGTCCGGGCACGCCGGGCTGCGCGCCGCGTCGCGCGGGCTGGCCGGGCCGACGGCAGCGCCGCTGGGCGAGGCGGAGGCGGCGGCCTTCGCCGACCGGGTCGAGCAGGCGCTGTACGCGTCGAAGATCGTGTCGTACACGCAGGGCTTCCACGAGATCGACGCGGCCCGTGCCGAGTACGACTGGGACATCGACCTGGGCGCCGTCGCCTCGATCTGGCGCGGTGGCTGCATCATCCGCGCGGCCTTCCTCGACCGGATCCGCGCGGCCTACGACGCCCGTCCCGACCTGCCGAGCCTGCTGAGCGACGAGACGTTCGCGCGGGAGATCGCCGCGGCGCAGGACGACTGGCGCGAGGTGCTGGTCGCCGCGACCCGTCAGGGCGTGCCCACCCCGGGTTTCTCCGCCGCGCTGGCGTACTACGACGCCCTGCGCGCCGAACGGCTGCCGGCCGCCCTCACGCAGGGGCAGCGGGACTTCTTCGGGGCGCACACGTACCGGCGGGTGGACCGGGACGGCTCGTTCCACACGCTGTGGGGCGGCGACCGGTCGGAGGTGTCCGCCTAGCCAGGACGCCGGAGTCCGGCGTCCCGTCACGACGTGAGCGGTGACGGGTCTGCGGGGCTACGGGGGCGCGGGGGCCGGTCGCACGGTTCCCGCGCCCCTCGCGCGTCGAGGCACCCTCAGCTGAGCGGAGGACCTGGTTCCGGGTTGGGGACCGGTTCCGGTCCCGGGGGGATCGGCGACGGACCGGGCTCGGGCACCGGGCCGGGGGCCGGGGGCGCCGGTGTCGGGGGCGCCGGCGGTGTCGGGGTGGGGGGTGGCGGCGGGGCCGGCGGAGGCTCCGGGGCGGGTACCGGGCCAGGAGGTGGCTCCGGGTGCTGCGGATCGGGGCCCTGCGGATCGGGGCCGGGCGTGGGGCCCGGCTGCACCGGGTCGGGGTACGGGTCGGTCATGGTGTCCTCCAGCCAGTGGTCGGCAGTGGCTTTGGACTACTCCCCCGGCTACCCGCCCGGCGCGCGCACAGTCACCCGGCGGCACGGACCGTCACCGTCCGCTTGGCGCAACGAGGGGCACGTGGGTCGTCCGACGGCGTCGGGCGGGCAGAGGAGCACGGGCACCCAGCTGGCGGCGGGCCCTGCCACGCGCGGGGCTGTCCGGTCGCCGAAGGCCGACGGCACCGTCCCGCCGACGCGATGTTCCGCCAGGGCCGGGGGACGCCGTGGGAAGGCGCACGCGGTGCGTCAGAAGCGGCCCGGGTGGGCCGCCAGCCAGTCCTTCGCCGCGCGCAGCAGGGCGGGGTCGGCGACCGGCGCCTCCTCCGGGTGACGCGCGGCCCACTTCATGACGTACGGGCACAGCGGGGCGACGGCGCTGCCCTCACGGGCGGCGACGCGGTACAGCGCACGGGCCAGGGACCCGGCGATGCCCTTCCCCTCGTGCGCGGGCTCCACGATCGTGTGCACCGGGACCAGCGCCGACGCCGGTGACTCCAGCGTGAAGTACTCGATGCGGCCCACGACCTCACCGCCGTCTCCGAGGGCCTCCAACCGCCCGTCGGCCCGGTCGTCACGGATCTCGATGTCGGTCATGGGCGCGCTCCTCGTCGGCTGGTCAGGCCCGTACGGCCTGTGGGCTGCGCTCCTGGTCGGAGCCCGGCACCGGCTCCGAGGGGTCGGCCCCCAACGACACGATCCGGTTGTCCGCGTCCACATGCACGACCTGGGGCCGCAACGCCCGCGCCTCGGCGTCGGTGACCTGAGCGTAGCTGATGATGATCACCAGGTCGCCGGGGTGCACGAGATGGGCCGCGGCCCCGTTGATCCCGACCACACCGGAGCCACGCTCACCCTCGATGACGTACGTCTCCAGCCGGGCCCCGTTGGTGATGTCCACGATGTGCACCAGCTCACCGGGCAACAGATCGGCGGCGTCGAGCAGATCGGCGTCGATCGTCACGGATCCCACGTAGTGCAGGTCGGCCTGGGTGACGGTGGCGCGGTGGATCTTGGACTTGAACATGGTGCGCAGCATGTTGAACTCCTGGAAGACGGCTCCCTGCCAGCTTTCTGCAGGTCAAGGGCGATATCACCCTACAACTGGCACGCACCTGAGTCGAAGATTGTGAGGAACATCGCTTCACTTCGGTGAGCCGGCTCCCTGCCTGGGCTTCCGTACGAACCAGGCTGTTGTGGCTCGTCGAACTGAACCGCCCCGGGTTCGGTAGAGATCTCAGTTAGTGGTTGTGACCTGGCGTTTCGTGGCTGTCAGGTAGTAGCTGGTCTCGTATTCGACGGGTGGGACGTGGCCTATCTCACCGTGCAGGCGTCGGTGGCAGTACCAGTCGACCCACTCGGCGGTGGCCAGTTCGACCTGGGAGAGGGTCTTCCAGGGGCGCTGCGGCTTGATCAACTCGGTTTTGATCAGGCCGATCGTGCTCTCCATCAGGGCGTTGTCGTAGGCGTCGCCGACGGAACCGATCGAGGCCGCGATGCCGGCCGTGTCCAGGTGCTCGGCCAGCTTGAAACTGGTGTACTGGCTGCCCGCATCGCTGTGACGTATCAACTCGCCCCGGACGTAGGGGAGTTCATCGCGATCGCGCTGCCACAGCGCCATCTCCAGAGCGTCCAGGACGAGCCGGGTCTCCTTTGATGTCGCGGCGGACCAGCCGACGATCCGGCGGGAGAAGGTGTCCACGACGAAGGCGACGTAGACCACTGCGGACCAGGTTCGCCACGTGCGTGAAATCCGCAACCCAGCAGCGGTTCGGCGCGCTGGCGACGAAGTCGCGCTCGACGCGGTCGGGCGCCCGCTCGACTTGCTGGTCGGGGATCGTGGTGATGACCTCCTTGCCACGGACGGCGCCGGTGATGCCCATCTCGCGCATCAGCCGTTCGACGGTGCAGCGGGCCACCGTGCGGCCCCGCCGGTTCAGCTCCCGCCAGATCTTCCGAGCCCCGTAGACACGGTAGTTGTCGGTGTGGACCTGCCGGATCAGCTCCTTGAGTTCCGTGTCCCGCACGGTACGGGCGGACGGAGCGGCCAGGCGTTTCTTGTGGGCGTAATAGGTGGAAGGGGCGATCTTGCAGTCGTGCTCGGTGAGCGACCTGCAGATCGGCTCGACCCCGCCGAAGCGGTCCCGGTGCTCGTCGATGAACGCTACGAGCGCGTGTGTGGCCGGTCGAGCTCGGCCGCGAAGAAACTCGCCGCTGCCTTGAGGATCTCGTTGGCCCGCTTCAGCTCGGCGTTCCCCTTCTTCAGCGCCTTGAGCTGGGCAGACTCCTCCGTCGTCGTCCCCGGACGCGTCCCCGCGTCGGCCTCGTGCTGCTTCACCCAGTTCCGCGGCGTCTCCCGCGAGCCGATGCCGAGCTTGTCGGCCACCGCCTGCAGAGCGGCCGTCTCGTTCGGGCAATCGTCGCGGACCTCGGCGACCATGCGCACCGCACGGCGGCGCAGCTCAAGCTGGTAACGGGAGGGTCGTGCCATGACTCGATGCTTTCACGAAATCGAGTCTCCATCCGAGCCGGGGCGGTTCAAGGATTACGCCTGGGCTTTCGCAACGCGCCGGTGCCTGTTCGGGCAATTGTCCGGGAGAGCCCAGCGACTCATGCTGGCCGGATGCTGACTTGCCTGATGAACCATTAAAGGTGCGGGAGACCACTCTGCACACGGACAACGTGCGTCCACGCACCGACCTGTCGGGCACCGACATCGCTCTAGTCCGTGGGAAACGGTCCCCTTTGGTAATCGCCCGGTCGGCGCTCGACCGCCCGGAAACCGGCTCGCTGCCTGCCGCCCGCCCGAGGCCCTCGGCAGCGTGGAACTCGCGAGCGAGGCGGGGTCGAGGCGCTGACACCGACCGCCCGGGCCGAAGTCCAGCTCACGCGCCCCTGCGCACTTGCGTGCGCCGCTCCTCCCTTCCGTACGGTCCAGCCGATGGCTGAACCGCCCACGCACACCGTGAAGGAGAGCCGTTGAAGCCGACCGAGGAAGTGCTCCAGGACCTGACCCGGCCCTCGAACGTCTCCGTCCACTCCGACGACGCGCTCGTCGGGAAGGTGAAGGCCGCCATCACGGCGGACGACGAGAAGCGGAAGGAGAACGAGGACGAGCCGCTCCGCCGGAAGCCCGCCCTCGTCCCGATCCTGCCGACAGAGCTGCCCCGGCAGTTCGAAGTGACCCTCTGGGACGTGCTCCACACCCTCGCCCGGGCCACTGCCCTGTCGTGGCGCGGTGCGGGCCGGGGACTGGCGGAGCACTGGGGCGCACTCAAGTACACCCAGGCCCTGGCCGGCGGTCGTGACTCCTTCCTCGGCCTCACCGACGAACATCGACCTCACACTCCTCGCCGGTGTCCGGATCGATGACGAGGAACCGGCCGCTGAGCGGATCAGTCTGGACGTGCGTGGTCCGGCATCCGCGCGCGGAGGCCGGCTGTGAGTGAGGCGACGATCTCCTGCATCGGAGCGGGGTTCTCGGTGGCGACGTCGAGGTCACGACTGAAGCGTTCGACCAGGCCGTGAGCCTGCACGGCGTATCCGCCGGTGAGGACCAGAGGGTAGGGGGAGCCGAGGTCGAGGATGTCGGCGAGGAGACGCTCGTGGAGCGGAGTGAGCTTCATGCGGCGGTCGTGTCGGCCGGAGCGGTGCGGAGCAGCTCGGGGAAGGCGTCCTCCCAGACCTCGCGGATGTAGGGGCTGATCAAGCGCCGCAGCACGGGCCACTGATCGGCGAGCAGCCGGTGGTGCAGGAGGGTCACCAGGTCCTGGCGCAGTCCTTCGGCGAGGACGGTCCGGTAGAGCGTCATGCGGGACTTCGGACGGTCCAGGCTGTAGCTCGTCCGCCCGGACCAGACGATGTGGAGCGGCAGGTCCACGTTGCCCTCGATGGGGCCGGCCAGCTCCTGCAAGCGCTCGGGCAGTCGGCTGCGATAGCGGTCCCGCAGCACCTCGGCGCGGGGCGCGGTGGTCGTCGTGTCCATGCATCCAGCATCACTGCTGGGAGGCGGCGGCACGGCGGATTCGGGGTCCCCTGTGGTACGTACATCGGGCGGGCGCCCGCCCTTCCCTCGGACGTCTCACCCAGTGGGCGCTTAGAACTCCTAACGAAATGATCTTCGAGGTGGTTGGATCACTCCGGAACCGATGATCTGGGGGTGCGGGGTGGCTCGTCCGAAGCCGTGGGAAGTCGACGACGAGCTGTGGGCAGTGATCGAGCCGCTGCTGCCCAAGGTTGAGCGCCGGACCCTGCACCCTGGGCGCAAGCGGCATCCGGACCGGCTGGTGTTCCAGGGCATCCTGTTCGTGCTGCACACCGGGATCTCTTGGGAACACCTGCCGCAGGAACTCGGCTTCGGGTCGGGCATGACCTGCTGGCGGCGCCTGGCCGAGTGGACCGAGGCCGGCGTGCGGTCCCGGCTGCACTAGGTCCTCCTCGCCAAGCTCCGCAGCGCGGACGCCTTTGACTTCTCCCGGGCGGCCGTCGACGGCTCCCACATCCGCGCGTTAAAGGGGGCTCCAAGACCGGACGAAGCCCTGTCGACCGGGGCAGGACGGGCAGCAAGCACCACCTGATCACCGACGCCACCGAGATCCCGCTCGCCGCCACCCTGACCGGCGGCAACCGCAACGACGTCACCCAGATGATCCCGCTGCTCCAGGCCGTGCCGCCAGTGCGGGGCAAGCGCGGCCGGCCCCGGCGCCGCCCGGACGTGGTCCTCGCGGACCGTGGCTACGACCACGACAAGTACCGCCGTCTTGTCTGGGACCTCGGCGTGAAGCCACTGATCGCCCGCCGTGGCACCGAACACGGCTCCGGTCTGGGCACTCAACGCTGGGTCGTGGAGCGCGCGTTCGCCCATCTGCACTGGTTCCGCCGCCTGCGGATCCGTTGGGAGATACGAGATGACATCCACGAAGCCTTCCTCACCCTGGGATGCGCACTCATCTGCTGGCGACGCCTGAACTCACTGCCAGTAGCCCCTTGACCGAGGCGTCGTCACCACCTCGTTCGGCCACGTCTGCCGGACCCGTCCGAGCTGCTCACGCAGTTCGTCCACCCAGTTGTCCCCCGGATCCAGGACAACGCGGACCGAAACCCCGGACTCGCCACCGTCGTCCACCGTGACGACGGGACGGGGCACCGAGAATTGCCTGTCGATCTCAATCCGGATCTCGGCGTCGCTCATGGCCGTCCAGCGGATGCCCTGCCTGTCGGAGAGCTCGTTCAGGGCCGTTGACCAGTCGTCCATGACTTCCGGTGACAAGCACAGCCCAAGGCGCCCGCCGACGAAGGCGCTCGTGATGACGAGCTCGGCATCAAGGTAGTCGTTGTACGGCGTGTCCCCGGGCCTGTTCCGCCCCAGAATGCGTACCCGGACGCTGCTGTCCGGGTCGATCAGGCAGATCAGGTCCACCCCCTCCTCATCCACGCGCCCTCCCGAACCCCAACGTCTTCCCGATCATCATGCCCGAGTCGCGAACTGGCCCCGGTCGGTATTTCGTCAGGAGTTTTCAGCGCATCATCGCCTACCCGTGCAGGCCCCCAGATGGCGTGGCAACCGGCTGCCCTACAGACCCGGGAGCAGCCCCGCTCGCGGGCGCGGGTGATCATGACGCAGGAGGTTACGCGGAGGGCCGCCGCAGTGGAGTCGGCTGTGGCTTCGGTCTCGGTGTCAGAAATGACGACCTTGCCGCGGGAGCCAGGCACCTGTGCCCAGGTCCTCCGTCATGGCGGCCATCGGTCAGCAAGCAGGGACGCTCCGCGACCGATGCTGACCGTTTGCTGACCTGGAGGCAGCGATCAGGGCGCTGACCTGCCACAATACCCAAACGCTAGATCTTGGACTTGAACATGGTGCGCAGCATGTTGAACTCCTGGAAGTCGGCTCCCTGCCTGCTTTGTGCAGGTCAAGGGCGCTCTCGACTTTACACGGGCACACGAAGCCGATGATTGTGAGGAACATCGCTTTCAACGGGGAGAGGGCTCCCTGCCTGGGCTTCCCTGACGCTGCGGCTTGAGGGCACACACGGGTGTGGCCCCCGAGCACCTCGTCACACACTCCGTTCCGGGATCGCCGGAAGAACCTTCTCGGCGATGTCGAGGAGAGCGCTGTCGTCCGGGAGGGCTCCGGATGCGCTCCACACGGTGATGTCGTAGTAGCCGCCCAGGTCCTTGCCGTCGAGGGCCACGGTCAGCGTTCTGGCCTGTGGGCCTCGCTCGACGGGTCCGCCGGATCCGCCGCTCCCGAGATCGATCTCGATCTTCATGGTGTGATCCGAGAAGAGGACCGCGGGTCGGCCGAGGACCGAGAGCGTCCTGATGTCCGTCTCCTCCCCGAACGCCATCAGTTTCACGTACTGGGCGACCGACAGCTCGTTGTACGTGGCCGAGACGTTCACGGTGTAGGTGTCGAACTGGACCTCAGCCTCCGGCTGGGCGACCTTCCCGTCGGTCAGGGGAGCGGTGTTGCTGGTGCCGGAGGCCACCGCCGCGGTCTCCGTGGGCGTTCCGAGGAGTTGGGCCAGGTCGGGCCTGTTGAGCGCCTTGCACAGCTCGCCGCCGGTGACAGCCCGGGCCGTGTGTTCGTAGGCGCTCGGCAGCTCCTCGTCCTCCCCGCTCGAACATGAGGCGGCCGGGGGCGCGTTGTCGATGTCGGAAGGTAGGAGATGCGGTCCGAGCCACAGTGCGGCCCCGAGTGCCGCGACCACGGCCACGGCGGCGACTGCCTGGCCCCACGCGTTGGGCTCCTTCTCGGTAGCGGCCGGAGTCGGCCGCTGCCCCGCCGGAGCCTGGGACTGGGACTGGGACTGGGGCTGGGGCTGGGGCTGGGGCTGGGCGGCAACGTCGGACACCGCCCTGCCCGCGGAGGCCGCCGTGCTCGGGTTCCGGCGCGCACGCAGGGCCCGGACGACCATGTGGACGCGCACCGCGGTGAAGACAAGGAACGCCACGCCGATCGCGGCTGCCGCCCCTTCCTCGTCGCGCAGGGCCAGATACATGATGCGTACGCCGAAAACAGACCCGACCACGATGAGCAAGGGCTCCCGGATCCAGAAGGGCAGGAGACGGAGGAAGAAACCGAGCATCTGGCGATCACACCAGGGCAAGATCGCGCCGGCTGTGATGGAAGCCATAATTCCGGCTCAGGACCCAACCGTGACCGCAGAGAAGGCATGGCTGCCCCCGAGCCCCGGCGGGCCGGGGCTCTCCCTTCACCGGCGCACCTCGGCTACCGCCTCGACCGCTGCGAGAACCTCACGCGAGGAGGAGCCACTCGACAGGCTCGGCGCCCAGCGCGGGTCCGGGGCTCACCAGCGGGTGAGAGCGGCGAACGCGGGCCGACAGAAGGTGGCGGCCATCGCGAGTCCGGCCGGCGCCTCGATGAGCGTGTTGCGCGCGTACTGGTACGCCGGCGTGCCCTCCTCCAGCTCTCCGAGCCGACGGAACCCGGCTGAGGAAGACCGGGACGGCGGGGGCCGGGGCCACGATCAGCAGGCTGATGACGCCGAGCACCGTGCCGGCGGTCGTCACGGCGCGGGGGCCGCGACGGCCGAGGAGGCGGCCGACACGGATTCCGGCAAGGGCGGAGACGCGAGAGCCTGGGAGAACACCGCGGTGGCCGCCCCGGTCGGCCAACCGGTCGCGGCGGTGATCTGGGGGGTGAGGACGGGGGAAGGCTCTGCCCGCCCTCCCGCCACGCAAATCCTGACCTGGGGCCTCGTCCACGCACTCTGCGGAGGGCCGCGACCCGTCGTCCCCTGTTCCGGTCGCAGCCCCGCCGTCGCGGGTGTCCAGGCCGGTCATGAACCGCAGCAGCCGCCCGCCGGGGCCTGCTGGGCAGGCGTCCCGAGCGTGGCGGGGGCGCCGAGCTGGACGAGCGGCGCGGTGGGCGCGCAGCAGCCGCCGCCGTCGGCCTGCTGGGCGTCGGGAGCGTCGAACAGGCCGGCGCCGCCGCAGACTCCGGTCTCGGGAAGGGTGAGTTCGACGCGGTCGGCTGACTCGAGGTCGCCCGCGAGCGCGGCGGCGACGGAGCGGACCTGCTCGTAGCCGGTCATCGCCAGGAAGGTCGGGGCGCGACCGTAGGACTTCATGCCGACCAGGTACACCCCGGGTTCGGGGTGGGAGAGCTCGCGGTGGCCGTGGGGGTGGACGGTGCCGCAGGAGTGCTGGTTCGGGTCGATCAGCGGAGCCAGTTCGGCCGGCGCCTGGAGGCGCTCGTCGAGGCCCAGACGCAGCTCGCCCAGGAAGGAGAGGTCGGGGCGGAAGCCCGTCAGGACGATCACCTCGTCGACAGGGGCCAGGCGGCGCCCGTCCTCGCCGACCAGGGTCAGGCGGCCGTCGTCCGCCCGCTCGATCGCCTCGGTGCGGAAGCCGGTGACCGCGTCGGCGTGGCCCTCGTCGACGGCGGCCTTCGCCGTCAGGCCCAGCGCGCCGCGCGCCGGAAGCTGGTCGGCTTGCCCGCCACCGAAGGTGGAGCCGGAGATGCCCCGGCGCAGGATCCACACCCCCTTCGTTCCCGCGCCGTCGTCGGACTTGGCCAGGTCGGCCAGGTAGGCGAGGGCGGTGAAGGCCGAGGCTCCGGAGCCGATCACGGCAGTGCGCTTGCCCGCGTACCGGGCCCGGACGGCGGGGTCCTTCAGGTCCGGGACACGGTAGGTGATCCGATTCGCGGCGGCCTTCTCACCGAGCGCGGGCAGGCCGCTGCCGCCGGCCGGGGACGGTGTGGCCCAGGTACCGGAGGCGTCGATGACGGCATGGGCGAGGACGCGCTCGTCACGGCCCTCGGCATCGGTGATGTGAACGACGAACGGCTGCTGCTCGCGGTCGGCGTCCACGAGCCGGTCCCGGCCCGCCCGGGAGACACCGGTGACGGTGACGCCGGTACGTACCCGCTCGCCGAGGACGTCGGCGAGCGGCCGCAGGTAGAGGTCCGCCCAGTCGCCGCCGGAGGGGTAGGCGGCCGGGTCGGGTCGGGTCCAGCCGGTGGGAGCGAGGAGCTTCTCGGCGGCCGGGTCGACGACTTCGCCCCAGGTGGAGAACAGCCGCACGTGGCTCCACTCGCGCACCGCGAAGGCGGCGGCCGGTCCCGCTTCCAGGACCAGTGGCTCGATGCCGCGCTCGACGAGGTGGGCGGCAGCGGCCAGGCCCGTGGGGCCGGCTCCGATGACGACGACGGGGAGCTGCTGGGTGCTCATGGTGCTCGGGCTCCTTGAGAGGTGGAGGAGGCTCAGCGCGCGTGGGTGAGGGCGATCGGCTGGTTGTGCCGGCGGAACCGGCCGCTCGGGCAGGGCGCCACTGGCCTGGGCGCGGCTGTCGCAGAAACCGACGCCGGCCGGATGGCGGGCGGTGCGGCGTTCCAGGGTCACCGCAAGCACGGTGTGGACGGCGGTAGCCACGACGACTCCTTGTTTCGATATCTGTCGATGACTGCCGACACCTCGGAGCTTGCCAGCTGTTTCGACGAACGTCAACATAGACGCATATCGAAATTCGGGGGGTCTTCGGACCGGGGCGACACCAGGGTCTCCCGTCAGGTCGCCGCACGCGGTCGACCACCGCGGCCCCGAGCCCTTCACCGGCCGACGTGTCGGCGTCGTGGGCGGCGCCAACCCCGCTGTGCGGGTCGCCGCCGCACTCGCGCGCGGTCGCCGTGAGGGCGGTGGCCGTCCGCCGGCCGATCAGCTCGACGCGACAGGGCCCGCCAGGCCGCGTCTGGCAAGTACTGCGTGAGTGAGAGGGCTCTGTTGTGTCGGATGTGCGCTGGACCCGTCGCGTGAGGGCGGGCGTGCGCCGCTTTCGACGCGAGGCGGCCGGTCTAGAAGACGTGCACCATCGGCACGATGCTGAGGGCAACTCCCAGCAGGCCCGCCATGTCGTAGTGCTTCCAGAACGGTTTGCGGGAAGCGAGTGCCGTCTCCGCGCGCCCAGGGGACATCGGGTCGTAGAGGACTGCGACGGTGGCCCCCTCTCGGGTGCCGGCGGGGACGTGGCCTTCATCTGCACTGTGTGTCCGCTTGACGCCGTCTGGCGTCGTATAGCTCAGAAGGAACCGCGGGCCGCCCTTCCCACGCCAATCACGATCGATGCACCGAGCGGCGACCTCGACGCCCCAGGAACGAAGCGTCAGCCGCCGCCACATCTGCCAGACCACTGTGAGCAGCAGGAAGACTGCAACACTGTCGCAAGCGATCATGTCCTGCACCCTCAAGGCTCCCCCATTTCCGCGGCGGCACTGATGAGCATTCAGCCAGCCGTCGAGGCCCTCCGGTGCTGCGTTACCGGCTCGCGAAGCCAGAGGACGAGTGGGGCGAGGCCCGACCGGGCAGCGAGGAGTGTTCCGCCGGGGAGAAGAGACGCAGCGAGTCCCACATGTGCTGCCAGGCCCCGCCCGGCGCGGACGCGGCATCGAGGATCGTGAAGTCCAGTCCCCGGCAGACGCAGGTGGCGGCCGGCGGCCAGCCCCGCTTGGCCGGCGCCGACCACCACCACGTCCACGTGCCGCGTCATGAACCCGGCCGGTCGGCCGTGAACCTTCGCCGCCAGGCCAGCGACACGTACACCAGCGCCACGAGGACCGGGACCTCGATGAGCGGGCCGACCACGCCCGAGAGAGCCTGGCCGGAGGTGACACCGAAGGTCGCGATGGCGACCGCGATGGCCAGCTCGAAGTTGTTGCCGGCGGCCGTGAAGGCGAGAGTGGCGGTGCGGTCGTAGGCGAGACCGATCGCCTTGCCGAGCGCGAAGGTGCCGAACCACATCACCGCGAAGTACACGAGCAGCGGCAGGGCGATACGGGCCACGTCCAGCGGCTGCGAGGTGATGGTTCTGCCCTGCAGGGCGAAGAGGACGACGATCGTGAACAGCAGCCCGTACAGCGCCCACGGTCCGATCTTCGGCAGGAACTTCTGCTCGTAGTTCTCGCGGCCCGTCTTTCGTTCGCCGATCCGGCGGGTCAGGAAGCCGGCCAGCAGCGGGACGCCCAGGAAGATCACCACGTTCAGGGCGATCTTCCACATGGAGATGTCCAGGTGCTCGCCGTCGCCGAGGCCCAGCCAGCCGGGCAGCAGGTCGAGGTAGAACCAGCCGAGCAGGCCGAACGCCAGGACCTGGAAGACCGAGTTCAGCGCGACAAGGACGGCGGCTGCCTCGCGGTCCCCGCAGGCGAGGTCGTTCCAGATGATCACCATGGCGATGCAGCGGGCCAGGCCGACGATGATCAGGCCGGTGCGGTACTCGGGCAGGTCCGGCAGGAAGATCCATGCCAGGGCGAACATCACCGCGGGGCCGAGGATCCAGTTGATGACCAAGGAGGGGATCATCAGCTTGCGGTCGCCGGTGACGGCGTCGAGCTTGTCGTAGCGGACCTTGGCCAGGACCGGGTACATCATGATCAGCAGGCCGAGGGCGATCGGCAGGGAGATCCCGCCGATCTCCACCTTCGCCAGCGCGTCGTCCAGTCCGGGGATCAGCCGCCCGAGCCCGAGGCCGACTGCCATGGCGATGAGGATCCACACGGCGAGGTAGCGGTCGAGTGTGGAGAGCTTGGCGACGACGGATGCTTCCTGGTTCGTCGCGGGCGCCTCGGTGCGGGTCACGGGCAGGCCCTCTTGTTGTGGGCGGCAGCACGGGCCTGCTCGGCGAGGTCGGCGAACTGCCCGGCGAGCTGGGCGACGACGTCGGGGCGCAGCTTGTAGTAGGTGAAGCGTCCGCACGGTTCGGTCTCGACGACCCCCGCCTCGCGCAGAACTCTCAGGTGGTTGGAGAGGTTGGTCTGCCTGGCACCGGTCTCCTCGACGAGGTGGGTGGTGCACAGCGTCTCGCGGGCGAGCAAGGTCACGATCCGGAGCCTGAGCGGGTCGGCCAGCACCCGGAGCAGGTCAGTGTCGACTGACGTCATCATGGGCTGATAATGTCACATCAGCCGAAGGTGATACCAGCCTGGACTGACCTATTAGCACGCCGAACGGGTCCCTCGACGGCGCCCAGACCGCGCCCCGACCGCGGTCACCCGCCACATCCGCAGCGGCATCGACCGCCGCACCACCGACTTGCCCGCCGGCCGGCCGGGCATCCGAGCCCCCGCGCCGCCTGCCCCTCCCCTCGACAAGGAAGAACACATGCCCTCCGCCCCGCTCGCCTCCGTGCTGTTCGTCTGCGTGCACAACGCCGGCCGCTCGCAGATGGCCGCCGGTTTCCTCTCCCACCTCGCGGGCGACCGCGTCGAGGTCCGCTCCGCCGGCTCCCTCCCCGGCGACCAGGTGAACCCCGCGGCGGTCGAGGCGATGAAGGAAGTCGGCATCGACATCTCCGCCGCCGAGCCGAAGGTCCTCACCACCGAGGCCGTCCAGGCGTCGGACTACGTGATCACGATGGGGTGCGGCGACGCCTGCCCGGTCTTCCCCGGCAAGAAGTACCTCGACTGGGCTCTCGAGGACCCCGCCGGCAAGGGCGTCGCGTCCGTACGCCCCATCCGCGACGAGATCAGGACCCGCGTCGAGGCCCTGATCGCCGAGATCGACGCCGAGCCGCATGCGGGGACCCCGTGAGACACGGCCGCGGGGCGGCTCCGCGGTTGGCCGGACGCGGAGCCGCCCCAGCAGCGGGGACGGCCCGCCCCGGTGCGGTTCGTCAGCCGGCGTTCGCCGGGTGGGAGAGGTTGGAGCCGGTCCTCGGGTCGAACACATGGGCCTTGCTCATGTCGACCCGCATCTCCAGCGGCCGGCCCTCCCGCGCACGCGTGGCGGCGTCCAGGCGGGCGACGACCTGCTGGACGTCGCCGGCCCCGGTGTCCCTGAGACCCGAGTCGGTCGCGAGCTCCTCCAGTTCGGCGCTCCGCGCGGGGCCGCCCTCCTGGGTGAAGTAGACGTACACGTCGGAGCCCAGGGACTCCAGCACGTCGATGGTGGCGGTGATGACCGGGCCGTGGGCGTCGTGCGCCAGGGCCGCGTCCTCGAAGGCCTCGGGACGCAGGCCGACGATGACCTCGCGGGGTGCGTTCTGCCGCTCCAGTGCCTGCCTGGTCCGGTCGTCCAGAGGGAGTTCCCCTAGGGCGGAGCGCAGGGTGCTCCCCTCGAAGGTCGCGTTGAGGAAGTTCATCGCCGGGGAGCCGATGAAGCCGGCGACGAAGAGGTTGCGCGGGAGGTCGTAGAGCTGTGCGGGCGTTCCCACCTGCTGGACGACTCCCAGCCTCATGACGACGACGCGGTCGCCGAGGGTCATCGCCTCGGTCTGGTCGTGGGTGACGTACACGGTGGTGGTCCCCAGGCGCCGTTGCAGGCGGGCGATCTGGGTGCGCATCTGGACGCGGAGCTTGGCGTCCAGGTTGGACAGCGGCTCGTCCATCAGGAACGCCTTCGGGTCGCGGACGATCGCCCGCCCCATCGCCACGCGCTGCCGCTGGCCGCCGGACAGGGCGGCCGGCCTGCGGTCGAGGAACTCGCTCAGGTCCAGGACCCGCGCGGCCTCCTCGACCTTGCGGTTGATGGTCGCCTTGTCCACCTTGGCCAGCCGCAGCGGGAAGCCCATGTTCTCTCGGACGCTCAGGTGCGGGTACAGGGCGTAGCTCTGGAACACCATCGCCACGTCGCGGTCCTTCGGCGGAAGGTCGTTCACCACCCGGTCGCCGATTCTCAGGGTGCCGTCGGTGATGTCCTCCAGGCCCGCGATCATGTTCAGGGTGGTGGACTTGCCGCATCCGGACGGACCGACCAGGATCACGAACTCGCCGTCGGCGATGTCGAGGTCCACGTCCTGCACGGCGAGGGATCCGTCGGGAAAACGCTTGGTGACTCCCGAGAGGACGATCTCGGCCATGGGTGGTGCCTCCTTGTCTTCACAGCTTCCGGTTCAGGGGTGCGCCATCGGGGGTGGCGGGTCCACGGCGGGCCCGCCGCCCGGGGGCCGGTCACCCCTTGACCGCCCCGGAGGTCAGTCCGGCGACGATCCGCCGCTGGAAGAACAGGACGAAGATGATGATCGGAACGGTGATCACCACGGCGGCCGCGGCGATCGACCCCGTGGGTTGCTCGAACTGCGAACTGCCGGTGAAGAACGCGATCGCGGCCGGCACGGTCCGGGCGCGGTTGGTGGAGGTCAGCGAGATCGCGAAGAGGAAGTCGTTCCAGCAGAAGATGAACACCAGGATGGCCGTGGTGAACACGCCTGGCGCCGCCAGCGGGGCGATGACCAGCCGGAACGCCTGCGCCGGGGTGGCCCCGTCGACCTTGGCGGCCTTCTCCAGGTCCCAGGGGATCTCCCGGAAGAACGCCGACAGGGTGTAGATGGCCAGCGGCAGCGAGAAGGTCATGTAGGGGATGATCAGGCCGATCCAGGTGTCGAAGATCCCCAGGATGCGCTCGATGTTGAACAGCGGCGAGACCAGGGAGATCGGCGGGAACATGGCGATCAGCAGCGACATGCCGATGAGGAGCCCCTTGCCGGGGAACCTGAGCCTGGCGACCGCGTAGGCGGCCATGGTGCCCAGCACGACGGCGATCGTCGTGGAGATCAGGGCGATACCGATCGAGTTGATCAGCGCGCGGGTGAACTCGCTGGTCTGGAAGATGCCCCGGTAGTTCTCCCAGGTCCACTGCCTGGGGATGTAGTACCCGTCGGTGAGCGTGCTCGGGTCCTTGAAGGAAAGGGCGATGATCCACCACACCGGGAACAGGGCGTACAGCACCACCGCGACGTTCAGGACGCCCCATCGGACGGCGTGCGTCCTTCCGACGGCTGCCATCAGCGCTTCACCTCCGCGCCGGGTGCCGCCGCACCGAACAGTTTGACGAACGCGAACGCGATGATCGCGACGCAGATGAAGATCAGCACCGAGATCGTCGATCCGATGCCCAGGTTCAGGGCGGTGAACAGGTTGTCGTAGCCGAGGATCGACACGGACCCGGTGCCGTGCGCGCCCGAGGTGAGGATGTAGATGTTGTCGAAGATCCGGAACGCGTCGAGCGTACGGAAGAGCAGTGCCACCAGGATCGCCGGTTTCATCAGGGGCAGCATCACCTTGGTGAAGCGCTGCCAGGGGGAGGCGCCGTCCACCATGGCCGCCCGCAGGGTCTCCTCGGGCACCAGGGCGAGGCCCGCGAGGAGCAGCAGCGCCATGAACGGCGTGGTCTTCCACACCTCGGCGAGGACGATCAGCCACAGGGCGGGCCACTGCTCGGTCAGCGGGGCGCTGCCGCTGGGCAGCAGCCCGGCGAGATAGCCGAGTTGGGGGGTCCAGGCGTACTGCCAGGAGTATGCGGCGACCACCGTGACGATTCCGTACGGGATGAGCACCGAGGTGCGGACGGCGCCGCGCCAGAAGATCGTCCGGTGCATGACGAGGGCGAGCCCCATACCGAGGACCAGTTCGACGGCGACGGAGACGCCCGTGATGAACACCGTCACCCAGAAGGCGTCCCACCAGTACGGGGAGGACAGCACGATGCCGTAGTTGCTCAGCCCGACGAACTCCGCCTGCCCCGGGAAGCGCAGGTCGTAGCGCTGGAGGGAGAGGTAGACGGCGTACCCGATGGGGTAGGCGGTCACCGCGAGCATGACGATCACGGCCGGGGCGCAGAGCAGCCAGCCGAGCCGCCGCTCCTGCCGGGCGCCCTCCGACAGGGCCTTGCGGTCCTCCCCCTGCTGCTGCTCGGCGGGCGGTGGGCCCGCTTCCGACGGGGCTTGCGTGCTCATCTCGGACCACCTCGGTGCGGGCGTGGCGCACGAGGGTTCCGGCCGGCGGCGGATCGGGGACGGTGGCGGTTCACGGGATCACACCCTTGGATTGCAGGGCATCGTCGATCTGGCTGCTGATGGTGGCGACCGTGCTCTTCGGTTTGATCGCGGAGGGTGGGGAGAGCGCGTGGGAGATCACGATCGACACGTTCTGGTAGGCCGGGGTGATCGGGCGGACACTCGCCGACTGCAGGGCGTCGAGCACCTCTTGGGCGAACGGGTACTCCTTGACGAACGACGCTTCGTCGTACAGGGCCCGCAAGGTCGGCGGCAGACCGCCCTCCAGTGCCGCGGTGAGCTGGTTCTGCCGGTCGCGCAGGCACAGGGCTGCTTCGAAGGACAGGTCGGGGTGGCGCGAGTAGGCGCTGACCGCCAGGTCGATGCCGCCGATGGTGGGCCGTGACGGCCGGTCGGCGTCGACGCGGGGGTAGGGGGCCCAGGCGAAGTTCTTGAACAGCTGCGGGTTGTTCGCCTTCATCGACGGATAGACGAACGGGTAGTTGAGTTCGAACGCCGCCACGCCCGACTCCATGGCCAGCCGGTTCTGGTCCTCCATCTGGTTGGACAGGGAGGGGTCGGCGGCCGGGGAGTTCGCCATGTCGCGCATGACGGAGGCGGCCCGTACGGCGGGCGGGCCGAGGGAGGGCTCGGTGGCGCTCGGGTTGAGGATGGATCCGCCCGCGCTGCTGACCATCGTGTTGAACCAGACGGTGAGCCCCTCGTACTGGGCGCCCTGGATCTCCACGTAGTGGGGCTTGCCCTGCTGGGCCAGCCGGCGGGCCGTGTCCAGCATCTCCGCCCAGGTCCTGGGCGGAGTGGGCACCAGGTCCTTGCGGTACCACAGCAGCTGCGTGTTGGTGTTGTACGGGACGGCGTAGAGCTTGCCCTCCCAGGTCGCCGTCTGGAGGGGGACGCGCAAGGTGCCCTCGGTGGCCTGCTGCTTGTTGCGGCCCGTCCACTCGCGGATCCAGCGTGCCTCGGCGAACTCGGCGGGCCAGGTGACGTCGAGGCCGAGGACGTCCATCGAGTCGTCCTCGGCGGCGAGCCGGCGGACGAGTTGCTGGCGCTGGCCGTCGGCGGCGCGCGGAAGCTTGTGGTAGACGATCCGGTAGCGCCCGCCGGACTGCTGACCGCACCGGTCGGCCGCCTTCTGCAGGGCGCCGGAGTCGTCGGGGAAGTTGTACCAGTTGACGGTGACCGGGCCGGAGCCCTCACCGCCGCCGCACGCGGCGAGCGGGGACGCCAGCAGCGGCAGTGCGGCAAGAGCCCTGAGCCACCGCTGCCGCGCGGTACGCACGTTCCTGCCCGGAGCCCGCTGGATTCCACACCCGCGCACGCGGCGACACCTCGAATCCGGGTTGGTGGCACGGGACTGGGCCCGGCGCGCTTCTCTTCCGCGACCACGCTAAGCCCCCAGAACGCCACATGACGTCACAAGAGCCAGAAATAGCCCATATCGCCCAATAGAATGCGACACTCGTGTTCGTCCGCTCCGGCGGCCCTCGCCCCGCGCTCTGGCCGGCCGCGACGAGGGGACGACGGGGCGGGCGGGCACGCCGGGGGCGCGCGCCGCACGGTTTCGCGCCTCCTGCGGGCGGGCTCTGCCCTCACGCACGCGGGTACGCCCGCCGCGAGGAGGGGCGGGCTTCGCTCCACAGTCGGCGGGCGGGCGGCTCGAAGAGCGGGGAGAAGGCGACTCGAAGAGCGGGAAGAACGTCGCTCCGCCCCGGCGAGCGGGCTCCCCGGCCACCACGGGCGGCCCGCACGAACCGCCCGCCCAGCGCATCGCCCCGAGGGCTCGCGCCCGTGGACGCCGGTCCGGCCGCCCCGGGGGCGACCGGATACAGTGCCCGCAACGGCAGACCGGCCGGGGAGGGGAGAACGTGACCGCCACCAGCAACACCCGGACCGCCGAGGGTGAGGCGCGGACGCCGCGGCGCAGCAGGCTGCTCCGCCTGCTGCGCTACCTCCCCCTGATCGCCCCCGTCCTGCTGTGGGCCACGCCGTGCTGGGTGCTCCTGTACGGCGGCCAGCACTGGCCGCTGCCCGTCACACTGACCGGCACCCTCCTGTTCGTCGTCGGCCTCGTCGGTATGCCGCTGGCGATGGCGCGCGGCCACGGCCGGCGCCAGCGGGACCGGGCGGCGATCGTCGGTGGCACCCTGCTGGGCACCAGCTGGGTCCTGTTCACCTGGTCCGTTCTGCTCGGCGTGCTCGTGCGGCTCGTCCTGACCGCGGCCGGCGTCGGCGAGAGCCAGGACCGGGCCCGCATCGTCACCTGGGCCGTACTCGGTACCACCGCCGTGCTGCTCGCCTGGGGGTACGCCGAGGCCCGCCGCGTGCCACGCGTGCGCCGACTCGACGTGCCGCTCCCCCGGCTGGGTGCCGGGCTCGACGGCACCCGCGTCGTCCTCATCACCGACACCCACTACGGCCCGATCGACCGGGCCCGCTGGTCGGCACGGGTGTGCGAGACGGTGAACACCCTGGAGGCCGACCTGGTCTGCCACACCGGGGACATCGCGGACGGCACGGCCGAACGCCGACGGGCCCAGGCGGCACCGCTCGGTACCGTGCGGGCCACCCGGGCCCGTGTGTACGTCACCGGCAACCACGAGTACTACAGCGAGGCCCAGGGCTGGGTCGACCTGATGGACGAGCTGGGCTGGGAGCCGCTGCGCAACCGCCACCTGCTGCTGGAACGCGGAGGCGACACCCTCGTGGTCGCCGGCGTGGACGACGTCACCGCCGAGTCCTCCGGACTGGCCGGCCACCGCGCCCACCTCGCCGGAGCCCTGAACGGCGCCGACCCCGACCTGCCCGTCCTGCTCCTGGCGCACCAGCCCAAGTTCGTCGACCGGGCGGCGGCCGCCGGCATCGACCTCCAGCTCTCCGGCCACACCCACGGCGGCCAGATCTGGCCCTTCCACCACCTCGTCCGCATCGACCAGCCGGCCCTGGCCGGCCTCAGCCACCACGGCACCCGCACCCTCCTCTACACGAGCCGCGGCACCGGCTTCTGGGGCCCGCCGTTCCGTGTCTTCGCCCCCAGCGAGATCACCCTGCTCGTGCTCCGCAGCCCGCATCCGCCCACCTCGCCGTAGCAGGGGCCACCGCTGAGGAGCAGCCGGTCGGTGCGGCAGGGCGGATACGGGGCTCGGGTTCACCTGGCGCATGTGCGGTTCGGGCGTCGCCCGCCCCTCGGACCTCGCACCGGCGGGCCCTCGGCGTGTCATGGCCGGCCCGTGGGCCCCGTACAGGTGGCGCGGCAGCTCATGAGCAGCCGCTCGCGGGTGCGGTGGTGCGGCCCGGATCAGCCGGGCCGCACGCCCGCCGTTCAGAAGGCGGAGTTGGCGAACCAGTGGGTCAGCAGGTGCTCGTCGCCCTCGTGGGCCAGGGGCTCGGCGCGGTGAGGAAGGCGGCCGTAGACGAGCAGGAGCAGATCGGCCGCGGTGCCCCGGACGGTCGCGTCAGCGGTGTCCGCGGTCGCGTCGGCCGAATCCAGGCCGAAGCCGTCGGGCCGCAGGCGAACGAGCCAGGTGTCGTCGCCGTCGGTCGTGCTGAAGCGGATGGTCCTGTCGGGGCCGCGCAGCTCGGCCACCTTGGGAGCGAAGAAGGTGGCGAAGGGCAGGTTGACGAGGAACTCGTCGATCCCGTCGACGGCGAGGGAACGGTCGATGGCGGGCCGCAGGCCGAGGGCGAGTTCGGCGTCGGCCCGGTGCAGCAGCGTCTCGAAGAGCATGCGGCGGGCCCAGAATCGGGCGTGCTGGTCCACGCCCCACGCCCACATCGGCAGGTCAGGGTCGGTGGCCGCGAAGGCCTCGGCGGCCACGAGCGCGCTCTCGGCCAGCCAGTCGGCGTATCCGTCCTCCCCCTGGGGAAGCCGCAGGTCCACCTCACGCGTGCGCGGGGGTTCCTGGATGCGCGTGCGCAGCAGCACCGAGAACCAGCGCTGGACACTGCCCGTGTGCTTCACCAGGTCGGCCAGGGTCCAGCCGGGGCAGTGGGGCACCGCGGTGGCCAGGTCGGCGTCCCTGACCGTGGCGACGAGCCGTGCGGTCTGAGCCGCGACCGCCGCGCGGTGATCCACCGGCGGGACGGCGGAGGCGTGGTGGGTGGGGTCGGAGGTGTTCATCGTGACATGCCTTTCCGCGAAGGGTGCGAGGTCAGCCGGACGGCTGGTCGAGGACGGCCCGGGAACGGCCACGGCCGGGCAGCTCACCTGAGAGCGTGAGCCGCCCGGCACCATGGGGCACGTCGTCGGGATGTACGACGCTCAGACGCCGGCGGGCCTGCCCGGACCGGGCACGTTGCGGAACCGGAACGGCTCCGGGTCGCGACCGGGCTGGATGAACCAGCACTCCCCCGTGCCCTCCCCGGTGGCGATCCGCAGCACCGTGTCCGCCACGAGTTCGGCCGGGATGACCGGCAGCCCCTGCTCGGAGAGCATGCCGCGCAGGTGGTCGATGATGCGCGACTCGGCGAACCCCGGGCAGACCGCGTTGAAACGCACGTTGTCCGGGGCGAGGGCCGGGCCCAGGGAGCGGGCGAGGCCCACGACCGCGTGCTTGTTGGCCGCGTACAGGGGATCGAGCGGCACCGCCGCCAGACCGGCCAGGGAGGCGGTCGCCACGATCGAGCCTCCGCCGCGTGCCCGCAGGGCGGGCAGCACCGCGTGCGTACCGAAGACCACGCCGTCCAGATTGGCGCCCATCGCCCGCCGGTAGCGTGCCGGGTCGAAGTCGTCGCCGATGCCGCATCCGGTGGCCACGCCGGCGTTGAGGAACGCGATGTCGACACCGCCGTAGCGTTCCTGGGCGAAGTCCACCAGCGCGCGGTTGGCGTCGAGGTCGGAGACGTCGCAGGCACGGAAGTGGCCGTCGATCGTCTCGGCCACCTCGCGGCCGCCCTGCGCATCGAGGTCCGCGACCACGACCCGCGCCCCCGCCTTCGCCAGCGCCAGCGCCGTGGCCCGGCCCAGCCCGCTGGCGCCGCCGGTGACGATCGCCACCTTGCCGCGGAGCCCGGCCCCGCCGCCGACGGCCGTCACGCCAGCTCCAGGACGAGCTTGCCGACGTTCTCACCGCGGAAGAGCATCTGCAGCGTCTCGGGGAAGTCGTCCACCGTGCCCCGCACCACGTGCTCCTTGACCTTGACGCGGCCGGCGCCGATCCAGCCGGAGATCTCCTTCGCGGCCTCCGCGTAGCGCTTGGCGTAGTCGAAGACGACGAAGCCCTCCATGCGGGCGCGGCGCACCAGCAGCGAGAGATAGTTGGCGGGTCCCTTGACCGGGGAGGCGTTGTTGTACTGGCTGATCGCGCCGCAGACCACGACGCGCGCGTGCATGGCCAGCCGGGTCAGGGCGGCGTCGAGGATGTCGCCGCCCACGTTGTCGAAGTAGACGTCGATGCCGTCGGGAGCGTGCTGCCGCAGCGCCTTCCTGACATCCTCGGCACGGTAGTCGACCGCCGCGTCGAAGCCCAGTTCACCGGTGAGCAGGGCGCACTTCTCCGGCCCGCCGGCGATGCCGACGACCCGGCAGCCCCTGGCCTTCGCGATCTGACCCGCGATGCTGCCGACCGCTCCGGCCGCCCCCGACACCACGACCGTCTCACCGTCGCGCAGTGCCCCGACGTCCAGCAGGCCGAAGTAGGCGGTCATGCCGGGCATGCCCAGCGCGCCGAGATAGGTCGAGGGCGGAGCGAGGGAGGTGTCGATCTTCATCGCGCCCCGACCGTCGGAGACCACGTACTCCTGGACACCGAAGGTGCCGACCACGTGGTCGCCCGGCTGGAAGTCGGGGTGGTCGGATGCCGTGACCTCGACGACCGATCCGGCGCGCATGACCTCACCGATGCCCACCGGGGGCAGGTAGGAGGGACGGTCGTCCAGCCAGCCCCGCATGGCCGGGTCCAGGGAGATGACGCGGGTCCGGCCCGCGAAGTGGCCCGGGCCCGGTTCGTCCACGGGCCCCTCGGTGTGCTCCCAGTCCTCGGGTTTCACCTGGCCCACGGGGCGGGCTGCCAGACGGATCTGGCGGTTGGTGGCAGACATGGCGCCTCCTGTCGTCGCGGCTCCCTGCGACCATACCGACCAGTAGGTACGTCAGTTGTGGTGATATTCGCCACAGACCGCTCCGGCCGCCGCACGCCTATGGTTCGGAGGCCCTCGGACCGCCGGCCACCCCCGCCGTCCGAATGCGGTCTCGAGTTCGAAACGTGACGCTCGACTGGCTTACCAGGCATTCCAACCGGTCGGTATCGTGCGCCGCCACGTTCCCCCAAGCCCCCACGGTCCCCGCAGCATCGGAAGGCCTCGCGATGACATATCCCGAAGACGGGTGGTACCCGCAGCCGGCATCGCCGGAACGGACACAGCCGCGGACCGGGCCGTCCGGCCATGTCCCTCGGCACGAGTCGTACGGGCGGCTCCCGGGGCGGCAGCCCTCCGCGTCCGGATACGGCACCCCTGCGCTGCGCGACGACGGTGACGGGCACGGCGACTCCCCGTACGGCAGGTACGGAACGGCCGCCCCGCAGGAGCCGTACGCCCACGAGCGGCACGGCGGCGACCTGGTCGCCCTCCGCTCGGCCTACCGTGTGCTCCGCCGCGTCTCCACGTTCACCGCGCTCGGCTCGTTCGTGGTCTACGTGGTGCTGTCCTGCTGCGCGCCGGGCCTGATGGGATCCAGGATCGCCGGGGAGCTGAGCCTGGGGATGGCCCTGGGGGTCCTGCAGCTCGTCGTCACCTTCTGGGCGGTCCTCTGGTACGGGCGCAGTGCTCGGCGCTCGGTGGATCCGTTGGCCGCCTTGGTCAGGGAGCGGCCGGGCGGCCGGGTCGCGGGCGTGGCGAGATGAACACCGTCGACTCCGGGACCCAGGCCACCGTCCTCGTCCTGTTCACCGCGCTGGTCACCGTCACGCTGCTGATCTGCGTGGTGGCGGGACCGGAGCGCGACGACCTGACGAACTTCTATACCGGCTACCTCTCGCTCACCCCGGTCAAGAACGGCCTGGCCATCGCCGGCGACTACATCTCCGCGGCCACGGTGCTGAGCACCACCGGCATCATCGCGCTCACCGGATACGACGGTTATGTCCTAGCGGTCAGCACGGCGCTCTCCCTGGTGCTGCTGATGTTCCTGCTGGCGGAACCCCTGCGCAACGCCGGCCGGTTCACCATGGGCGACGTCCTGGTCCGCACCCTGCCCGGGCGTGACCGGGCCGTGCGCGTCGCCGCCTGCCTGGTGACGCTTTCGGCGACCGTGCCCTTCCTGGTCGTCCAGCTCTCCGGGGCCGGGTCGCTGCTCACCTTCATCCTGGACATCCCGCACGGGGAGGGTGCCCGGACCGCGTGCATCGTCATCGTGGGCAGCCTGATGATCATTTACGCGGCGCTGGGCGGCATGCGAGGCACCGCCCTCCTGCAGATGATCAAGATCGTCATTCTCCTCGGCGTCAGCGTCGTCGTCGCCGCGCTGGTCCTGAACCGCTTCGACTGGAACCCCGGGGAGGTGCTCAGGGCCGCCCAACACGGCAGCGGCGCGGGCCCCGCCTTCCTCCAGCAGGGACTTCAGCTGGGCACCTCGGCCGTGGACCGGCTGGACTTCGTCGGTCTGCAGATCACCGTGGTCCTCGGCGTGGCCTGCCTGCCGCACATCACCATGCGTCTGTACTCCGCGCAGGACGTGCCGGCCGTGCGTCGCTCGATGTCGTGGGCGGTCGGCACGGTCACCACCTTCTGCCTCCTCGTGATCATCGTGGGGACCGGCGCGGCGGCGCTCGTGGGATCGCGGTCCATCACCGCGGCCGACCCGCACGGCAGGACCGCGCTGCTCATGCTGTCGCAGGTGCTTGGCGGGGCACCCGACTCCGCGGGCGTGACGATTCTCTACTCGGCCGTGGCGGGGATGGTGTTCATCACCCTGCTGTCCTCGGTCGCGGGCATGACCCTGGCCGCGGCCTCGTCGCTCGCCCACGACCTGTTCGCCCACGCGGTGCGGCGGGGGCAGGGGAAGCCGCGTACGGAGATGACGGTGGCGGCGTGGACGAGCGTGGCCGTGGGAACGGTGGCCATCGGGCTCTCGACCATGGTCCAGGACTGGGACGTCGGCGTGCTGACCACGCTGGCCGTCTGCATCGGGGCGTCCGCGGTGGCTCCCGCGCTGACCTACTCCTTGTTCTGGAAGGGCTTCACGCGTACGGGCCTGCTCGCTTCCCTCTACGGTGGTACGGCCTGCGCGGTGGTGCTGATGGTCTTCTCCAAGGCCGTCTCGGGCACGCCGTCCGCGGTCTTCCCGCACTCCGACTTCCACTGGTTCCCCATGCAGTCCACCGGACTGGTCTCGATCCCGTTCGGCTACCTGGCGGGCTGGCTCGGCAGCCGTCTGGACCACCGGCGCCGCGCCGCGGGCAGCCGGCAGACCCGGCAGCTCTACGAGGAGAGCGAGGCCCGGCTGCTCGCCGCCGCCGAGTGACCCGGCACCGCGCGGCGTCCCGGCTCTCGCGAGGCGGCCCGGCGGGACCCGCCGCCGTCCTCGCCGCGTAGGCGGCGCTCACCGCCCCCACAGCCGGAGCCGCCGCGTCCGCGGCGTTCATGGTGGACCCCGTGTCCGACGGGACCGACGCGGACCGTCGGACGGCCGGTGCCGCACCGCGTCGGGCACGTGCAGTCCGCGCGCGGCGGTGACGTCCCCCAACCGCCGCCCGGGCGGCACCGTCACGCCGCCCGGCCGCTACCGGCCGACCGTCCCACCCGGCTCCGCCTCATCGTGTGTGGTGCCGTGCTCCTCCTCGGGGCTGGCGGTCTTCCCGTGGTCGCCACGATGCGTCAGGGGCGGTCGGCCACGGCCGCCTCGACCGCCGCCCGCACGGTGGGATAGACGCGCATCAGCTCCGCCCTGGCCGCGGCGGTGCGCAGGACGTCCCGCACCTGGCCCACGTCGCGGGCGAGCAGGAGCCGGGTTCCGCGGGCCTCGAGTTCCTCGGCCAGGTCGTCGAGCATCCGCACGGCGCTCACGTCGACGAAGGGAACTGTCTCCGCGTCGATCACGACGGCCGTCACCTCCTCGTGTGCGGCGGCCGCCCGAACCCTGGACTCGATCCGTTCGGCGTTGGCGAAGTAGATACCGGACTCGACCCGCAGCACGATCACCCCCGGGACCCGGCGGCTCTCGGCGTGCCTGTCGAGCGCCGCGAAGTGTCCGTCGCCGGGCAGCTGCCCCAGCTCGCTCACGACCGGGCGCGAGGAGCGGTACAGGAGCAGGAGCAACGAGGCGCCGATGCCGATGAAGAGCCCGGGCAGCGTGTCGAAGGCCATCACTCCGAGCATCGCGGCGACCGCGGCGAGGAAGTCGGGCCGCGCGGCGACGCCGTACGCCTGGCCGAGCCTGCGGGTGAAGACGTGGTGGAGGGCGACCAGCGAGGGGATGTCGACCAGTTCGACGACCGCCGCGATCACCACCGCCGCGAGCACGGCCTCGGGGAGCTGTTCGAACAGGCCGGTGAGGAAGAGGAGCGTGATCAGGGTCAGGGCGGCGACGACGATCCCGGAGAGCTGGGTGCGCGCGCCCGCCGACCAGTTGACGGCCGTCTTGGAGAGGCTCCCGTTGACGACCATACCGCTGGACAGACCGGCGCCCAGACCGGCGGCCCCCAGTCCGATCAACTCGCGGTCGGCGTCGATCTGGTAGTGGTCCCGGGCGGAGTAGGTCTTCGCCGCCCCGAGTCCCTCGGCGAAGGCGACGAGCAGCACGCCGACGGTTCCGGCGGCGAGGGCACCGAGGTCGTCGAGCGAGACGTCGGGGAAGCCGTAGGACGGCAGGCCCGCCTCGATGCCGCCGACCACGTCGACGCGATGGTCCTCCAGGTCGAAGGCCGTTGCCGCCGCGACCCCCAGCACCACCGCGATCAGCGAGCCGGGCACCGCCGGGGCGAGCCGCTTGAGGACGAGGATCAGCAGCAGGCTCAGGGCACCGACCAGGAAGGTGGAGACGCTGGTGCCGCCGAGGTCCGCGATCAGGCCCCAGAGCCTCTCGAAGAAGTTTCCCGAGTCGCCCTCGACGCCGAACAGCTTCGGCAGCTGGCCCGCGATGATCGTCAGGGCCAGGCCCACGATGAAGCCCTTCAGCACGGGCTCCGAGATGAAGCCGGCGAGGAAGCCGAGGCGCAGCAGCCCGGCGAGGAGCGCCGCGACGCCCACCGTGAGGGCCAGTGCCGCGGTCAGCGCCGAGAAGCTCGCGCTCGAACCGCCCGCGGCCTCACCGACGATGGCCGCCGAGAGTGCCGCGGTCGCCGCCATCGGCCCGACGATCAGGTGCCTGGAGCTGCCGAACGCGGCGTAGAGGATCAGGGCCGCGGGCGCGGCGTAGAGGCCGACGACGGGTGAGACGCCGGCGATCGTCGCGTAGGCGAGCGCCTCGGGCACGAGCACCGCCCATCCCGTCGCCCCGGCCAGCGCGTCCCGCCCCAGCCACTGTCGCCGGTACCCTCGCAGCGACGGGAACAGTCCACCCATGTCCGCCCTCCCGCCTTCAGGACGACAGGTCGCTGACGGCCTGGCCGATCAGCTTCGCGGCGAGGATCAGGCAGAGCACGGCCATGATGGCCGAGTTGTTCTTCTCCATCCAGGACTTGAGGCCGTCGAGGATGTGTTTCGAGCGCTCCTTGAGGGCGAAGTAGAGCACGACCGGTGTGCCCGTCCCGAGCGCCCCGATGACCACGAAGACCGCGAGTGCCACGGCCTGCGCGCCCGCGGAGGCGCCCGAGCGCGCGATCGCCGTCGCCGCGGCGATCGTGAGCAGCAGGTTCTTGGGGTTGACGGCCGACAGCGCCAGCCCGAGTGCTCCCGCCTTGGCCGGGGAGAAGGAGTCGACTGTCTTCATCCACTTCGGCAGCGCCACCTCCTCGTCGCCGCGCGGCCGGTCGCGCCACTCCTTCACCGCCACCCACAGCAGCAGCACGCCGATCGCCAGGTCGAGTGCGCTCACCCAGTCGGCGGGCTGCCCCTGGTCGCTCGGGTCCGCGCCGCCGGAGACCAGCAGCACGATCGTGCCGACCAGGGCCAGACCCAGCACCCAGCCCAGCAGCAGCGCCGGTCCGTTGATGCGCCCCCGGGGCGTGGCGAGCATCAGGATCACGCCGATGATCGGGAACGGGCTCAGCGCCACGCCGACGCCGTAGGACAGAATCTGACCGATCGCCTCGCCCACGGTCGTCTACCTCACGCCGGTTCGATCTCGCCCGGTCGCCAGCTCTTGTCGAACCAGCTGTCGAGCGGACCGTAGAGCCGGAGGATCATGAACCATCCCTTGCCGGGGACCGTCTGGACCCAGTTGCCCTCCTTGCCCTGCGGCGCCGTCGGGCCGAAGTGGATGACCGTGTCGCCGTTGTCCTCGGGCCGGACGTCGTCCGAGAGGCTGTTCACGCTCGGGTACGGATGGTCGGTGCGCAGCATCGAACGCGTCTGCGTGTCATAGACGTTGACGGCCCAGAAGTCCTTCACCGGGATGCCGCTCGGCAGTCTGAGCGTGTAGGAGCGCCCGCCGTCGAGCCAGGCGCCGGTGGAGTCCTCGGCCGTGTAGGCGTACTGCGATCCGGTCCCGAGGGCCGCCGCCGCCATCGCCGGGGAGGTGCCCGCCCCGACGTAGTAGAACACCGCCCGGGCGTCCAGCAGCCGGGCGCCCTCCGCCGACTGGAACTCGTAGCTGCGCGACGGCCACGGGGTCTTCCACGAACTGCCGGGGTAGTAGTAGAAGTTCGGGTCGCGCGGCTTGAAGGCCAGCGTCCGCACCATGCTCGATGCGATCCGCGCGGCGGTGTCGAGGATCGAGCGCATCCGGTCGTCCGGCCGGAAAGGCTTGCCGGGCACGATGCCGATCGCGGCGAGCTGTCCGGCCCGCTCGGGATCGAGGGCCTCGGGCGGCTCCGCCTGAACGAGGGTGTCGATCTCCTCGAAGAAGGAGAAGTCGTTCGCGTGGACGGCGTTGAAGTCGGATTCCGCCCAGTTGACGAAGCGCTGCTCGGGCGGGTCCGCCGCGGCCGACAGCGGGTAGATCCGTGTCCGGAGCAGGCTCTCCTCGCCGCCCAGCGCACGCAGCAGTACCCAGGAGGAGTAGGTCTTCTGCCGCGTGACGAGGTAGCCGTCGGGGACCTCGCCGTCGTAACCCGGCGGCAGGAAGAGGTACTTGCCTCCCTCTCCCTTGTCGCGTCCGGCCATGCCCATGTCGGTGACGAAGCGCTGCCACAGGTCGTTGACGAAGCACAGCGACTTCGGCGGTACCTCGATCACGGTGGGTCCGTCCCGGTCGAGCGCCAGGTAGGTCATCCCGTAGGTCGTCTCCGTGTTCGCCGTGAGCACCAGCGGTGCCGAACTGCAGCGCGGGGAGGCGAAGCCGATGGTGTGGGAGTCGATGCCGAGGCCGGCGAGGCCGCGCCGCATGGCCACCATCGAGGCTCCGGGCACGCAGTTGAGGAAGACCTCGATCCCGCGCAGCAGGTCCAGCGCGTCGTAGCTGCGGGTGACCGTGTCGGGCAGGGGCAGGCCGTCGAAGAACTCCAGCGGGCCGAAGACCGTCTCCACCCGGTCCGGCACACTGATCGAGGCCAGGGTCTCGGCCGACGTGCCGGGGCTGGCGCCGTCGCTCACTTGGGGCATGGTGTCCCTCCTAGTCGTGCCGTTCCGTCAGGACGGTCTTCCGGTCTTCACGGTCTTCCGGTCGTCACGGTCTTCCGGTCGTCACGGTCTTCCAGTCGTTCTTCACGCTGACCGTCGTCCAGCCGGACCGCTCGGCCTCAGCGCGGGCCCGCAGCGCGCTGTCCTGGTACGCGTACTCCCGTTCGTCGTCGTCGTGCACGACGAGCAGGGCGAATCGTGCGGACCGGAGCAACTCGACGTCCACGTCGTCGTTTCCGGCCGCGAAGCCCGGCAGCCGGCCGGTGCGGGCGAGGACGTCCTCCGGTTTGCCGGGTCCGAGCGCGATCGGTCCGTGCGGGACTGCCTGGCGGATCAGTTCGCCGTCCCGGTAGGCGAACTCCGGGGCCGAGCCGATCACGTTCTCCCGAGGCAGGCCCCAGGTGCCCTCGCAGATCACCCGCATGAAGTCGCGTCCGCCACCCGAGCAGACGAAGAGGCGCCAGCCGTGTGCGCGGAGGTAGTCGAACAGTTCCAGCATCGGGCGGTAGACCAGGCCGGTGGCGGGCAGGCCGAAGCGTTCGTGGCGCCAGGACGCCAGGTAGCGGGTGGCCTCTGCCTCGAACTCCCCGAACGGGGTGCCCTCCCAGGCCGAGCCGACGGCCTCGACCATCGACGTCACGGCGTCGGGGTCCTGGTCGTTCAGCGCGCGGAGGTACGACTCGTCCCGCTCGGCGAGCGCCCGGTAGGGCTGCTCATCGGCCAGCGACGGGTCGGTCTCAAGCCGCGCGGCCAGTTTTCCCAGGACGAAGGGCATCTGCACCGGCGCCGGCTTCTCGACCCACAGGGTTCCGTCGTTGTCGAACACGGCGATCCGGTCCATCGGTGCGACGAAGCCCGGCGTCCCTTCCGTCGCCGCGGACGTCACGAACTCGACGATCGCGCGCTTCGCGGCGCCGTCGTTCCAGCTCCCCAAGGGGGTCGTGCTCATGGCTACCTCATCGTCCGGGCCGGCGTGTCCTCGTGGCACCGTCGCACCAGGTCAGTCCACTGCCTCGATCTCGCCCGGCCGCCAGGTCTTGTCGAAGAACGGCCGCAGGGGGTGTAGAAGCGCAGGACCGCGAACCACCCGCGGCCCGGTGTGGTCTGGATCCAGTTGCCCTCCGGCACGCCCTCGGGCCGGTCGGGCCCGAAGTGCACCGTGGTCGTACCGTCCGCGTCGGCGACCGCCGCCGGGGTCGGATAGTCCTGGCTGCCTGCCCGGGGAAAGCGCTGCGGGGTGTCGAGCATCGAGCGCGTCTGGTTGTCGTAGACGGTGACCGACCAGAACCGGCCGGCGGGGATGTCCGGCGGGAGCACCAGCCGGTAGCGCTCGCCGCCGTCGAGCGTGCGGTCCTCCCGGTCGGCGAACGCGAACAGGTACTGCGAGCCGATGCCGGGCAGCGGCGCCGTGAACGCCGGGCTGATGCCCACGCCCAGGTACGACCACCAGGACCGCAGGTTGAGTTTCCGGGCGCCGTCGTCCGGGCGGGGCTCGACGCCGCTGTCGGTGATGTCCGCGGGCGGTGTCATGAAGTCGTAGCCGGACACGAGCAGGCCGTTGACCCACTGGGGGGACGTCCCGTAGTAGTGCGCCCCCTCGGCCGGGCGCGGGCGGCACGCGAGGGTACGGGCCGTCGCGTTGCCCACCGCGGCCGCCTCGGTGAGGATCTCCCGCATCCGCGGGTCGGGCTGGAAGGGCCGGCCCTTGACGATCCCGATCGCCGCCAGAGAACCGGCGATCTCGGGATCGAGCGCCTCGGCCGGCTGATCGTGCACGAGTTCGCTCGCGAGGTCGAAGTACGTCGCGTCCGCGGGCGGAACCGTGTTGACGGCCAGGCCGGAGCCGTCGACGAAGCGCGGCGGGTCGGGCCTGCGGAGCGCGGCGGTCCACGTCTCGGCGGTCCAGGGCAGCGGCGGGGCCGTGCCTCCCGTGACGATCTCCCCGATGCTGGTTCCGTAGAACCCGGGGACGTAGCGGTGGATGCGCAAGCCTTCCTTGATCCGCTCGGCCGCCGGCTTCGGGTCGCCGTTCTCCAGGAACGCCCGTCCGCCCAGGAGGAGCCGTGTGGTGCGGATCCGCTGGGTGAAGAAGCCTCCCTCCGGGAGAGGCCCGTCGTAGGCGGGCGGTACGAAGAGGTATCTGCCGCCCTCCCCGCGATCCGGTCCGGCCATGCCGGGATCCGCGACCCAGCGGTACCACATGTCGTTGACGAAGCAGAGGGAGAGGGGCGGCATGTCCACCACCAGCGGGCCCTCGGTCAGGTCGAGGAAGGTCACGAAGTAGACGGTGTCCGCGTTCCCCGTCAGCACGAGCGTGTGGGGATCCATGAACTCCGAGAAGAGCAGGGATGTCGTGGTCCCTGATCCCCGCTTCGAGGAAGCCCTTGCGGCTCGCCCACATGCTGACGCCGCAGTACGCGTCGAGGAACCCGCGGACGGCGTGCACATGGTCCAGACGGTCGTAGACGCGGTCGACGGTCTCCGAGGTGGGCATGCCCAGCGGGAACTCAAGAGGGCCGAGGTGCGTGTCGACCCGTTCCGGCGTCGAGAGCGCCTCCATGGCCTGAGGGGAGATGCGCGCTGCTTGCTGCAAGGAACTGCTCCGTTCTCGGGAAGGGCCGCGCTCTCGACACTGGGCGGCACCTGCGCCGGCCACCACCGCGCGTAAGCCGTTGGAGGGCCGTCGTGGGGCCATTGGAGGGCCGTCGGAGGCCGTCGGAGGCCGTCGGAGATGAGCGGCGTGTGGGGGGTAGGGCTCCCGGCGTGGGTGAGGGCCTGAGACGCCGAAGGGCGCACCGGCCGGCGCGGCACAGACACCGCGAGGGACGGCCCGGTCCGTCGCACCCGTCGTCCGCTTGGACGGCCGTCAGCTGAACGTCACCGTCGCCGACCGTCCCGGGCACCGGCGCACATCGCCCCGGACGGGACGCGTTCCACCCAGCTGTGCGCCGCGGGGGCACGGCGGGACGACCGCCGGGACACCCGGGCCCCGGAGAGGGACCTCCGGAGCCCGGCACACGAGTGCGCCCCTGGACGAGAGCCCCGATGTCGCGGCAGCATGCCAGCCCCGACCTCAACAGTCAACAGAAAGCAACATAGGGTTCGTTTCTTTTTGTTCGCAACCCTCATTCGCCGCCACCCACCGCCCTCACGCCCGCGCCGGCGCCACGCCGGCCCGGACCCACCCGACGCGACCGTTCGACCAGGCCGACCGGCCTGCGCGTCGGCGCGGGACTCGCCGCCCCCGATTCGCGACGGCATCCCCCCAAGTGGCCTTCGGAATCGGGGACGCGGGGAAATCGATTCGCAGAAGCACATTAACGGAAGTGCCTTCTGACAACGTTCGACAATCCCGTCCCGCAGTCGGCAAGGTCACCGACCCCAGGTCAGCGGGCCGGATACGCAGGCGAACAACGTCGATAACGGTTCGCGTTTGATTCCGTGATTTCCCGGGGGACTGTGTTGACTTTGCCGCCAGCTAACGGTCAGGGTATGCCCACGCCGCCCCTCCGAGGGACGTAGCAGGGCGGCACACACCTGAGGAGACGCCATGTCACTGCGGACGCAACGCCCCACGCTGCGCAGAGCCCTGGTGGCTCTCGCCGTGCTTCCCGTACTCGCCACCGCGGCGGCGTGCGGCGGATCGGACGACGCCGACGCCTCGGGCGAGGCGGCGAAGTGCGAGAAGAGCGAGGGCAAGGTCGAGCTGTCGTACTGGTCGTGGATCCCTGGCGTCGACAAGGCCGTGGCGGAGTGGAACCGCCAGAACCCCGACATCCAGGTGACCGTCAAGTCCACGCCCGCCGGCAATGCCGGCACCTACCAGAACATGTCGAACGCGCTGAAGGCGGGCAACGCTCCCGACCTCGGCCAGATCGAGTACGACTCGCTGGCGAGTTTCCGCCTCCAGGACGGTCTGACCGACATCGCCTCGTGCGCGGGCGTCAAGGAGGCCAAGGCCGACTTCGCCGACTGGACGTGGTCCCAGGTGACCTTCGGTGCCGACGGCAAGGACGGCGTCTGGGCGGTGCCGCAGGACACGGGTCCGATGGCCCTGTTCTACCGCAAGGACCTGTTCGAGAAGTACGGCATAGCCGTGCCGAAGACCTGGGACGAGTACTACGAAGCGGCCAAGAAGCTGAAGAAGGCCGACAGCAAGGCCTATATCACGCATTTCTCACAGACCGACCCGAACTGGTTCACCGGACTGCTGTGGCAGAAGGGCGCGAACATGTTCGCGCAGGACGGTGACACCTGGCGGGTCGACGTCGACAGCCCGGCCGGCCAGGAAGTGGCCGACTACTGGCAGAAGATGATCGACGAGAAGCTGGTCACCACCAACCTCCAGGGCTTCTCACCCGCGCTGTACAAGGCGTGGAACAGCGGCGAGGTCGCGACCTGGGTGAGCGCCGCCTGGGGCTACAGCACCATCCGCGACAACGCCAAGGCCACCGCCGGCAAGTGGGGCGTCGCGCCCATGCCCCAGTGGTCCGCGGGCGAGAACAAGGCCGGAAACTGGGGCGGCTCGACGACTGCGGTGCTCGGCAAGAGCAAGCACCCCTACGAGGCCGCGAAGTTCGCGCTGTGGCTCAACACGGATCCCAAGGCGCTGGAGATCCTCAACCGTGAGGGCGGCCTCTACCCGGCGGCCACCTCCGGTCTGCGGATGAACGCCCTGCAGCAGCCCGTGGCGTTCTACGGCGGCCAGAAAATCTTCGACACCTTCGCCGAGGCCGCCGAGAACGTGAACACGGACTGGACCTTCGGTCCGACGATGACCGACACCTACCGCTTCATGGGGGACGGCATAGCCGGAGCCCTGGGAGGCAAGGGCACGCTGAAGGACGCACTGAAGCAGGCGGACACCAAGACGGTGGACTCCCTGGAGAAGCAGTCCCTCAAGGTCGCCAAGTAACAGCCCGGGGCCGACGGCAGGGCGGGACAGCCCGCCGTCGGCCCCCGCGTCCCTCGCCAAGGAAGCCCAGGAAGTAGCCACGACATGACCGCCGATCAGACAGCGGCGACAGCCGCGCCACCCTCCGCAGCCACCCCGGCACCGATGCCCCGACGCCGCAGGCGCAACTGGGCGCCCGCCGTGTTCCTGCTGCCGTTCTTCGTGCCGTTCGTGCTGTTCACCCTGGTGCCCGTCGGCTACGCGTTCTACCAGAGCCTGCTGCGGACCGAGCGGACCGGAGGCACCTTCGGTCACAAGACGACGGTGTTCGCCGGTCTCGACCAGTACGCCGAGGTTCTCGGCGACGCGGAGTTCCTCGACAGCGTGGGCCGCGTGCTGCTCTTCGGGCTGGTCCAGATCCCGGTGATGCTGCTGCTGGCCCTGGTGCTCGCGCTGCTGCTGGACTCGACCGTGGCCCGGCTCAAGCGGTTCTTCCGGATCGCCTACTTCGTTCCTTACGGCATCCCCGGTGTGATCGCCGCCCTCATGTGGGCCTTCCTCTACGACCCGCGGCTGTCTCCCGTCGTCGAGCTGCTCAACGACGTCGGGGCGGAGCCCGACCTCCTCGGCTCGGGGATGATCCTCTGGTCCATCGGCAACATCGTCACCTGGACGTACACCGGCTACAACATGCTGATCATCTACGCCGCTCTCCAGGCCATCCCCTCCGACATCTACGAGGCGGCCCGGATGGACGGGGCGAGCGAGGCGAAAATCGCGTGGCGGATCAAGGTGCCGATCCTGCGCCCGGCCCTCATCCTGACCGGTGTCTTCTCGATCATCGGCACGCTTCAGCTGTTCACCGAACCTCAGGTGCTGCGCTCCATCTCCACCAGCGTCACCAGCACCTACACGCCGAACCTGACCGCCTACTCGCTCGCCTCGGCGAACAACTACAGCGAGGCCGCGGCCATGTCGGTGACACTGGCCCTGGCCACGTTCGTCCTGTCCTTCGGATTCCTCAAGCTCACGGGTCGAAAGGCTGAATCATGAGCCTCCTCACCGACACCGCCGGCGCCCACGCGCCCCGACAGGCCACGGAGGGGAAGGCCCGAGGCCCCCGGGAGAGCCGCCTCTCGGTCGTCCTCGCGACCACGTTCCTGGCGGTGATCGCCGTCTACATGCTGCTCCCCGTGTTCTGGCTCGTCGTCTCGGCCACCAAGAGCCAGGGCGACCTGGTCGACTCGTTCGGCCTGTGGTTCTCGGACTTCCACCTGATCGACAACCTCAAGGCGCTGTTCGACAAGCAGGACGGGATCTACCTGCCCTGGCTGTTCAACAGCCTCCTCTACGCGGGGGCGGGCGCGGCCGTCGGCACCCTGCTGTCCGCCATGGCCGGCTACGCGCTGGCCAAGTACCGCTTCCGCGGGCGGGAGTTCCTGTTCTCCGTCGTGCTCGGCGGTGTCCTGGTCCCGGCGACGGCGCTCGCCCTGCCGCTGTTCCTGCTGTTCGCCGAGGTCGGCGGCACCAACACGTTCTGGTCGGTCTTCCTGCCCAGCATCGTCAGTCCGTTCGGGGTGTATCTCTCGCGCATCTTCGCCGCCGCGTCCGTGCCCGACGAACTGCTGGAGGCCGCCCGGATCGACGGATCCGGCGAGCTGCGGACCTTCTTCACCATGGCCCTGCGGCTGATGTCGCCCGCCATGGTCACCATCTTCCTGTTCCAGTTCGTCGTCATCTGGAACAACTTCCTGCTGCCGCTGGTGATGCTCCAGGACGACCGTCTCTACCCGGTCACCCTCGGCCTGTTCACCTGGCAGTCCCAGGTCAGCCGCGACCCGTCCCTGCAGATCCTCAGCCTCACCGGCTCGCTGGTCTCGGTCGTACCGATCGTCATCACCTTCCTGGTACTGCAGCGCTACTGGAAGGCCGGCCTCGCGGCGGGAGCGGTGAAGTCGTGAACGACGCGCTCAAGCAGCTCTCCGACCGGCTGGGCGGCATCGCCTACGGCGGGGACTACAACCCCGAGCAGTGGCCGCGCGACGTGTGGGACGAGGACGTCCGCCTCATGCGGGAGGCCGGCGTCAACCTCGTCACCGTCGGTGTCTTCTCGTGGGCGTTCCTCGAACCCCGCCCGGGAGAGTACGAGTTCGGGCTCTTCGACGAGGTCATGGACCTGCTGCACGCCGGCGGCATCGCGGTCGACCTCGCCACCGCCACCGCGTCTCCGCCGCCCTGGTTCTCGTTGCGGCACCCGGAAGCCCTCCCCATGACCGCCGACGGCGTCCGGCTGTGGCACGGCTCACGGCAGACGTTCTGTCCCAGCAGTCCGGCGTACGCGCAAGCCGCTGGGCGACTCGTCGAACGGCTGGTGGACCGCTACCGCGACCATCCCGCGCTCGCGTTGTGGCACCTCCACAACGAGTGGGGCAACCACAACGCGCACTGCTTCTGCGACACCAGCGCGCAGGCGTTCCGGGTCTGGCTCCGGGAGCGCTACGGAGATCTGGACGGACTGAACAGGGCATGGGGCACGGCGTTCTGGAGCCAGCGGTACGGCGACTGGGCGGAGGTGATGCCGCCCCGTGCCACCACCGCCGTCGCCAATCCGACCCAGCGGCTCGACTACTGGCGGTTCTCCTCCGACGCGCTCCTGGCACTGCACCGGCGGGAGGCCGAGATCGTGCGCCGTCTGGCGCCCGGCACCCCGCTCACCACGAACCTGCTGGTGACGCTGGAGAAGAAGGTGGACGGGTTCGCACTCGCCGACGCGTGCGACTTCGTGTCGGTGGACCAGTACCTCACCGCCGCGGACCCGGAGGCACACATCGGTCTGTCCCTCGACGCCGACCTCGCGCGCGGCATGGGGGCGGGCGCACCGTGGCTACTCATGGAGCACTCCACGTCGGCGGTCAACTGGCAGCCCCGCAACATCGCCAAGACGCCGGGACAGATGCGGCGCAACAGCCTCGCGCATCTGGCGCGTGGCGCGGACGGCATCATGTACTTCCAGTGGCGCCAGTCGACGGCCGGCGCCGAGAAGTGGCATTCGGCGATGCTCCCCCACGGCGGCACGGACACCACGACGTGGCGCGAGGTCACCGGCCTCGGCCGGGACCTCGCGGCGCTGGCCGAGGTACGGGGCAGCCGCGTCGAGTCGGACGTGGCCCTCCTCTTCGACTGGAACGCGTGGTGGGCGCTGGAGATGGACGCCACCCCCTCGCGCGACGTGCGCTACCTCGACCTGGTCCGCCACTGGTACGAGGCGCTGTGGTCGCTGGGTATCACCTGCGACCTCGTCCATCCCGGAAGCGAGCTGAGCGGCCGCCGGCTGGTGCTGGTCCCCAGCCTCTGTCTGACGACGGACTCGGACGCGGAATCTCTGGGAACCTTCGTCAGGGACGGCGGGCACGCTGCCGTCGGCTTCTTCAGCGGTGTCACCGACGAGAACGACCATGTCCGGGCCGGCGGGTATCCCGGTGCCTACCGGGACATGCTCGGTGTGCGAGTGGACGGGTTCTTCCCGCTGCGTGAGGCGGAGGCGGTCCGGCTCGGCGACGGCTCGACGGCCACGGTGTGGAGCGAACTCGTCGAACCCCGCGGGGCCGAGACACTCCTGTCGTTCGCCGACGACCCGACGTGCGGCGGTCCCGTCGCCGGACACCCGGCGATCACCCGACACTCCTACGGCGACGGCGTGTCCTGGTACGTGGCGACCCGCCCGGACGCGGACGGCCTGCGCGAGTTCCTGGCCCGGGTCTGCGAGGAGGCCGGGGTCACCGCCGCGGCGGAGGTCCCGGCCGGGGTCGAGGCGGTGCGCAGGCGGGGGCCCGACGCCTCGTACCTGTTCGTGATCAACCACACCGCGCGCGACGTGTCCGTTCCCGCGGCGGGCGTGGACCTGCTGAGCGGTACGGCCGTCGACGGCAAGGCCGAGGTACGCGCGGGCGAGGTCCTGGTGGTCCGGGAACACGCCGGTACGTCGCCGGAGGTATGACGGCGTGCTGGCCAGGCAGAGGCAGGAGAAGATCGCCGAGTTGGTCCGGCAGCACGGCGCGGTGCGGGTGAGCGCGCTCACGGGCCACTTCGACGTGTCCGACGTGACGATCCGCCGAGACCTGGAGGCACTCGCCCGCCAGGGTCACCTGGAGAAGGTCCACGGCGGGGCGACGACACCGGAGTACGGCGGTTCCGTGGAGCCGGAGTTCGCGGAGAAGCAGTCCCGGGAGACCGCGGCCAAGGAGGCGATCGCGGCCGCGGCCGCCCGGCTGGCCGTGCCGGGCGCGGCGGTCGGCCTGACCGCGGGCACCACGACCTGGACCCTCGCCCAGCGGCTCGTCGACGTCCCGGACCTCACCGTCGTGACCAACAGCGTCCAGGTCGCGGAGACTCTGTGCGCCCACCGGAGGACGGAGCAGACGGTCGTCCTCACCGGGGGCGCCCGGACGCCTTCCGACGCCCTGGTGGGTCCGCTCGCCGTCGCCGCGCTGAGCTCCCTCCACGTCGACGTGCTGTTCATGGGCGTGCACGGCATGAGCGCCGCCGCCGGCTTCAGCACGCCGAACCTGGAGGAGGCGATCACGAACCGGGCGATGTGCCGGTCGGCCAGGCGTGTCGCGGTGCTCGCCGACCACACGAAGTGGAACGTGGTCGGACTGGCGCGCATCGCTCCGCTGGAGGCGGCCGACGTTCTGATCACCGACTCCGGAATCGACACCGGGTGCCGGGAGCTGATCGAACGCCGGGTCGGGGAACTGACCGTCGTCGAGCCCGCCTGACCGCCGGCTCCCGGTGAACCGCCGCGCGGAAGATCCACAAGAAGACCGAACGAACGAAGGCCTCTCCACGTGACCACCGACCGTTCTTCCGACCTGCTGCACTTCCGTGCCGCGGGCACCAGCCTCGTCCTGGACTGCACGGGGCCTCGGCTCCCCCGGATCCTGCACTGGGGAGCCGATCTCGGCGACCGGCCGGGCGGAGCCGAGGACAGCGGCGGGGACGGCCTTGCCGCACTCGCCCGGGTGAGCCTCGCCCAACTGGTCACCAGCGTCCCCGACGTGCCGGTGCCCGTGAGCGTGCTGCCCGAGCAGAGCGCCGGCTGGCTGGGCACCCCCGGTCTGTCCGGCCACCGCGAGGGCACCGGCTTCTCTCCCGCGTTCACGGTCCGGGAACTGCACGCCCCGGGCCCTCGGTGCCTGACCGTCACGGCCACCGACGACCCGTCCGGTCTCGCCCTGCGGATCGATCTGGAGCTCACCTCCTCCGGTCTCGTACGGCAGCGGGCCGCACTCACCAACCAGGGCGAACGCCCCTACACGCTCGACGCGCTCCTGCTCACGCTGCCGGTGCCGGCCCACGCCACGGAACTGCTCGACCTCACCGGCCGTCACCTGCGTGAACGGTCGCCGCAGCGGCATGAGTTCACCCTCGGAACGCACCTGCGGGAGAACCGGCGCGGGCGCACCGGCGCCGACGCCGCACTCGTCCACGCGGCGGGCGAGCGCGGCTTCGGTTTCCGCGACGGAGAGGTGTGGGGCCTGCACGTCGCCTGGAGCGGGAACCACCGTACGTTCGCCGAGCGCACCAATTCGGGGGTCTCGCTGCTCGGCGGCGGCGAACTCCTGCTCCCCGGCGAGGTGCGGCTGGAGCCCGGCGCCACCTACGACACCCCCTGGCTGCTCGGCTCGTACGGCCGGGGCCTGGACGCCATGGCGGCGCGCTTCCACACCTTCCTGCGGGACCGCCCGCACCACCCGAAGGGGCCCCGCCCGGTCACCCTCAACACCTGGGAGGCCGTCTACTTCCAGCAGGACCTGGGCAAGCTCACCGCCCTGGCGGACGCGGCGGCGGAGGTCGGGGCGGAGCGCTTCGTCCTCGACGACGGCTGGTTCCGCGGACGCCGCGACGACCGCGCGGGGCTGGGCGACTGGTACGTCGACCCGCAGGTGTGGCCCGCCGGCCTGCACCCGCTCGTCAGCCACGTCCGTTCCCTGGGGCTGCAGTTCGGCCTCTGGGTCGAACCCGAGATGATCAACCTGGACTCGGACCTGGCCCGGGCGCACCCGGACTGGATCCTGTCCGTGGCCGGGCGCCTGCCTCCCGAGGCACGGCACCAGCACGTCCTGGACCTCGGTCGGCCGGACGCCTACGCCTACGTACTGGAGCGGCTGGACGCCCTGGTCACCGAGTACGCGGTCGACTACCTGAAGTGGGACCACAACCGCGACCTGATCGACGCGGGCAGCGGCCCGTACGGCGTCGGCGGCGTGCACGCCCAGACCGCCGCGGTGTACGCGCTGCTCGACGAGGTGCGCCGACGGCACCCGGAGCTGGAGATCGAGTCCTGCTCCTCGGGCGGCGCCCGCGTGGACCTCGGGATCCTCGACCGCACCGACCGGGTCTGGACCAGCGACTGCATCGACGCCCTGGAGCGCCAGCAGATCCAGTGCTGGACGGGGCTCCTGCTCCCCCCGGAGCTGATGGGCGCCCATGTCGGCGCACCCACCTCGCACACCACGGGCCGTACGCACGGCCTCGACTTCCGCGCCGGCACCGCGCTGTTCGGCCACATGGGAATCGAGTGGGACCTCACCCGGGCGACCGCCGGGGAACGCCGCAGGCTGGCCGAATGGATCGCCGCGCACAAGCGGCTGCGGCCGTTGCTGCACAGCGGGTCGGTCGTCCACGCCGACCACCCCGATCCGGCGCTGCTGGTGCACGGCGTCGTCGCGCCCGACCGGTCCCGTGCCGTGTACGCCCTGGTACAGACGGCCACGAGTGTCCAGGCGCCCGCGGGCAGGGTGCGTCTTCCCGGTCTGGCGGAGGACGCCCACTACAGGGTCGCTCCGCTCGCGCCGGGCGACGAGTTCCACGGTCCGACGACGAGCGGGCTGCCGTGGTGGACGCCGGAGGGCGTCGAGTTGTCGGGGCGTGCCCTGGCGGTGCTGGGTGTCCAGGCCCCGACCCTGCACCCGGAGAGCCTGGTACTCGTCGAGGCCCGACGGCTGGGCCGCTGACCGGCCCGCTCTCCGAACACCGGCGATCCCCGGACCGTCCGCGAGCGCCGGGGCTTCGGTCCGGGGTGGACCGGGTACGGCCGCCCGCGAGCTGCCCGGTATTGCGCCGGCCATCCGAAGTGATGGCCGATGCCCGTCCCGGCGCCGTCGGGCGGGCTGTGGACGTGGCGAGGTCACCTCCCCCGTAGCCTCTGTCCCATGCCCGCCTCACGCCTGCATCGTGTCGCCGTCCTCGTGCTCGAAGGTGCGAAGCCGCTCGACGTCGGCATTCCGGCGCAGGTTTTCACCACCCGCGCGAGCATGCCGTACGAAGTGCGGGTGTGCGGGGCGCAGCCGGGTCTCGTGACCGGCGGCGACGGCCTCTCCTACTCCGTCGCCCACGGCCTCGACGCGCTCGCGTGGGCGGACATCGTCTTCGTCCCCGGCTACCGGCACCCGGACCGCGAGGATCCGCCGCGGCCGGTCGTCGACGCGCTGATCGCCGCCCACGCCCGCGGCGCACGCCTCGCCGCCATCTCCACGGGCGCGTTCGCGCTCGCCGCCACGGGCCTGCTCGACGGCAGGCGCGCCACGACGCACTGGCACTACACGCGGCAGCTCATGGCCAGGCATCCGCTCGTGCGGGTGGACGAGAACGTGCTGTTCGTCGACGAGGGCAGCGTGCTCACCTCGGCCGGCGCCGCCTCCGGCATCGACCTGTGCCTGCACATCCTGCGCGGCGACCTCGGGGTGGCCGCGTCCAACCACGCGGCCCGTCGCCTGGTCGCCGCCCCCTACCGCAGCGGGGGCCAGGCCCAGTACGTGCCGCGCAGCGTCCCCGAGCCGCTCGGCGAGCGCTTCGCCGCCACCCGCGAGTGGGCGCTGCACCGGCTCGGTGAGCCCCTCACCCTGGACACGCTGGCGCGGCAGGCCGAGGTGTCGCCGCGCACGTTCTCCCGGCGGTTCGTCGAGGAGACCGGCTACACGCCGATGCAGTGGGTGATGCGTGCCCGCGTCGACGTGGCCCGCGAGCTGCTGGAGCGCTCCGAGCGCAGCGTCGAACAGATCGCGGCCGACGTCGGCCTCGGCACCGGCGCGAACCTGCGGCTGCACTTCCAGCGCATCCTCGGCACCACCCCGAGCGAGTACCGGCGCACGTTCACCCGGGGCGAGTGACGCCCGGGGCGGGACCCGGCGGCTGGCGCGATCCTTTTGAACCGTGGCACTCCCGCCACTGTCGGCGGCGTGCGCCACGGGCGAGCCTGGTGGCGAAGGGAAGGGACACCACTCATGACTCGCATCGCCATCAACGGATTCGGCCGCATCGGGCGCAACGTGCTGCGCGCCCTGCTGGAGCGCGACAGCGCCCTCGAGATCGTCGCGGTCAACGACCTCACCGAGCCCGCCACGCTCGCCCGCCTGCTCGCCTACGACAGCACGGCCGGCCGGCTCGGGCGCCCGGTGTCCGTCGACGGGGACGCCCTCGTCGTCGACGGACACCGGATCACGGTGCTGGCCGAGCGGGAACCGGCGCAGCTGCCGTGGGCCGACCTCGGCGTCGACATCGTGCTGGAGGCCACCGGGCGTTTCACCTCCGCCAAGGCCGCCCGTGCCCATCTCGACGCCGGCGCCAAGAAGGTGCTCGTCAGCGCGCCCTCCGACGGCGCCGACGTCACCCTCGCGTTCGGGGTCAACACCGACGCCTACGACCCGGCCCTGCACACGATCGTGTCGAACGCCTCCTGCACCACCAACGCGCTCGCGCCGCTGGCGGCCGTCCTCGACGAACTCGCCGGGATCGAGCACGGCTTCATGACGACGGTGCACGCCTACACGCAGGAGCAGAACCTGCAGGACGGTCCGCACCGCGACGCCCGTCGCGCCCGGGCCGCCGGTGTCAACATCGTGCCGACCACGACCGGCGCCGCCAAGGCGATCGGCCTGGTGCTGCCGAACCTCGACGGCAAGCTGTCGGGCGACTCGATCCGGGTGCCGGTGCCGGTGGGTTCGATCGTGGAGCTCAACACGGCCGTCGCCCGCGACGTGACGCGCGACGAGGTGCTGGCGGCGTACCGCGCCGCGGCGCAGGGGCCGCTCGCCGGTGTCCTGGAGTACTCGGAGGACCCGCTGGTCTCCTCCGACATCACCGGCAATCCCGCCTCGTCGATCTTCGACTCGGCCCTCACCCGCGTCGACGGCCGCCACATCAAGGTGGTCGCCTGGTACGACAACGAGTGGGGCTTCTCCAACCGCGTGATCGACACGCTGGAACTCCTCGCCGGACGCTGAGCCGCCGCCGGGCGTGCGGCAGGGGTGGTACGCCGCCCGCGCCGCACGCCACCTGACCGTGATCGCGTCACCCGACAGTGACCGCGGCAGCCTGGAGGAGCACACACGGTGGCCGATGCGCGGCACGGTCGGCGATGCGCCAGGTCATCAAGGTCCGTAGGGTGTAAGCCAGTTCGACGACCCCGACCGCAGGAGCCGCCGGCCGTGACCGACCACGTCCGTCTCACCTCTCCGCCCAGCGTCCCGATGGCCGACGCCGCTGCCTGGCACCGCGTCGTCGCCGCCTCGATGGCCCACGATCTCCCCGGGGTCCCCGCACCCGCGCCCGAGCAGATCCAGGCCCAGCTCGCCACGCCCGGCCTGGACAGCCGACGGCTCACCTGGCTGGCCACCGCTTCCGATGACGTCGTGACCGGGGTCGCGGCCCTGCGTCTGTTCAGCTCGCCCGGCCGGGACCACCTGGCCGAACTCCAACTCCACGTCGACCCCGCGCACCGCCTCCGCGGAACCGGCTCCCTGCTCCTGTCGGCGGTCCTGGACGCGTGCCGGGCCGACAACCGGCGCAGCCTGATCACCGAGACGGCCGCCGACAGCCCGGGCGAGGCGTTCTGCGAGCGGTCGGGGTTCTCCCGCGCCCTCACGCTGAACCACCTGGTCCTGAGCCTCGCCGACGTGGACTGGACCGAGGTCGACGAGCTCGCCGACGCCGAGCGCCCGGGGTACCGGCTGGCCGGCTGGACCGGCACCGTCCCCGACGTCCTCGCCGACGCCTTCGCCGCCGCCAAGAACGCGATGAACGACATGCCCGTCGGTGACCTGGACTACGGCACATCGCAGTGGGACGCCGACCGGGTGCGCTCCATGGCCGAGGTGGTGTCCGGGCGGGGGGACACCCTGCTGACCGTCGCGGCGGTCCATGAGGACGGCAGCATGGCCGGTTACACCGAGATCGTGCTGCCCCGGGGCGGAACCGCACGGGCCGAGCAGTACGACACGGCGGTCGTCCCCGCCCACCGCGGCCACGGGCTGGGCCTGTGGGTCAAGGCCGCCATGTTGCGGCGGCTGCGCGCCGAACACCCCGCCGTCACGGCCGTCAGGACCGACAACGCCGAGGACAACGTCCACATGATCGACGTCAACCGTCGGCTGGGCTTCGGCACGGAGCGCCGCACGCACGAGTACCAGCTCGATCTGCCCACCCGGCCGAAGCCGACCCCGCTCACCAGGTGACCCCGCCTGCCCGGGCCACGCCGTCGGCCCGCCCCGCCGGGGCGTTCGCGCCGGTCGGCTCACGCGGCGGGCGGCGGGGGAACCGGCTGCCGGGCGACGTCCTCGGTCGCCGCGTGGACCGCCTGCGGCGGGAAGAGCGACATGACGGAGGCTGCCCGATGACGAACACCGACATTTCCGCTGGAAGCACCGACTGTCACAACCCGGCGATACCATCGGATCCATGGCGTCGAACACCCAGCGGCGGGACATGACCCGGGACCGCATCGTGAAGGCCGCTGCCGGTCTGCTGCGCGAGCAGGGGCCGGCCGCGGTGACCACCCGCCGCGTGGCCCAGGAGGCCGGGCTTCAGCCCCCGGCTCTCTACCGCTTGTTCCAGGACAAGGACGACCTGCTGGACGCCGCGGCGGAGCACGTCTTCGCCGAGCACGTCGCGGGCAAGCAGGCCACCGCGGTCTCGGACGACCCCGTGGCGGACCTGCGCGCCGGGTGGCACGCCCAGATCGACTTCGGCCTGGCCAACCCCTTTGTCTACGGCCTGCTGCTGGACCCGGTCCGAGCCCGCGACACCCCCGCTCAGACCGCGGGGGTGCGGATCCTCGCCGAGCGGGTGCGCAGGGTCGCCGCCGCGGGGCGGCTCACGGTGAGCGAGGAGCGGGCGGTCAACCTGATCCGCGCGGCGGGGGTCGGCACCGTCCACACCCTGCTGACCCTGCCGCCGGAGCGGAACGACCCGGGCCTGGCCGACGCCGCCTTCGACGCGGTGGCGCGCGCCGTCCTCGCGGACGAACCCGCCGTCGCCGTCCAGGACCGGACGGCGGTGGTCGCCGCCTTCCGCACCCTCGTGCCCGACCTGCCCGGGCTCAGCACGACCGAGGCGGCGCTCCTCGACGAGTGGCTGCGCCGCTGACCTGACCGCACCGCCCGGGCCCGGAACCGAAACCGCTACGCCACGGTCTGCACCGTGGTCGGCTCCTCGAACTGGGTGCGGTACAACTCGGCGTAACGGCCCGCGGCGGCGAGAAGCTCGTCGTGCGTGCCCTGTTCGACGATGCGGCCGGCCTCCACGACCAGGATCCGGTCGGCGGCGCGGACCGTGGAGAGCCGGTGGGCGATGACCACGGCCGTACGGCCCGACAGCGCCTCGGTGAGGGCCTCCTGCACCGCGGCCTCGGAGGTGTTGTCGAGGTGCGCGGTCGCCTCGTCGAGGATGACGACCCGCTGGCGGGCGAGCAGCAGCCGCGCGATGGTCATGCGCTGGCGCTCACCGCCGGACAGCCGGTAGCCGCGCTCCCCCACCACCGTGTCCAGACCGTCGGGCAGTGACCGGACCAGCTCGTCGAGGCGGGAGCGGCGCAGCGCGTCCCACAGCTCCTCCTCGTCGGCGCCCGGCCGGGCCAGCAGCAGGTTGGCGCGGACGGTGTCGTGGAAGAGATGGCCGTCCTGGGTGACCATGCCGAGGGTGGCCCGCAGAGAGCGGGAGCCGAGTTCGCGCACGTCCACGCCGCCGATGCGGACGGCACCCGAATCGACGTCGTACAGACGCGGAAGCAACTGGGCGATGGTCGACTTGCCGGCACCGGAGGAGCCCACGAGGGCGATGGTCTGCCCGGGTTCGGCGCGGAAGGACACACCGTGCAGCACGTCCTCGCCGCCGCGGGTGTCGAGGGCGGCGACCTCCTCCAGGGAGGCGAGGGAGACCTTGTCGGCGGACGGGTAGGCGAAGCGGACGTCGTCGAACTCGACGGACACCGGCCCGTCGGGCACCTCCCGGGCGTCCGGACGGTCGTCGATCAGCGGATCCAGGTCTAGCACCTCGAAGACCCGCTCGAAGCTCACCAGCGCGCTCATCACCTCGACGCGCGCTCCGGCGAGCGCCGTCAGCGGCGCGTACAGGCGGGTCAGCAGCAGCGCCAACGCGACCACGGCGCCGGGGTCGAGGGTGCCCTCCAGGGCGAGGTGGCCGCCGAGCCCGTAGACCAGGGCGAGGGCCAGCGCGGAGACCAGGGTGAGGGAGGTGATGAAGACGGACTGTGCGGTCGCGGTGCGGATCCCGATGTCGCGGACGCGCGCCGCGCGCTCGGCGAACTCCGCGGACTCCTCCTCCGGGCGGCCGAAGAGCTTCACCAGAGTCGCCCCGGGCGCGGAGAACCGCTCGGTCATCCGGGTTCCCATCGCGGCGTTGAGGGCGGCCGCCTCCCGCTGCATGGCGGCCATCCGGCGGCCCATGCGGCGGGCGGGCACCACGAACACCGGCAGCAGGACCAGCGCGATCAGCGTGACCTGCCAGGACAGGGTGAGCATGACGACCAGGGTGAGCAGCAGGGTGACGAAGTTGCTCACCACTCCGGACAGGGTGTTGCTGAACGCCCGCTGGGCCCCGATGACGTCGTTGTTGAGCCGGGAGACGAGCGCGCCCGTACGAGTACGTGTGAAGAACGCGACCGGCATGCGCTGCACATGATCGAACACAGCCGTCCGCAGATCGAGGATGAGTCCCTCACCGAGCGTCGCCGACAGCCTCCGGGCGAGGATGCCCAGCCCGGCCTCCAGGACCGCGATGACCGCGATGAGCAGGGCGAGCCCGACGACGGTGCCGTCCTCGCCGTGCGTCACGATCGCGTCGACGACCCGCCCGGCCAGCAGGGGGGTGGCCACGGCGAACAGTGCGGTCACCACCCCGAGCACGACGAAGAGCGCGATCCGGCGGCGGTGCGGGCGGGCGAACGCGGCGATGCGGCGCAGCGTGTCTCGGTCGAAGGGGCGGCGGTCCTGCTGGGCGTTCAGGACGCTGTGCAGCTGCATCCACGCCGTGGTCTCCATGCTCATGGCCGAGAACCTAGAACCTCGACCGGCATTGAGGTCAAGACCGGGCCGCCGGGACGCGGCCCGGTGCCCCGGTCGGCGAGCGGACCGAAGCCCCGATCGGAGCGGGGACCGGCATCCCGATCGGAGCGGGGACCGGCATCCGGACCGGAGCGGGGACCGGCGTCCGGACCGGTGTCCGCGTGTAAGCCGGGGGTCGTGGCGCGGCCATCCCCCGTTGGGGTGGCGCGGGCAGGATCTGCGGACGTGACCGTGGCAGAGCTTCACCAGGGTGTGCCGCGCCGTCCGGGGCGCGTTCCGGTCCGCCGGCTGCTGTGCCTGCTGCCGCCGGCTCTCGTCGGCGTGGTGGCGGTGCGGCATCGGCAGGTGCTCGTCGAGGGGTTCGGGCAGGTGCGGCGGGCCGAGTGGCCGTGGCTGATGGCGGCCGTCGGGGTGACCTGCCTGACCTGGGTGGCCGCCGCCGTCACCCGGCAGGGCGCGGTGGTCTTGCGGCTGCCCCGGCGGCGGTTGCTCGCCACCCAGTTCGCCGCCGGCGCGGCCAACCATCTGATGCCCACCGGGCTCGGCGCGGGCGCCGTCAATCTGCGGTTCATGACGGTGTGCGGCGTGCCGCCGGCCCGCGCGGCGGCGGCGCTCGCGCTGTACCTGCTGGCCGAGGGGGTGGGCCGGGTCGGGCTGCTGGTGATGCTTGCGCTGGCGTTCCCGCAGGCCCTGCGGCTCGGCCCACTGCTGCCGCGGGGGGCGCTCTGGCCGATGCTGGCGGTGCTCGGCGGCGTGCTGCTGGTGGCGGTGGCCGCACTGGTCCTCGTACGGCGGCTGCGCACGATGGTGTCCGCCTTCCTGCGGACGGCGCTCGCCGAGGCGCGCTCGGTGCACACCCTGCCGGGGCGGGCGCTGGCACTGTGGGGCGGGTCCCTGGCGTTCCCGGCGCTGCAGTCGGCCGCGCTGGTGCTGGTGGCGCGGGCGCTCGGGCTGGCGGTGCCGCCCGGGCACGTCATGGTGGCCTATCTCGCGGCGACGGTCGCGGTGGCGCTGGTACCGACCCCGGGCGGCATCGGCTCGGTTGAGGCGGCGCTGGTCGTGGCACTGGTGGCGGCCGGCGGCCCGGTCGCCGCGGCCACGGCGGTGGTGCTCGCCTACCGGATCATCACGGTGTGGCTGCCGTTGGTGCCGGGGGCGCTGACGCTGGGGGCGCTGGTGCGGTGGAAGGTGCTGTGAGAAGCGCGGCCGGGGCGCGCGTCGGGGACGGTTGGCGGGCCGCTCGGGCTCGGGAACGGCAGGCAGGGCAGGCACGGCCAAGTCTCTGACTGGGGCTGGGGCTCGGGTCGGAACTCGGGCACGGGTCGGAACTCGGGCACGGCCTCGGTAGCGATCGCGCGGGCGACCAGAGGCCCCGCTGACGGATGGATCCCCGTCCCCCCGGCCCGGCCGCCCCGGCCCCGAGTGCGGAACGGCTCAGCCCGGATGAGGGGGCCCGGTTACGTCATGCGGCGGCCCGGGTACGCCGACCGCCGTCGGCCCGGCCGGTCATGCGGCTGCACCGGTCCGGGCCGGTCCGCTCCCCGCCGTGCGCGAACTGGCGTTCAGAATGCGGCAAGATGAGCGCTCACGCGGTCGGTGGAGTCGCCCGGCGCGCGTGATCGCACTTCCCGCAAACGAGCAGGTGGACAACGTGACGCGTTCTCACATCCGACCGTCGGCGGCCTCGTCGGCCGTGGAGCGTACCTTCGGAGGTGCCCGGTGATGACCCGCTCGCTGACGGCGCACGACCTCGTCTTCTCCGGTGTGGCCGTGGCCGCCGGGCTCCTCGCGGCGTTCCTGTCCCGCGCATTGCTGCGCTGGCTGGGCAAGCACGCCAAGCGGACCAAGTGGAGCGGCGACGACGTGATCGTGGACGCGCTGCGCACGGTGGTGCCGTGGGCGGCGATCGCGGGCGGGGCGGCGGCCGCGGGCGCGGTGCTGCCGCTGACGCGGGCCGTGCAGCACACCGTGAACCAGTGTCTGACGGTGCTGCTCATCGTCGTCGCGACCATGTCGGCGGCACGGGTGGTCGCCGGGCTGGTGAGCAGTGTCACCCAGTCCCGCTCCGGTGTCGCCGGGTCGGCCACGATCTTCGTGAACATCAGCCGGATCCTGGTACTGGCCATCGGCTTCCTGGTGGTGCTGCAGACGCTCGGGATCTCCATAGCCCCGCTGCTCACCGCCCTCGGCGTCGGCGGTCTGGCGGTGGCCCTCGCGCTGCAGGACACGCTGGCCAATCTCTTCGCCGGTGTCCACATCCTCGCCTCGAAGACGGTCCAGCCCGGTGACTACATCAAGCTGAGCAGTGGCGAGGAGGGCTACGTCGAGGACATCAACTGGCGTCAGACGACCGTGCGGGCGCTGTCCAACAACCTGATCGTGATTCCCAACGGCCAGCTGGCCAAGGCCAACATGACCAACTTCATGCGGCCCGAGCACCAGCTGACGATCCTCGTGCAGGCCGGCGTCGCCTACGACAGCGATCTGGACCGGGTGGAGAAGGTGACCATGGAGGTCGTCTCGGAGGTGATGACCGGGATCACCGGGGCGGTGCCCGACCACGAGCCCGCGGTGCGCTTCCACACCTTCGGTGACTCGCGGATCGGCTTCACCGTGATCCTCGGCGTCGGGGAGTTCAGCGACCAGTACCGGATCAAGCACGAGTTCATCAAGCGGCTGCACCGGCGGTTCCGCGCGGAGGGCATCCGGATCCCGGCGCCCGCCCGCGACGTCAATCTGCTCGGCCCGGGGGCGATCCCGCAGCAGCGTGGCGCGCAGAACGCCGAGCCGGGCGGACTGCCCGTCGTCCGGCTCGACTGACACCTCCCCCGGCTCGGCCGACGCCTCCCCCGCTCGGCCGACGCCTCCCCGGCTCGGCCGACGCCTCCCGGCGCGGCGCACGCGCGTCGCGGCCCTGCCGGCGCGCGTCCCGCCGGCTCGACGGACACACGTACCGGTCCGGCCGGCCTTCTCACGTCCCGACCGGGCGCCGCGCCGGGGAGCCGACCGGCCCGGGCGCCGGTCGCCTCCCCGGGCCGCCGCCGTTGTGGCCACCCCTGTCGAGCCGGACCCGCTCACGAGATATCTTGATGTCGAGCAATGTTGCAGACGTGGAGCGGAGCACCCGGTGACTGACTCGACCATCATCTATACGCACACTGACGAGGCCCCGGCCCTGGCGACGTATTCCTTCCTGCCGGTGGTCCAGGCTTACGCCTCGCAGGCGGGTGTCACTGTGGAGACCCGTGACATCTCCCTGGCCGGACGCATCATCGCGGTGTTCCCGGAGTACCTCACCGAGGACCAGCGCATCCCGGACGCCCTGTCCGAGCTGGGCGAGCTGGCCAAGACGCCGGCGGCCAACATCATCAAGCTGCCGAACATCTCGGCGTCGATCCCGCAGCTCAAGGCCGCGGTCGCCGAGCTGCAGGCGCAGGGCTACGCGCTGCCGAACTACCCGGACGACCCCAAGACCGACGAGGAGCGGGAGATCAAGGCCCGCTACGACAAGATCAAGGGCTCCGCCGTGAACCCGGTCCTGCGCGAGGGCAACTCCGACCGCCGTGCCCCGGCCTCGGTGAAGAACTACGCCAAGACCCACCCGCACCGCATGGGCGCCTGGACCCCCGAGTCCCGGACCAACGTGGCGACCATGGGCGAGAACGACTTCCGGTCCACCGAGAAGTCCGCCGTCGTCGCCGAGGACGGCACGCTGCGGATCGAGCTGGCGGCCGAGGACGGCACCACCACGGTGCTGCGCGAGTCCGTACCGGTCCTCGCCGGTGAGGTCGTCGACGCCTCCGTGATGCGCGTCGCCGAGCTGCGCGAGTTCCTCACCGCCCAGGTCGCCCGCGCCAAGGCCGAGGGCGTGCTGTTCTCGGTGCACCTGAAGGCCACCATGATGAAGGTCTCCGACCCGATCATCTTCGGCCACGTCGTCCGCGCCTTCTTCCCGAAGACGTTCGAGCGGTACGGCGCCGCGCTGGCCGCCGCCGGGCTCTCCCCGAACGACGGCCTCGGCGGCATCCTCAAGGGGCTTCAGGCGCTGCCCGAGGGCGACGCGATCAAGGCGTCCTTCGAGGCGGAGATCGCCGAGGGCCCGGCCCTGGCGATGGTCGACTCCGACAAGGGCATCACCAACCTGCACGTCCCCTCGGACGTGATCGTCGACGCCTCCATGCCGGCCATGATCCGCACCTCCGGCCACATGTGGGGCCCGGACGGCCAGGAGGCCGACACCCTCGCGGTCCTGCCGGACTCCTCGTACTCCGGCGTCTACCAGGCCGTGATCGACGACTGCCGCGCCAACGGCGCCTACGACCCGGCCACCATGGGCTCCGTCCCGAACGTCGGCCTGATGGCGCAGAAGGCCGAGGAGTACGGCTCGCACGACAAGACCTTCGAGATCCCGGCGGCGGGCACCGTCCGCCTGGTCGACCAGGCCGGCAACGTGGTCCTGGAGCAGCCGGTCGCCGCGGGCGACATCTTCCGCGCCTGCCAGACCAAGGACGCGCCGATCAGGGACTGGGTGAAGCTGGCCGTCACCCGCGCCCGCGCCACGGGCGACCCGGCCGTCTTCTGGCTGGACGAGACCCGCGCCCACGACGCGCGGCTGATCGAGAAGGTCGAGGCGTACCTGCCGGAGCACGACACCGAGGGTCTGGACATCCGGATCCTGGCGCCGGTCGAGGCCACCAAGCTGTCGATCGAGCGCATCCGCCGCGGCGAGAACACCATCTCCGTCACCGGCAACGTGCTGCGCGACTACCTGACCGACCTGTTCCCCATCCTGGAGCTGGGCACCAGCGCCAAGATGCTGTCGGTCGTCCCGCTGATGGCGGGCGGCGGCCTGTTCGAGACGGGCGCCGGCGGCTCCGCGCCGAAGCACGTCCAGCAGCTGGTCAAGGAGAACTACCTGCGCTGGGACTCCCTCGGTGAGTTCTTCGCCCTGGTGCCCTCCCTGGAGCAGTGCGCCACCGCCACCGGGAACGCCCGCGCCAAGGTGCTGGCCGACGCCCTCGACCGCGCCACGGCGACCTTCCTCAACGAGGACAAGTCCCCGACCCGTCGCGTCGGCGGCATCGACAACCGCGGCAGCCACTTCTACCTGTCCCTGTACTGGGCTCAGGAGCTGGCGCGGCAGACGGAGGACGCCGAGCTCGCCAAGGCGTTCGCGCCGCTCGCCGAGACGCTCGCCGCGAACGAGCAGAAGATCGTCGACGAGCTGAACGCGGTCCAGGGCCGGCCGGCCGAGATCGGCGGCTACTACCAGCCCGACCCGGCCAAGGCCGCCGCGGTGATGCGTCCGTCGGCGACCTGGAACGAGGCGCTGGCGTCGCTGAGCTGACCTCGTAACGCCCCGCCGCCGCGCCCCGCCCGGGACCGTCCCCGGGCGGGGCGCGGTCATGCCGCCCGTGCGCACCGCGGTGACTTAGGTGACCGCGGGGACTCCGGCCCGCGGCTGGTCCGGCGACCGGGCCCGTGCACCCGTTGTCAGACCCGTATGGCACCTTGATCCTTCCGGCGCCGGTTTCCGGGCGCCGGTCCCGCCGTACGTCGTCGAACCGCCCCGGAGCCGCCCAGTGTCCCGTCCCGCGCCGCCCCTGACTTGCGAACTGCTGCCGGGTGCCGACGACTCCCCCGTGATCCTGCACGTGCCGCACTCCGCCCGGGAGATCCCGGCCGGTGTGCGGGCCGGGATCCTGCTGGACGACGGGGAGCTGGAGCGGGAACTGGACCTCATCACCGACGCGCACACCGCGGAGCTGGCCGAGGAGGCCGCCCGGCTGGCCGCCGTGACGCCGTGGCGGTTCGTGAACCGGCTGTCGCGGCTGGTGGTGGATCCGGAGCGGTTCCCGGACGAACGGGAGGAGATGCGCGCCGTCGGGATGGGGGCCGTGTACACACGGACCACGCACCAGGAGGTGCTGCGGGCCGGGGACGGTGATCCCGAGCCGCTGGTCGAGCGGTACTTCCGGCCGTACGCGCGGGCGATGACGCGGGCCGTCGCCGGGCGGCTGGCGGCCACCGGCCGGGCCGTGATCGTCGACGTGCACTCCTACCCGGCCGTCCGGCTGCCCTACGAGCTGCACGGCGACGGCCCGCGCCCGCCGGTCTGCCTGGGCACCGACTCCTTCCACACCCCGCCCTGGCTGGCGGCGGCGGCCCGGGAGGCGTTCGCGGAGTGCGGGGGAACCGGCTTCGACAGCCCGTTCGCCGGTACGTACGTGCCGCTGGAGTTCTACGGGACCGTGCCCCGGGTGAGTGCGCTGATGGTCGAGATCCGCCGGGACACGTACATGAGCGAGCCGGGCGGTCCCGCCGGGCCGGGGTTGTCCCGGCTCGCCTCGGCGCTGGCGCGGCTCGTCGACGCGCTGCCCGGGTGACCTCCGGCTGGAGCACTCCGGGGCGACAGCCGGGCGGACGGCGGTCAGGGTGGGGGCATGACAGAGGAGACCACCACGCTCACCGAACCCCCGGTGAGGGACTGGCCGACGCCGGATCTGGACGGCACCGACTTCGACCCGGTGCTCGCCGACCTGATGCGCGAGGGGCCGCTCACCCGGATCCGGCTGCCGCACGGCGAGGGCTGGGCGTGGCTGGCCACCCGGTACGAGGACGTCCGGACCGTCACCAACGACCCTCGGTTCAGCCGGGCCGAGGTGACCAGGCGCCAGGTCACGCGGATGGCGCCGCACTTCAAGCCGATGCCGGGCTCGCTGGCGTGGGCCGACCAGCCGGACCACAACCGGCTGCGCAAGGTGGTCGCGAGCGCGTTCACCGTCAGCGCGATGAAGCGGCTGCGGCCCCGGGCCCAGAGGATCCTCGACGGGCTGCTGGACGGCGTCGTGGCGGACGGGCCGCCCGCGGACCTGGTGGAACGGGTGCTGGAGCCGTTTCCGCCGGCCGTGGTCAGCGAGGTGATGGGGGTACCGGCGGACCAGCGGGAGCGGGTGCACTCCTGGACCCGGCAGATCATCTCCACGTCCGGTGGCGCCGAGGCGGCCGAGCGGGCCAAGAAGGGCCTCTACGGGTGGATCACCGAGACGGTACGGGCGCGCTCCGACGGCCGCGGCGAGGACGTCTACGCCATGCTGGGGGCCGCCGTGGCGCGCGGCGAGGTGGGCGAGGAGGAGGCGATCGGGCTCGCCGGGCCGCTGCAGATCGGCGGCGAGGCCGTCACCCACAACTGCGGGCAGATCCTGTACCTCCTGCTCACCCGGCCGGAGTTGATGACGCGCGTGCGGGAGCGGCCGGCGGAGCGCGGGCCGGTCCTCGACGAGCTGCTGCGTTTCGTTCCGCACCGCAGCAGCGTGGGCCTCGCCCGGATCGCCCTGGAGGACGTCGAGCTGTCCGGGCAGCGGATCTCCGCGGGAGAGCCGGTGTACGTGTCGTACCTGGCCGCCAACCGCGACCCGGAGGTGTTCCCGGACCCGGGCGCCATCGACCCCGACCGGGACCCCAACCCGCATCTGGCGTTCGGGAACGGGCCGCACCACTGCACGGGCGCGGTGCTGGCCCGGACGCAGATCGAGCTGCTGGTCGACACGGTGCTGGAGCGGCTGCCGGACCTGCGGCTGGCGGTCCCCGCCGAGGAGGTGGCCTGGCGCCGCAAGACGATGATCCGGGGGCCGCGGACCCTGCCGTGCACCTGGTGAGCGCTTCTGGTTCGTGCGCTCGGGGCTGCCTCGCGCCGGCCAGGGGCGCGGGCATCCCCCGGGCGCCGGGCCCGGGGTGTGGGCGCCGAGTTCCAGGCGCGTAGGCGCCGGACTCCGGGGCGTGGGCTCACTCGGCCGCAGCGATGGCGCGGCCGCGGCCGGTGACACGGACGCGCGGGTCCGACGGGTCGACGTCCACGAGGAGTTCGCTCGGCCGGCCCATGTCCTCGCCCTGCCGCACGGTGACCGTCACCGGCTCCCGCACCAGGCCGAGGGCGCGCAGATAGCCGCCGAGGGCGACCGCGGCCGCGCCCGTCGCCGGGTCCTCCACCACGCCGCCGACCGGGAACGGGTCCCGGGCGTGGAACAAGACGTCGGACGCGCGCCGGACCAGTTGCAGGGTCGTCCAGCCGTGGCGGCGCATCACGTCGGCGAGGGTGTCGAAGTCGTAGTCCAGCTCGGCCAGCCGGGCGCGGGAGGCGGCGGCCAGGACCAGGTGGTCGTTGCCCCCGAAGGCGACGTGGGGCGGCAGCTCCGGGTCCAGGTCGTCGCCGCTCCAGCCGAGGGCGGCCAGCGCGGCGTCCAGCTCCCGCGGGGTGGCCGGCCGGGAGCGGGTGGGCACGCTGGTCAGGGTGGCCCGGACGTCGCCGTCGGCGCCGGTGGTCGTCGTCACCGGGATCTCGCCCACCGGTGTGTCGAAGACGAACGCGCCCGGCCCGATCCGCTCCGCGAGGGCCACCGCCGTGGCCACGGTGGCGTGCCCGCAGAAGGGGACCTCGGCCAGCGGGCTGAAGTAGCGGAGGCGGAAGCGGCCCCGGGCGTCGTCCCGGGCCGTGACGAACGCCGTCTCCGAGTAGCCGAGGTCGGCGGCGACGGCGAGCATCGCCGCGTCGTCGAGACCGGCGGCGTCGAGGACCACGCCGGCCGGGTTCCCGCCGGCCGCCGTGGCGGGGACCGACGGATCGGCGGGGTCGGGGGTGAAGGCGGCGTAGCGGAGGATGTCGCGGCTGGTGTCGATGCTCATGCTCTTACGCTGCCACGCGCGAGCCATGCAGGGAAATGATGATCGATGAAGGTTCCCATCGGGATACTCGATGGCACTGCGGGGTGGCAGGACCTAGGGTCGCGGTGTGGACACCCGACTCCTGTGCACCTTCGCCACCCTCGCCCGCACCGGCAACTTCACCGCCACGGCCGCCGAGCTGCACCTCGCCCAGTCGACCGTCACCGTCCACATCCGGGCGCTGGAGAAGGAGCTGGGGGCGCGGCTGTTCGACCGGCTGCCGCGCGGCGCGGTGCTCACCGACACCGGCCGGCGGCTGCTCGCGGACGCCGAGGCCGTCCTGGAGGCGGAGGCGAGGCTGCGCGCCACCGCGGCGGCGCACGACGGCGGGCCGGTGACCGGCCGGGTGGTGCTCGGCGCGGGCGAGACGCTGTGCGCGGCCCGGCTGCCGGGGGTGGTCGCCGCGCTGAGCCGCGCCCAGCCCGAGCTGGAGATCGAGCTGCATCCCACGGGCACGGCGGACGCCGTCGACGGGCTGCGTGCCGGCCGGCTGGACCTCGCGCTGCTGCTGGAGGAACGGGCCGAGTACGCGGATCTCAGCGCCGAGCGGTTGGGTACCGAGCCGCTGGCCCTGGTCGCCGCCCCGGGGCACCCGCTGGCCTCGGCGGACGGCCCGCCCGCCGACTGGGCGGACCTCGCCCGGCAACACTTCTTCCTGCACGAACAGGGCTGTTCCTACAGCGACCGGCTGGCCCGGGACCTCCTCGCGGTGGCCGGCGCACGGCCCCGGCTGACCCGGTTCGGCAGCATCGAGGCGGCCCGCTCCTGCGTGACGGCCGGCCTCGGACTGACCCTGCTGCCCCGCGTCACCGTGGTGGAAGCACTGGGCGCGGGCCGGCTGGCCGAGGTGCCGGGTCCGGCCTTCCCCGACGTACCGGTGCAGCTCGTTCGGGCGCGCAGGAGGTGGCGGTCGCCCGCGGTCCGAGCCGTGACGGCGGAACTGGTGCGGCAGTTCGCCGCCGCCTGACCGGGTTACGGCGGTCGGCGGGGTCCGGGCCGAGGCCGGCGACGGCGTCGCCCCCGGCTCACTGGCGACCAGGCCCGGCGGCCTTCCCGGCGGTAGGGCCGCGCCGTCGAGTCGGGGACCCGGTGGAGGTGATCGCGGTCCAGCGACCACCGCCCCCTCATCGTCGAGCCCGACTAAAGTATGGTGTGTGGACGGCGCGTTGATGACAAAGGGCGCGCGGGAGAGGATCTCCTCACAGACAGCCGCACAACCCGCTGCGAACACAAGGGGATCACCACCGATGCGCACCCTGATCAGCACCGCGTTCATCTCGCTCGACGGCGTCGTGGAGGCCCCGGGCGGCGAGCCCGGCTACCGGAACGCGGGCTGGACCTTCAAGGACATCGAGTTCCTGCCCGAGGCGTTCGAGATCAAGGGCCGGGAACAGCAGGAGGCCACCGCGATGCTGCTGGGCCGGGCCAGCTACGAGGCGTTCAGCCCCGTGTGGCCGGACATGGCGGACTTCGCCGACTACAAGGTGATGCCGAAGTACGTCGTCTCCACCACCCTGACCGAGGGCGACCTGGTGTCGAACTGGGGGGACACCACGATCCTGCGCTCACTCGACGAGGTCGCCGCGCTCAAGGAGGGCGAGGGCGGTCCCGTCATCGTCCACGGCAGCGCGTCGCTGAACCGGAGCCTCTCCGACGCCGGCCTGATCGACCGTTACCACCTGCTGGTCTTCCCGCTGCTGCTCGGCGCCGGCAAGCGCCTGTTCAGCGACGCGGACATGGACACCCGGAAGCTGCGGCTCGTCGAGCACGAGGCGTACGCCAACGGCATCCAGAAGAACGTCTTCGACGTCGTCCGGTGACCGCCGCTTCGGCGCGCCCGGCCCCCGCCCCGGCCGCGCCGAAGAGGCCGG
>NZ_JBYIQX010000038.1:0-70365 GCF_057707805.1 Streptomyces sp. bgisy159 | reverse complement strand
GAAGAAGGCGTCGAATCCCAGGTCCTCGGTGGCCTTCGCCACGGTGAGCAGGGTGTCGTAGGTCGCCCCCTGCTGGGGCTCGGTGAAGATGCGCAGATCCATGTCCTCCATCCTGCCTGCCGCGCCTCCCGTCAACCGCATCGGTGCCCCGGAGCGCACGGATCCCCGGCCGGGGTGAAATCCCCGGTCCGGCGCGGCGGGCGGCGACCGGGCCAGTGACCCGTCCGGGCGATGATCGTTGGCCCGTCGGAGCCGGACCGCCCGGCCCGTGCCCGGCGGCCGAGCCGTCGGGACGTCACGCGCGTACGGCCCCTTGGCGGGGCCGGGGGCCGAGGAGGCCGTCATGTCCGAGGAAACCGTGGGCCGCGCCGGTCAGCCGAAAGGGCTGCTGCAGCAGATGGAGGAGCTGATGGCGGCGCTGAACGCGGACCTTTCGGCGCTGGATGCGGATCTGCAGTCGACCGGGCCCGTGCGGGTGCCCGTCGAAGAGGGCGAGGCCGGCTGAGGCCCTGATCCGGCCGCAGCGCTCAGCGCTCGGGTAACGCCTCTTCCCGGGCGGCCAGTTTGCGCAGCATCTCCAGCACTCTGTCTCTGGACTCGTCCGCCGCGTCGATCGCCTCCATGCACTGCCAGTACGTGGACTCGTCGCGCGCGGAGCTGGCGACGCCGACGAGGGCGATCCCGACCTCGCCGAGCAGGCCGCTGAGGCAGCGCAGGGCCTGGCGGGCGTCGTCCAGTGCGGTGAGCTGGGCGGCGCGCAGGTCGCCCGGGTCGAGCGGCGGGGTGTCCAGCACACCGCAGCCCCGGCCCGCCAGCTCGGTCAAGCCCAGCGCCTCGCCCCGCAGTTCGGGTGGGCCCGACACGGCCAGGCGGCTGCCGACGGCCTGGGCCAGGGCCTGCGCCTGCCAGACCTCGGCCAGGATCTCCGGGGCACTGCCGCTGCCCACCAGCGCCTGCCTGCCCGCCACAATGAGCCGCACCGCGTCCATGCGACGCCCCCGTCCGTCCCCGCCGTGCTCCTCGCACGTGCTGCCCGAACTTCCGTGTCCACTACCCAGAGTGAGGGTCTGTGGGACGAAAAGCCAGAGGAAGGCGGAAATCTGTGGACAACAAATCGGTTTCGGGCCGTCATTTCCTCACGGAGAGTGAAAACGGAGGGGGTCACTCCTGTGGGGGTCGCGCTCCGGATCCGGGAGCCGGGAAGCGGTGCTCGTTGCGCTCGATCTTCGCGGCGAGCGCGGCGAGCGGGTCGATGTCGAGCACCTCGCACAACTGCAGCAGATAGGCGAGGACATCGGCGACCTCGTCCCTGACCCGGTGCGCTGTGCCCGGGTCCGCCATCACCCGCCCGGACTCCTCCGGCGTCAACCACTGGAAGATCTCGACCAGTTCGGACGCCTCCACGCTGAGCGCGGCGACGAGGTTCTTCGGGGTGTGGTACGGCTGCCAGCCACGCGCGGCGGCGAACTCGGCGAGCCTGTGCCGCAGCGCGGCGAGGTCGGGCGGATCGGTCTCGGCGGTCACGGCTCAGGTGTACCACCTCCGCCCCACCGGCCCCGGACCACCCCGACCCGCCGCCACGCCCCCCGCTGCGGGCCTGGACGCCCGAACGCCCCGCCGAACACACCGCACACGCGAATACACCGCACACGCGAACACACTGCACACACCGCACACACCGCACACACCGCACACACTGCACACACCGAAACCCTGCGGCGACCGTCATGTCCGCCCGCACCGCCGCCGCTCCGGGCCCGCCACCGCTCCGGGCCCGCCGCCGCTCCGGGCAAGCGACCGACCGGTCACCGTTCCAGCCGCACCACCGCGGCCTGCGGCACGCCTGCCGCCCAGTCCGGGTCGCTCGTCGTGAAGGCGCAGCGGAGGTGGCCGGGGGCGGTCGTGCCGGCGGCGAGGTGGAGGAGGGAATGGCGTTGGTGGGGGTCGAGGGAGCGGGTGAAGCCGTCGGCGAGGACGGTGAGGGTGCGCATCGCGTCGGGCACCTCGCCGGGGGTGTCCACGTCCAGGACGCCGGGCCCGGTGAGCAGGACCAGGGCGAGTGCGAGGTAGCGCAGTTCCCCGTCGCCGAGGTGGGCGAGGTCCGTGACCGTGCCGTCGCCGCGGTCCAGGACGGCGCGCACGGTGCCGTCCGGCCGCGCTTCGGCGCGCACGTCGGTGACCGGGCCGGCACACCCGGCCGCCACGGCCTCGACGAGCCGGGCGTGCCGGCGGGCGCACTCGGCGCGGGTGCGCCACAGCACGTCGGCGAGGTTGTCGCAGCCGGCGAGCAGCCGCCCGGACCCGGCGGGCACGGGCGCCCGCATCGACTCGGGCCGCGGATCACAGGCGTAGACCGAGCGCAGCGCGACGACCACCTGCTCGGCGGCGGCGAGCACCCGGCGCTGGCCGTCGGTCCGGCCGGCGACGCGCAGCGGCAGCAGTGCGGTGCCCAGGAGGTCGTCGGGAAGCGGGGCCCGGGTGACGGGGGCGGAGCCGGCGGTGTGCCAGGCGGCCTGGACGGTGCGTCGGCCGGGGTCGCGCAGGGCGGTCTGCAGCAGGGTGAGCCGACCGGCGGTCAGCCGCTCGCCGACGATGCGCAGCTCCGGCTCGGCCTGGACCGAGAGGTCGAGCCGGACCGGTCCCACGGGCCCGTCGACCGTGCAGCCGAGGCGGAAGCCGCGGCGGCGCTGGGCGTCGGGGCGCGCCCGCTCGGGCACACAGCCGGCGGCGTCGGGGAACACCTCGTCGAGCGGGGCGCCGCCGCCGAGCCGGGCCAGGGCTTCGAAGGCGCGCAGGGCACTGGACTTGCCGCTGCCGCTGGGCCCGGCGAGCACGGTGACGGGACCCAGCGGGAAGCGGGCGCCTCGGTGCCGGGCGAACGCGGACAGCCGCAGCTCGGTGACGCGGGGACGCGCGGGGTGGACGTGCCCTTCGCCGGATGGCCGGGCCGCGCCGGGTGACCCGGTCCGGGCCGCGCCGGGTGACCCGGTCCGGTCGAGGGACTGGCCGTGAGCCGACGGCGTCCAGGGCTCGTCGGGTGACCGGCCCTGCTCGGGTGCGCGGGGCTCGCCGGGCGGCTGTTCCTGGGTCAGCCGCTCCTCGGTCGGCTGTTCCTCGGTCGGTGGCCGGCCTTCGAGGGGCGAGGCTCCCTGGGCCGGTACGCGGACGCGGGGCAGTGGGGCGGAGGCACGCGGAACCGTCATATGCGGACGGTAGGAGTCCGCCACCGCGCCGAACCGTTCCCTCTTGCCCGCCGTCCCACGAACGAGCGACCTCGTCGGAACGGCTCGGCCCCTCACACCCCCGGGACGCCGGCGCTCTCCATGATGCCGCTCACCTCGGTGCCGGGCGGGGTCAGCAGGAACACGTTGCGGTCGACCCGGTGCATGCCGCTGGCCAGGCCGAACACCACACCCGTGGAGAAGTCCAGCACGCGCTTGGCGACCTCGGTCTCCGCGCCGGTGAGGTCGAGGAGGACGGGGATGCCGGACATCAGGGTCTCGGCGACCTCCCGCGCGTCGGCGAAGACATTGACCCTGAGGACGACGAAGCGGCGCCGGGTCTCGGTCTCCGCCTCGGGCAGCGAACGGTGGTCCACCGCGGAGGGCCAGGCGTCCCGGCCGCGCAGCGGAACGACCTGGGCGAGCCCTTCCCATTGTTCATCGGTGACGTCGTACCGGTTCACCGGATCCCCCCGAACTGACTCGCGTTCCATGGCTGCACCGGCCAATTCTTACGCCATGTCACCCGTACGGCCCAATAACGACACGGACCGCGACCGGAAACGGGCCGACGGGCGGGCCGGCGGGCCCAGGGCGCCGCGGGTTCAGGGGCGCCCGGTGTGGCCGGCGTTCCGGTCCCAGGCCCGTTCCCGGCGCAGGCGGCGGGTGATCACCAGCAGGTCCACGGCGGTGAGCAGCGCGAGGACCGCGCAGACGACGGTGACGCCGGTCAGCACTCCGCTGCTGGGGCTGTCGCCGGCGTCGGACGCCGCGCTCCAGAAGCCGAACCCGACGGCCGCCGCCGTGAAGACGGGGAAGAAGACCGACGCGAGCAGCAGCCGCAGCCCGAGCGCGCTGCGAGCGGTGATCGGCTCGGTACCGGTGCGCGGCCGACGGCGGACGCTCGGGCGGTCCCGCCGCCGGGAGACGTCCGCACGCGAGCCGTACGGGTGCCGGTCGGTCATGTTCCTCGTCTCCCCTCGGTGGTTGGGGCCGGCCGTCTCCCCTCGGTGGCGGTGGCCCGCTCAGTGGTTGGGGCCGGCCCGGCCGATGCCGGCGAGCGCCGAGCGCGGCTCTTCGGTGAGCGCGAGGTCACCGATGCTGACCACGCCGACGGGGCAGCCCCCGTGCTCGACGACCGGGATGCGCCGCACCGCGTACCGGCTCATCAGCTCCACGGCTCGGTCGGTGGTGTCGTCGGGGCCGAGAGTGACCACCGGCGGCCGGCTGCACACCGAGCCGACCGGGGTGCTGTGCGGGTCGCGGCCCTCGGCGACGGCTCGCACGACGATGTCCCGGTCGGTCAGCACACCGAACAGATCGCAGTCGTAGGCGACGAGGACATCGCCGACGTCGTGTTCGCGCATCAGGCCGGCGGCCCGCTCCACGCTGGTCATCGGCTCCACGGACACGGCGCCGGGTGTCATCACGTCGCGGATCGTCCGGGTCATCGCGCCCCCTCTCCGCCCATCCGGTCGAGACACCACTCCTTGGCCATGGCCACGGCCTCCTCCCACGCGCCGGGTTCCTCGAAGAGACGGTTCGCCCCGGCGATCACCCGGACGCTGTGCGGTGCGCCGAGCGACTGCGCGGCCCGCTGGTTGGTACGCAGCACGCCGTCGTCCCGGTCCCCCGCGATGATCAGCACGGGGACCCTGACCCGGCGCAGGTCGTCACCCGCGAGGTCCGGGCGGCCGGCCCACACCACGGCCGTCCGGACCCGGTCGGGCAGATCGGCCGCCGCCCGCAGCACGGCCGCCGACTCGATGCCCGCCCCGAGCAGTGCGACGGGCAGGCCGCGCAGGTCGGGCTGTGCCGTCAGCCAGTCGACGGCGGCCACGACCCGGCGGCCCAGCAGGCCGACGTCGAAGCGCTGGTCGGCGGTGCGCAGGGTGGTGGCGTCCTCGCGCTCGCTGAGCAGGTCCAGGGAGAGGGTGCCGATGCCGGCCGAGCGCAGTTCGGCGGCGACCGTCCGGCTGCGTGGGTCGAGCCGGGAGCTGTCGAGGCCGTAGGCGCACACCGCCGCCGCCAGGGGCGACTCGGGTACGTCGAGGTCACCGGCGAGCGTCACCACGTCCGCGGGAACCCCCACGGTCTGGGAGATCATTCGGTTCACCTGATTTCCGTGCGGTCGTTGTGGTCATGCGGTCATCACGGTCGTTGTGGTCATGCGGTGGTCGCGGTCGTTGTGGTCATGCGGTGGTCGCGGGTCGGCGACGGCTGCGGGCACCGCGGTCGTGCGCCGTTCAGGGGGGATCGCTGTCCCGCAGTGCCTCCAGTACGTCCTCGTCGGTCAGTTGCTCGAAGTCCCGGTACCACTGGCCGACGGCCATGAAGCCGCTCGGGCGGTAGGAACAGACGATCTCGTCGGCCTCCGGGCGCAGGGCCTCGACGGCCTCCGGGGAGCCCACCGGCACCGCGAGCACCACCCGCTCGGGGTCCTGGTGGCGCACCCAGCGCAGCGCGGCGCGAGCCGTCGCACCGGTGGCCAGTCCGTCGTCGACGACGATCGCGGTACGGCCCCGCAGATCGGGCGCGGGACGGCCCTGCCGGTAGCGTTCCTCCCGGCGGTGCAGCTCGGCCCGTTCCCGTTCCACGGTGCCGGCGACGGAGGCCTCGCTCAGCCCGAGCCGGTCCAGGGTCCGCCCGTCGAACAGCGGGGGGTCCTCCCCGGCGAGCGCGCCGACGCCCAGCTCCTCCTGGAAGGGCGCGCCGATCTTACGGACGACGACCACGTCGAGCGGCGCCCCGAGAAGCCGGGCGACCTCGCGGCCCACGGCGACCCCGCCGCGCGGGAGGGCGAGGACGACGGGGTGTGGCAGCACCCCCTTCTCCTGGAGGATGCGCAGTTGCTCGGCCAGCTCCCGTCCGGCCTCACGCCGGTCACTGAACTGCATACGCGCCACTCGCTCCTTCCGCCTCGGCGGCGCACCACCGCCGGACCGTCGCGGCGACCTGTTCCAGGGCGCCGGGTTCCTCGAAGAGGTGGGTCGCCCCGGGCACCACGTACAGGTGGTGGGGTGCGCGCAACCGTCGCAGCGCCTCCTCGTTGAGGGCGAGGACCTCCGTGTCACGGCCGCCGACGACGAGCAGCACGGGCGCGCGTACGGCGGGCAGGGCGTCGCCGGCCAGGTCGGGCCGGCCGCCGCGGGAGACCACGGTCAGGACGCGGTCGGGGCGGCGTGCGGCGGCGACCAGGGCGGCGGCCGCGCCGGTGCTGGCGCCGAACAGCGCCACCGGCAGGTCACGGGTGGCGGGCTGCGTGGCGAGCCAGTCGATGGCGGCGACGACCCGCCCGCCGAGCAGCGGGATGTCGAACCGGTGCTCGGCGGTCAGCTCGTCGCGGCGGTCCTCCTCCTCGGTGAGGAGGTCGATCAGCAGGGTGCCCAGTGCGGCGGTGCGCAGCTCGGCGGCGACCGCGCGGTTGCGCGGGCTGTGCCGGGAGCTGCCGCTGCCGTGGGCGAAGAGCACCACCGCCCGGGCTCCCGGCGGCACCACCAGGTCCCCCGGGACGCCGGCGCCGTCGACCGGCACGAGGACCGATTCGGAGATGGTCGGCATCGTCCTCTCCCTCCGCGTCTCTCCTCGTTCCTCCGTCCCCCTCGACCTCACGGTCGGGCGGGACTCGGTCGCCTTGCGCCCGGGTACCCGGCGCCGACGCCCGCCAACCAGCCGACCCGCCCGCTCGTCGAACTGCCGCGAGGGGTCCGTCCGAGGGGTCCGCCGGAGGCGTCCCGTCCGAGGCGTCCGCCGGGCGCGGGTCAGCGTCCGTGCGCCCCGTCGTCGGCGGTCCCGGGCTTCAGGGAGCAGCTGTTCAGGAGGGTCGCCGGGGTCGCCCCCGTGGGCAGGCCGACCGTGTGGGACGCGGGGGGCCGGTGCCCGGTGAGCCAGCCTTCCAGGGCGGTGAACGCCGAGCGGTGGCAGGGGGTCAGCGGGCGCAGCCGGTCCGGGAAGAGGTCCACCAGGGCGTCGGTGTGGGTGCCGCCCTCGACACGGTAGTAGCGGTGCAGGGCGCCCCGTCCGGCGGCGCGGACCATGCGGGCGTAGACGTCCGAGTCCTGGCTGATCGGCAGCAGCACGTCCAGGGTGCCGTGCAGGGTGATCAGCGGCTTCCCTATGCGTCCGGTGAGCGCGATCCGGCGCACCGCCGGCCCCACCGCGTCGGCCCGCGCCGCGTAGTCGTAGTCCGCGTCGCAGGCCGGTGTGCCGGACGCGCAGTACGGGGTGCCGGCCTCGGTCGGCCCGTCGTAGCCGGGGTCGAGCTCCTCGCGGTAGATGCGCTGGGTGAGGTCCCAGTAGACCTGGTGGTGGAAGGGCCACAGGAACTCCGACCCGGCCGGGTAGCCGGCCGCGTGCAGGGCGTCGCGGGCCCGCTCGGCGCCCTGGCCACCGGCGGCGAACGCCGGGTAGTGGCGCAGCGCGGCGGGCAGGAAGTGCAGCAGGGTGGGCCCGCCGGTGCGCCACAGGGTGCCCTCCCAGTCGACTCCCCCGTCGTAGAGCTCGGGGTGGTTCTCCAACTGCCAGCGCACCAGGTAGCCGCCGTTGGACAGGCCCGTGACGAGGGTGCGCGCCGGCGGACGTCGGTAGTACTGGGCGACGGTGGCGCGCGCGGCGCGGGTGAGCTGGGTGAACCGGGTGTTCCATTCGGCGATCGCGGCACCCGGCGACGTGCCGTCCCGGTAGAAGGCGAGGCCCGTGTTGCCCTTGTCGGTGGCGGCGTAGGCGTAGCCCCGGGCGAGCACCCAGTCGGCGATGGCCCGGTCGCCCGCGTACTGCTCCCGGTTTCCAGGGGTGCCGGCCACGACCAGGCCGCCGTTCCAGTGGTCCGGCAGCCGGACGACGAACTGGGCGTCGTGGCGCCAGCCGTGGTTGGTGTTGGTGGTGGAGGTGTCGGGGAAGTAGCCGTCGATCTGGACGCCGGGCACTCCGCTGGGCACGGCGAGGTCCCGCGGGGTCAGCCCCGCCCAGTCGGCCGGGTCGGTGTGTCCCGTGGCGACGGTACCGGCCGTGGTCAACTCGTCCAGGCAGGCCACTTCCTGGCGCTCGGCCCCGGGTACGCGCGGCTGCGCGCCCCGGGCGCAGTGACCGGCGGGGCCGGGCGGGGCCGCGGGCCCGCCCGGTCCGTGGGGTGCGCCGGCCGCCGTGGCCGTGCCCGTGAGCGGGGTGGCGGCGAGGGCCGCCAGGGCGAGGACCGTGGCGGAGAGGAAGGCCGCGCGCCGTGAGAAGAGCGCGGCGCTGCCGGGGAGGGCGGGACGTGCGGAGCCAGGGCGGCAGCGGACGGGACGGAGGGAGTCAAGGCGGGAGGGGGCGGAACGGGGAAAGGGGCGCATGGGGCGGCCTCCGTGACGGGGGTGCGGCGACGCCCGGGAGGCTATGGCGGCCACGTACCTCGTCCCATGGGCCGGTGGCCCACTGTCCGGCCTCGGGATGTGGGGTGCCCACCCATCCCTACGGTGTTGTGGCCGGTGCGGGTCGCTCCTGGGTCCGGCTCGCGGCACGGACGATGTTGCGGGCCATGCCGCCGAACACGACCGCGTGGAAGGGTGAGACCCCCCACCAGTACAGGTGGCCCAGCAGTCCGTGCGGGTGGAACAGCGCCCGCTGCCGGTAGCGCACGCCCCCGGGCCCGTCGTCGACCCGCATCTCCAGCCAGGCCAGCCCGGGCAGCCGCATCTCGGCGCGCAGCCGCAGCAGCCGTCCGCGCTCGATCTCCTCCACGCGCCAGAAGTCCAGCGAGTCGCCGACCCGCAGCCGCCGGGCGTCACGGCGTCCCCTGCGCAGCCCCACCCCGCCGACCAGCCGGTCCAGCCAGCCCCGGACGGCCCAGGCCAGCGGGAAGGAGTACCAGCCGTTCTCGCCGCCGATCCCCTCGATGACCCGCCACAGCGCGTCCGGCCGGACCGGCGCCTCCCGTTCGCGCACATCGGTGTAGAGGCTGCCGCCCGCCCAGTCCGGGTCGGTGGGCAGCGGATCGCTGGGCGCGCCGGGCAGGGACGCCGACGACCAGTGGGTGCTGACCTGGGCCTCCCGTACGCGGCGCAGCGCGAGGGCGACGGCCCGGTCGAATCCGATGGGGTGGCCGGGCGGGTTGGGCACGTACCGTTCGATGTCCTGGTTCCGGCACACGACCTCGTGCCGCAGCGACTCGGTGAGCGGGCGGGCGATCGACGCCGGGACCGGGGTCACCAGGCCCACCCAGTGGCTGGACAGTCCGGGGGTCAGCACCGGGATGGGCAGGATGACCCGGCGGGGCAGCCCGGCGACGGCGGCGTACCGCACCATCATCTGGCGGTAGGTCATCACCTCGGGTCCGCCGATGTCGAAGGCGCGGTTCACGTCGGACGGCAGTCCGGCGCAGCCCACCAGGACACGCAGCACGTCGCGGACGGCGATCGGCTGGATCCGGGTGTGCACCCAGCGCGGCGTGACCATCACCGGCAGCCGTTCGGTGAGGTAGCGCAGCATCTCGAAGCTGGCGGAGCCGGAACCGATGATGACGGCGGCGCGCAGTACGGCCGTGGGAACGCCGGAGTCGAGCAGGACGCGGCCGACCTCGGCGCGGGAGCGCAGGTGCGGGGAGAGCCGTTCCTCGGGGACGTCGGCGGGGGTGAGTCCGCCGAGGTAGACGATGCGGCGGACGCCCGCCCGGCGGGCCTGCTCGCCGAAGGTGCGGGCCGCCCGGCGGTCGGTGTCCTCGAAGTCGCGGCCGCTGCCCAGGGCGTGCACGAGGTAGTAGGCCACGTCGACGCCGTCCATCGCCCGGGCCATCGCCTCGGCGTCGGTGACGTCCCCGCGAACGATGTCCACCCGGTCGGCCCAGGGGTGGTCGCGCAGCTTGCCCGGGGTGCGGGCCAGGCAGCGCACCCGGTACCCGGCGGCGAGCAGCTCGGGCACCAGCCGTCCGCCGATGTAGCCGCTGGCGCCGGTCACCAGACAGGTCCGGGCGCCCTCGCCCGGACCGCCGTCCGTCGCGCCACCCGGCGCGTCATCCGGCGTGTGCCCCGTCGCGTCACCCGTGCGCTCGTCCATCGACGATCACCTCCTCCACCTCTGCAGCGATCCCGCATCGTTCGTGCGTCGAAACGTCACGGACGCGGTGTCACGCCGCTGCCACGCCTTCTTCTTCCAGACAGCGGCGCAACCGGTCCAGCCCGCGCCGGGTGTGGCTCTTGACGGTGCCGAGCGGCCAGCCGGTGACACCGGCGATCTGGGTCTGGGTGAGGTCCTGGTAGAAGGCGAGGCACAGCACCCGGCGCTGCGGTTCGCTGAGCCGTTCCAGCGCCCGGGCCACGACGACACGGTCGAGCACGGCCTCCTGGCCGCCGCCCGCGCCCTGCGCCGGGGCCGGGAGCCGGGCGGCCACCGCCATCGCCAGTTCGGCGCGGCGGCCGCGGGCGGCCAGGGCGTCCGCCACCTTGCGCCGGGTGATACCGGCCAGCCAGGCGGGGAAAGCACCCCGCTCGGGCGCGTACCCGGCGCGTCCGCGCCAGGCCGCGATGAACACCTGCTGGGTCACGTCCTCCGCGTCGCCCGGGTCGCCCAGCGCCCGCCGGGCGAGCCCGTGGACGAGCCCGGCCCACTGGTCGTGCAGCGCCGCCCAGTCGTCCGGGTCGCGCCACCCGTCTCGGGCCGGGCGGGCGGGGCGGGGCAGGACGGTGGCATCGCCGGGAGCGGCCGGGAGCCGGTTCATGTCAGCCTCCTCTGCGGAGCCGCGCGGCGGCACACGGCCTCGTGACGCCTGCGCGTTCGATGGCCCGACGGGGACCACCCTGAGGGGGACCGGGTGCCCCGGTCTTGCTTCAGCGTGCGAGCCGGGGGACGATGGCGACAACTCGCATCGATACCGCATCCATTTGGCCACCACCATGTCGCGCCACCCCACGAGGCCGCCGCAGGCGAAGCAGCCCCGCCGGCCCCGTCGACCGCGGCAACCGCAGCAGCCCTGCCGGTCGCGGCGACCCCGACTGCCTCGACACCACCGCGTCCCCCGGCTTGCCCTCGTCCCCCGCCTCCCCCACGTCGCCCGTACGGAGTGCCCATGAACGACGCCGGAGACGACGCGGCCGAAGCGGCCGGTCTGACCACCGGGTCGCTCGCCCGGCGGCTCGGCGTCTCCCCGACCACCCTTCGCTCCTGGGACCGCCGCTACGGGATCGCCCCGGCCGAGCGGGCCCGGGGCCGGCACCGCCGGTGGGCGCCCCAGGACGTCGCCATGGTGGAGGAGATGTGCCGGCTCACGGCGTCGGGCGTCCCACCCGCGGAGGCCGCGCGGGTGGCCCGGCTGCGGTTCACCGGGGCCGGCGCCGCTCCCCCTGCCCCGGCCGAGCCCCCCGCCCCCACGTCGGACCTCGCGGGCCCCGCGGACCTCGCGGCGCCGGTGCGCCCGGGCGGTCCCGGGGGCGGGCTGCCGCTGGGCGACGTGCGCCAGGAGTGCCGGGGTCTGTCCCGTGCCGCCGTACGCCTCGACGCGCCGGAGCTGGAACGCCGTCTGCGGGAGGCCGTGCTGCGGCACGGGCTGACGGTGGCGTGGGAGGAGGTGATGGTGCCGACGCTGCGGGCCGTGGGGCGGCGGTGGGAGTCGTCCGGCGACCGCTACGTGGAGGTCGAGCACCTGCTGTCCTGGCACGTCTCCACCGCCCTGCGCAGCGCGCCGCTGCTGCTGCCCTGCCCCGAACCGCTCACCGGAGCACCGCCCGTCGTCCTGGCCTGCACCCCCGGTGAGCAGCACTCCCTGCCCGTCGAGGCACTGACCGCGGCGCTGGCCGAACGCGGGGTACCGACCCGGACGCTGGGCGCGGCGGTGCCCGCGGAGGCGCTGCTGGCCTGCGTACAGCGCACCGGGCCGGCCGCGGTGGTGCTGTGGGCGCAGGCCCGCTCCACGGCGTCGGCCCCACTGGCCCGGCATGTCGCCGGGCTGGAGTGGGGCGTGGCGGGCGCCCGCGGCCGGCCCCTCGTCCTGCCCGTCGGCCCGGGCTGGGACCGGCGCACGTACGGCGACTTCCCGCGCTGCGCCGGGCTGCGCGACACGGTGGAGACGATCGGCCGACGCTACGAGGACAACGGCTGGGGGCGGCAGGCGCGGGCACGCTGACCGAGGCCGCCGCGGCCCCGTCCTCCGGTCTCTCAGTCCTGTCGGCCGCGGGCTCTGCGGAACCGGTCCAGCCCCTCGGAGAGGTGCACCACCGGGTCGGGGTAGTCGAGGGCGGCCCGGTCGCCGCCGGGCAGCTTCCACGGCTCGTGCACCGCGGGCGCGGCCACGCCCCGCAGCTCGGGCACCCAGCGGTGGACGTAGGCCCCGTCGGGGTCGTACCGCCTGGCCTGGGTGACGGGGTTGAGGACCCGGTTGGGGCGGGAGTCCGTGCCGGTTCCGGCCACCCACTGCCAGTTGAGCTGGTTGTTGGCGACGTCGCCGTCGACCAGCCAGTGCAGGAAGTGGGCGGCGCCGATCCGCCAGTCCACGTAGAGCGTTTTGGCGAGGAAGCTCGCGGTGAGGAGGCGGGCACGGTTGTGCATCCAGCCCTCCTCGCGCAGTTGCCGCATCGCCGCGTCGATCACCGGGTATCCGGTGCGGCCCTCCCGCCAGGCCTCGATGTCGGCGCTCGCGGTGCGCTCCGAGCGCCAGCGGTCGCGCTTGGTGCGGTAGTCGTCGCGGGCGGCGGCGGGGCGGGCGGCCAGCACCTGGCGGTGGAAGTCCCGCCAGGCGACCTGCCGCACGAAGGCCTCCGCACCGGGGGTGTCCTGGCGGCGCGCCCGGTGCACCAGCTCCACGGGGGAGAGCGTGCCGAAGTGCAGGTGCGCGGAGAGCCGGGAGGTGGCGTCGGCGGCCAGGTCGTCGCGGGTGTCGTCGTAGGCGGCCAGACCGCGCCCCCAGTAGGCGGTCACCCGCTTGCGCCCCTCGCTCTCGCCGCCGGCCGGGAGACCGGGCGAGACGCCGGGGACGTCGGCCCGCGCGGGCAGCGGCTCCCCCTTGACGTGCTCGGGCACGCCCACCCGGCGCGGGGCACCGGCGACACCCCGCAGCCGGGTCTGCGCCCAGCGGCGGTAGTACGGCGTGAAGACGGCGAAGTGGTCCGACGAGGCGGGAGTCAGCTCACCGGGCGGGACGGCGACGGTGACCGCGTCGTGGACGAACAGCCGGCGGCCGTCGCCCTCCAGGGCGCGGCGCAGCCGGTCCTCCCGGCGGACGGCGAACCGGCTGTGCGCCGCCGCCATGTGCACCTCGTCGGCGTCCGCCTCGGTCACCGCCCGGCACACCTCCGTCGCCAGGTCCCCGGAGCGGACCACCAGCCGTCCGCCGCGCTCGCGCAAGGAGGCGTCCAGGTCGGCGAGGCAGTCGGCGAGGAACGCGTTGCGGTTGGGCGTGGCGAACCCGGCCGCCGCCACGGCGTCGTCCCGCACGAACAGCGGGACGACCGAGTCGGCCGAGTCGAGGGCGGCACGCAGCGGGGGGTGGTCGTGCACCCGCAGATCGGAGGTGAACAGGACGACCGAGACGGACATGGGCTTCAGCTTCTCTCTCCGGTTGCCTGGCGCTGCCGGTGTGGCTCGCCCTGTCTTCGGGCGGTGCGGCGGATACGGATGCGCCGCGGAGGCCGTGTCCGGCGGGCTCCCGGGCACCCGGGCACCCGGGCACCCGGGCACCAGCAGGGCCGTACGCCCCGTGCGTCATGTCCCCGAGCCCGTCTCGCCCCTCCGCCCATCGCGCGGGCGTGCGGTTCTCCCGGCACCCGGCCGGGTACCCGGCGCGCTCCGGAACGGAGCAGCCGTGAGGCACACCCGGCCGTGGCGCACGTTCGCCGTGCTCACGGTGCGGACCGCGCTGCCCGCGGAGCGGACCGCGAGCCCCGGCTTCGACCCGTACGCGCACAGCCTGCCCCGCCTGGCTCCCGGCGCCGCACTGGCCGGGGCCCGCAGCGCCGCGTACCGGGGCTCACGTACGGGACGCCGTGGCCGCCGGAGCGACCGGAACCGCCGCCTCGGGCGCGGCTCACCGGCGGGCGGGTGAGCGGGGCGCCCGCGCGCAGGCTCCCGGGGGCGGCCGGACGGGCGGTCGGCCCACCCGCTGCCGCGGGTCACTGGCGGGTCACTGGCGGGTCACTTCGCCAGGAAGGCGAGCAGCGCCTTGTTGACCTCCTCCGCGTGGGTCCAGAGCAGGCCGTGCGGGGCGCCCTCGATCTCCACGTAGTCGGCGGACGGGAGGGCCTTGTGGAACAGCCGGCCCGTGCTGTCGATGGGCAGGATGCGGTCGCCGGTGCCGTGCAGGATCAGCGCGGGCACGTCGACGGCCGGGATGTCGTCACGGAAGTCGGTGTACCAGGTCGAGGGCGCGGCAGCCGCAGCGTAGAAGCCGCCGCGCGCGGCGACGTTCCAGCTGTTGCGCACGGCCTCCTCGCTGATCCTGCTGCCGAGGTTCTCGTCCAGGTTGTAGAAGTCCTGGTAGAAGCTGGTGTAGTACGCGTACCGGTCCGCCTTGACGGCTGCGACGATCCCGTCGAAGAACTCCTTGGGCGCGGCCCCGCCCGGGTTGTCGTCGCTCTGCAGCAGGCACGGCTCCAGTGAGGCGAGGAACGCCGCTTTCGCGACCCGTCCGGAGCCGTGGCGGGACACGTACCGGGCGACCTCGCCCGTGCCCATCGAGAAGCCGACGAGCACGGCGTCGCGCAGGTCGAGCCGCTCCATCACGGTGTTCAGGTCGTCCGCGAAGGTGTCGTAGTCGTAGCCGGTGGTCGGCTGGCCGGACTGCCCGAAACCACGGCGGTCGTAGGTGATCACCCGGTACCCGGCGTCGAGCAGCGCGGCGCTCTGGCGCTCCCACGAGTGACCGTCGAGCGGGAAGCCGTGGATGAGCACGACCGGCTGCCCGGACCCGTGGTCCTCGTAGTACAGGTCGATGTCGGTGGAGTTCTCCCGGCCCACTGTGATGAACGGCATGAGCTGATTCCTCGTTTCGGCTCGGCTGTCAGGGACGCGGTCACACGCCGGGGCGCTCCCGGCAGTACGACGAGTCGCCCGGCGCACCGATCCTTGCCCACGAGCGCAGACCTCACAACCGCGACCCCGGCGCCGGACGACGTACCCCCGCCGCCGCCCCCCTATTCAGGCGCTTCGGCAGCTGGGCGCCGGCAGAAGCCTGGGCCAGGACGAGTTCGAGGCCGTGGGTCTCGACCGCCATCGAAGCAACGAGGACTGGGTTTCGTCCCGTCCCTCGTGAGCGCGGCGCCCGGGTGCAAGCGGTCGTCGATCGGCAGCCAGCGGTCGGCAATCGGCGCTCAGCGGTCAGCGGTCAGCGGTCAGCGGTCGGCTCCAGCCGCTCGTGGCCGTCGTCGGTGTTCCGCTCCCCCCCTCTCGCGCAGGGCGCGCGCGAACTCCTCGGCCCGCGCGAGCTGGACACGCAACCTGGCCACCTGCTCGGCGGCCTCCCGCTCGTATCCCCTGACGCGCTCCAGGAGTGCCGCTCGTTCACCGTGCGTCAGCGGGCCGCCGTCGAGGCGGTCGGTCGCGTCGAGGAGGTCCCGCATCTGGTCCAGGGTGAAGCCGAGCGGCTTCATGCGGCGGATCACCATCAGCCGCTCGACATCCCGCTCGGTGTAGAGGCGGAAGCCACCCTGCGAGCGGGCCGAGGGCACGACGAGGCCGGCGTCCTCGTAGTGCCGGATGGTGCGCAGGGACAACTCGGTCCGCGCGGCGACCTCGCCGATCTGCATGTGCTCGCCGTCCACGTCCGTCGCTCTCCGACCCGTCTCGGTGCGGCGGACAGCCCGCCGGCCTCTACCCTAACGTCAGGGTAGAGTTGCCGGTGGCGCGTGGCGTTCCGCCGCGCCGCCGTTGCCGTGTCGGGGCCGATGGCGCCCCCGGCGAAGCCACGATCGTCGCAGGAGAGAAGTGTGCGCGAGCCCATGACGCCCGGCACCGCCGCCTGCCCACCGTGACGCGTCGCCACCGCATGTGAGTCCGTCGCCCGCACGGGCGGCGCGCCTCGTTCCCGTTCGTCCTCCGGTTCCGTGCGTACGGAGCCGCCCGCGGGGTGCCGCCCCGGCCGCTCCGCGTCCTCCCGCCCGCCCCTGCCCGCCGAAGTGGGGCGTGCCCGAGCACGACAGGTCTTCCTTCCCCTTGTCCTCTGTTGCTTCCCCTGACTCCCCGAACGGTGCTTCCCCCGACTCCCCGATCACGCTCCTGCGCCGTGTGAAGCCCGACTGGCTGGGCGACCCGAAGGTATGGCGCACCGAGGTGCTGGCCGGCCTGGTCGTCGCCCTGGCTCTGATCCCCGAGGCGATCTCGTTCTCGGTCATCGCCGGTGTCGACCCGGCACTCGGCCTGTTCGCGTCGTTCACCATGGCCGTGACGATCGCGATCGTCGGCGGCCGGCGGGCGATGATCTCCGCCGCCACCGGAGCGGTGGCCCTGGTCATCGCCCCGCTCAACCGCGAACACGGCCTCGGGTACCTGGTCGCCGCGGTCATCCTCGCCGGTGTCTTCCAGGTGATCCTCGGAGCGCTCGGGGTGGCGAGGCTGATGCGGTTCGTACCGCGCTCGGTGATGGTCGGCTTCGTGAACTCCCTCGCGATCCTGATCTTCATGGCCCAGGTCCCGGAGATGACGCACGTGCCGTGGGCGGTCTATCCGCTGATCGCCGCCGGCCTGGCGCTGATGGTGTTCTTCCCGAAGGTCACCACCGTGATTCCGGCGCCGCTCGTGTCCATCGTCATCCTGACCGTGATCACCGTGGGCGCGTCGATCGCCGTTCCCACGGTGGGTGACAAGGGCGACCTGCCGTCCTCGCTGCCGGTGCCGGGCCTGCCCGACGTGCCCTTCACCCTGGACACGCTGAAGATCATCGCCCCGTACGCCTTCGCCATGGCGCTGGTCGGCCTGATGGAGTCGCTGATGACCGCCAAGCTGGTCGACGACATCACCGACACCCGTTCCGACAAGACCCGCGAGTCCATCGGCCAGGGTGTCGCCAACATCGTCACCGGCTTCTTCGGCGGCATGGGCGGCTGCGCCATGATCGGCCAGACGATGATCAACGTGAAGGTCTCCGGCGCCCGCACCCGCCTGTCCACCTTCCTCGCCGGCGCGTTCCTGATGGTGTTGTGCATCGTCTTCGGGCCGGTCGTCTCCGACATCCCGATGGCCGCGCTCGTCGCCGTCATGATCATGGTCTCGGTCGCGACCTTCGACTGGCACTCCGTGGCCCCGAAGACCCTGCGGCGGATGCCCGTCGGCGAGATCACCGTCATGGTCGTGACCGTGGTCTGCGTGGTCGCCACCCACAACCTCGCGATCGGCGTCGTCGTCGGCTCGGTCACCGCGATGGCGATCTTCGCCAAGCGGGTCGCCCACTTCGCCGAGGTCACCGCCGTCACCGACCCCGACGGCTCCGCGGTGGTCTACCGGGTCAGCGGTGAGCTGTTCTTCGCCTCCTCCAACGACCTGGTCGGGAGGTTCGACTACGCGGGCGACCCGGACAGGGTCGTCGTCGACCTCAGCGCGGCACACGTCTGGGACGCGTCCTCCGTGGCCGCCCTCGACGCCATCGAGACGAAGTACGCCCAGCGCGGCAAGACCGTCGAGATCATCGGGCTGAACGACCCGAGCGCCGACCTCCACGGCAAGCTAAGCGGCGAACTCACGGCCGGTCACTGACCCCCGCCGCGGACCACGTACGCGTGGGGGCGGGGCCGTACGCCTCCACCGCGCGGTCCGCAGCGCCGGCCGACCCTACGGTCCGGCCCCGCCGGACCGGCCAGTGGAGGCGTACATCTCCCTTCCTCGTGCGCCTGGGCAGGGCACAGCCTGTTGGACGGCGACCGCCCGCGTTCGCCAGGGAGATCGACACTGCGACGGCTTTCCGCCCAAGGGCCGCACAGCTGGTACCGGGCGCACCGGCCAGGACGCTCACTTGACCGTTCGGTCAAGCGGCTTTACGGTTGACCGAACGGTCAACTGGAGGCCCGATGACGGACGACACCCGCACCCGCCTCGTACAGACGGCGCGTGCGCTGATCCACGGCTCGTCCTTCGCCGAGGTCGGCATCGGCGACCTGTGCCGCGAGGCGGGAGTGCACCGCGGCAGCCTCTACCACTTCTTCCCGTCGAAGGAGGCCGTCGGCCTGGCCGTGATCGACGCCAACTGGGAACTGCTCAAGGCCCTCCTGGACGAGGCGTTCGGGAGCGAGGCACCGCCGCTGGAACGCATCGACGCCTTCGTCGTCGGATTCGCCGGCATGCTGACCGCCGCGCGGGACTCGATGGGCGCCGTGCCCGGCTGCCCCATCGGCAACCTCACGCTCGAACTCGCCGGACGGCCGGGGGCGGCCCGGCACAGGATCGCCGAGATCCTGACCACGTGGCAGCGGTACTTCCGCGAGGCGATGAGGGAGGCCGTGCTCCGGGGCGACGTCCCGGCAGGAGTGGACCCCGACACGGCCGCCCTGCGCGCACTGGCGTACCTCCAGGGCATCACCCTCATGGCCAAGGCGTACGACCGGCCGGCCCTTGTCGCGGAGGCCAGGACCGCCGTTCGCGCGCTGGTGGAGACCCCCGTCACCTGATCCCGGCCACCTGACCCCAGCCCTCGGACCCGGCCACTCAACCCCGGCCCGCTCCGCCCGCGCCCACCCCCTGCCGCCACTCCGGCCCCATCCCCGACCCCGTCACCCGGCCTCCGCCCCACAGCCCCGTCACCCGACACCGCCCCCTTCCCTGTCTTTCCCCTGCCCCTTCACTTGACCGAACGGTCAACAGATTCCGCCCCCGCCCCGAGGAGCACGCATGGACCTCCGCCCGACCACCCGCGACGCCGGCTCGGACTACCGCTTCGAACGCTTCCGCACACGGCTCCTGATCGAGGACATGACCTTCGGCCGGAATGCCCTCGGCCCCGGCAGCCCACTGCCGGAGTTCGACCTACCCACCCTCGACGGAGACCGGTTCGCCTCCCGGACGCTGGGCGGCCGGCCGGTGCTCATGGTCTTCGGGTCACGGACCTGCCCCGTCACCGAGAGCGCCGTGCCGGTGCTCAAGCGCCTGCACGCCCGGTTCGGTGACCGCGTCCGCTTCGTACTGGTCAACACCCGCGAGGCGCACCCGGGTCAGACGATCGGCCAGCCCACCACCGCCGAGGAGAAACACCGGCACGCCGAACGGCTGCGTCACCACCACGGCGTCCCGTTCGAGGTCGCGGTCGACGACATCGACGGCACCCTGCACCGCGCCTTCACGCCCAAGCCGAACTCCGCCTACCTCATCGACACGGACGGCACGATCCGCTTCCGCTCGCACTGGGCGAACGACGAACCGGCCCTGCGCCGGGCACTCGAGCAGGCGGCGGCCGGGTCTCGCGTCCACGGCCGCAGCCGCGCCATGGCGGGCCCCCTGCTCCGTGCCGTCGGGCACCTCCCGGGCATCGTCACCGCCGCCGGCAGCAGGACCGGGCGCGACATCTGGCGTGCCGCACCCCCACTCGCCGTGCTCGGCACGCTCTCCCGGCTCTTCACCCGCCTGCCGGCCGACCGGCGGGCCCCGCCGCGGCCGCCGCCCTGCTCGCCTGCGCGGCCGCCGCGGCCCTGCTCGCCACCCTGACGTGACATCACCAGCCCTTCCAGGCACCTCCACACCCGCACCCACACCCACAAGAGCCACCTCTTGCATATGATGTGCAAATGCAAGATGTATGCATAAAGGAGGCCTCGGCGGCAGACCTCGGTGGGGCGCGGGCGGTGATGCTCGACGCCGTGTACCGCGACTTCGGCACGGGGTACGTGCCGCGCTGGCACGCCGACATCATCGACCCGGTCGCCTTCTATCTCGCACCGCCGCGGCACACCCTGCTGGTCGCCGTCGACGAGCGGGACGGGACGGTGGCGGCCACGGCGGCACTGGATGCGCGGGGCCCCGCGCATCCGCCGAACCCGCGGCGACTGGCCGAGCGGTATCCCTCGGGCGAGACGGCGCAGTTGCGGCGGGTGTACGTGCGCCCCGAGTTCCGGCGGCGGGGCCTGGCCCGGCGGCTGGTGGCGGGGCTGGTGGACTTCGCCGAGGCGGACGGCGGCTACCGGTCCGTGTACCTGCACGCGTATCCGCACTCGCCCGGCGCGATGGGGCTGTGGCGGGCACTGGGCGAGGTGGTCTGCGACGAGCGGGAGGAGGTGCCGGGCGGCGGGAGCGGCGTCGTGCACTTCGAGATCCCATTGCCTAAATGATAATCATGTTCATATACTCCGGGTCGCGGACCCCGGAACGCCGCACACGGAACCAGAACACGGAACGACGAGGAACATGCGAACTCTCCGCCGTCGGCTGACAGCCGGCCTGCTGCTCACGCCTCTGCTGTCCGGCTGCTTCGCCTCCTCCGGCGGCGACGCGTCGTCCTCCGACGCCGCAGGCTCCGCCGACGGCGCACGTCTGCGAGTCGCTCTCGCCTTCGCTCCGACGGAGAACTACTCACCGTACGGCCAGGACGCCTTCACCCTGTCCCGGCTGGGCGTCTCCGAGGGACTGACCCGACTCGACGCCAACGGCACCGCGGCCCCCGCGCTCGCGGAGTCATGGAGCAGTGAGAACCACGGCAGGAGCTGGGTGTTCACCCTGCGGGACGCGGAGTTCCAGGACGGCGGGGCCGTCACCGCGCAGGCCGTCGCGACCGCCCTCGACGCCGCCGGCCGGGCCGACCCGGCCCCCTCCGCGATATCCGGCGTGCGGATCACCGCCGAGGCCGTGGGCACTGACCGGGTCCGCGTCAGCACCGGTGCACCCGATCCCGCGCTGCCGCTGCGGCTGTCCAACCCGTCCCTCGCGGTGTTCTCCCCGAAGGCGTACGCGAAGAAGGGCACGGTGGATGTGGTCGGTACCGCCACCGGCCCCTTCGAACTCACCAGCACCACCGGGGACACAGCGGCGAGCCTCGACCGCTTCGACGCCTACTGGGGTGGACGCGCCCAGGCATCCGGCATCGACGCGAGGTTCGTCTCCGACGGCACCGCCCGCGCCAACGCCCTGCGTACCGGAGACGTCGACATCGCCGAGGCGCTGCCCGTCGCCCAGCTCGCCTCCCTGGACAAGGACACCGTCAAGGAGGCCGACACCGCCCGCAACCTCAGCCTGCACCTGAACACCGCGTCCGGCGCCTTCACCGACGCGGGCCTGCGGGCCGCCGCCCGCGAGGCGATCGACACCTCCGTCATCGCCGAGGACGTGTACGAGGGACACGCCGAACCGGCCGAGGGACTCTACGGCCCCGCCCTCAACTGGGCGTCGGACAAGCGCGTCGCGCCGCCCGGACGGGCGAAGGCCACCGCACCCGGCGGCAGGAGCATCACCCTCGCCACCTACAACGACCGGCCCGAGCTGCCGGAGGCCGCCCAGGTGCTCCAGCAGCAGCTGCAGAAGGCCGGATTCACGGTGGAACTGGAGGTGCGCACGTACGCGCGCCTCGAAAGCGACCTGCTCGCCGGGAAGTTCGACGCTTCGATCGTCTCGCGCAACATGCTGCTCGACACCGGAGACCCGGTCACCGTCCTCGGCAGCGACTACACCTGCGGCGGCTCCTACAACATGTCGTTCCTGTGCGACAAGGACATCGGCGAGCTCGTCGCCGCCGCCCGGACCGAGAGCGACACCGCCGAACGGCAGGACGCCTCGATGGCGGTGGAGGCCGCCGTCCTCGGCACCGACGCGGTCGTTCCGCTGGTGCACCTGAAGGTCGCCACCGGCATCGGGACGTCCGTGCGGGGCGTGCCGCTCGACCCGTACGAGCGGACCCTCGTGGGAACGGGGACCCGGCGCTGAACACCTCGGACGCACCCCTGACCAGGGGCGCCGCCGCCCTGCGCGCCCTCGCGCGGGGCGGCGGTCCCACGCTGCTGTGGCGGGCCGCCCTCACGGCCGCCCTGGTGTGCGGGATCGGCCTGCTGCCGTGGCTGTCGCGCACCGACCCCGCGCTGACCGTACTCAAGGCCCGGTCGGCCGAACGCGACCCGACGCCCGAGACGCTGCGGGCCGTCCGGGACCAGCTCGGGCTGGACGACGGCCCGCTGCCGCTGCTGCGGCGGTGGCTCGACGGGCTGCTGCACGCGGACGCGGGCACGTCGTGGGTCTCCGGCACCGAGGTGCTGCCCGCCGCGGCGCAGGCCCTCGGTGTCTCCCTGCTGCTGATGGCCGGGGCCCTCGCCGTCGCCCTGGCCACGGCCGCCGCGGTGAGCGCCCGCACACTGTGGCTCGGCTCGCGGCGCCGCCTCGGCGACCGTGCGCCCGGTGGAACCGCGACGGCCGTGCTCGCCGCGCTGCCCGAGTTCCTCCTCGCGTCCGTACTGGCCTCGGTGATCGGAGTGCGGTTGGGCTGGCTGCCGGCGCTCGGCTGGTACGGGCCGCGGTGGACGGTACTGCCCGCGCTCGCCCTCGGGCTGCCCGCCGGGGCGGTCCTCGGGCGGCTGCTGGCCGATCTGCTGCCCGGCGCGTTCGCCGAGCCGTGGGCGCCGGCGGCCGCCGCACGGGGGGTCGGCCCGGCGTCCGTGGCCCGGCAGGCGCTCCGGCGGTGTGTGCCCGGACTGCTGCCCAACCTGGGGCTGTTCGTGGTCGGCCTGACCGGCGGATCGGTCGCCGTCGAGCAGATCTTCGACATCCCGGGCCTGGGCAGGCTCACCCTGCGGGCCGCCCTCGCCCAGGACCTGCCCGTGCTCCAGACCGGCACGCTCGCCCTGGTGCTCCTCGCGGCAGCCGCCGGACTCCTCGCCCGGCTCACGGCACGGTGGCTGATCGGGCCCGCGCTGCGCGGCGGCGCCCTGCACTCCCTGCACCGGTCCGGCCCGCCCACCGCCCGGCCCCTCCCCCTGCTGTACGGGGCGCTGCTCCTCGCGGTCATCGGCCTCGGCCTGCCGCGCGACCCGCTCGCCCTGCACCCCGGCGACAGGCTGCGGGCTCCGTCCGCCGCCCACCCCTTCGGCACCGACGCGCTCGGCCGGGACCTGCTGGCCCGCGTCGCGCACGGGGCTCTGAACACCCTGGCCCTGGCCCTCGCGGTGAGTGTGGCCGCACTCGTGGCCGGGGTGCTGCTGGGCCTGCTGCCCCGGCTGTCCGCCCCGCTGGCCGACACGGTCAACGCCGTACCGGCGGTGACGGCCGGTCTCCTCGTCACCGGCATCACGGGCAGGGGGCCCTGGACCCCGGCGCTCGCCGTGGCCGTCGTCGCCTGGACCCCGCTGGCCACCCACACCTCCGCCCTGCTGCGGCAGGAGCGAGCCACCTCCCACCTGGCCGCCACCCGGGCGCTCGGCGCCGGACGCCGGTACCTCCTCCGGCACGAGCTGCTGCCCGCCGTGCTGCCCCCGGTCACCCGGCACGCCCTGCTGCGACTGCCGGGTGTCGCCCTGTCCCTGGCCGCGCTCGGCTTCCTCGGCCTGGGCGCGCAGCCGCCGTCCCCCGAGTGGGGGCTGCTGCTCGCCGAGAACCAGCCGTACGCCGAACGCGCCCCCTGGGCGGTCCTCTTCCCGGCCGCGGTGCTCGCCCTGCTGGGCGCTCTCGCGGTGACCGCCGCGGGCGGCATACGGCTGCCCCGGCGGCCCAATCGGCGGCAGAGCCCCTCCGGCACAGCCGGCGAGGCCGTGCCCGCCCAGCTGCGGCCGCCGAACCGCCCGGACGCACTCCCTGCCCCCGCTCCGGCCTCACACCGGGTGACCTCATGACGGATCCCGCCCCCCGCCCCCCGGCCCGCCGGGCGGGCCACTCCCTCGGTGACGAGACACCCGGCGGCGGGACACCCGACGAGGGGGCACCCGCCGGCAGGACACCCGAAGGCGGGGCGCCGCCCGAGGCCCCACGCGAGCGCGTCCGGACGCTGTGGAGGGACCTCACACCGCTGCTGCGGCTGCTGATCCTGAGCCAGCTCGCCTTCAACGTCGGCTTCTACGCCGTCCTGCCGTTCCTCGCCGGGCACCTCGGCACCGCGCTCGGCATGGCGGGCTGGCTGGTCGGTCTCGTCCTCGGGCTGCGCACCTTCAGCCAGCAGGGGCTGTTCGTGGTCGGCGGCCGGCTCGTCGACCGGTACGGCGTACGCCCCGTCGTCCTCGTCGGCTGTGCCCTGCGCGTCGCCGGGTTCGCCTGGCTGGGGTACGCGCAGGCCACCTGGGCGGTGATCGGGGCGGTGCTGGTGATCGGTTTCGCCGCCGCGCTGTTCTCCCCGGCCGTGGAGTCCGAGGCGGCCCGCCAGGCCGTCGCACGGGAGAAGGAGGGGCACGGCTCCCGGACCCGGGTCCTGGCCCTGTTCAGCGTGGCGGGCCAGGCGGGCGCCTTCGTCGGCCCGCTGCTCGGCGGGCTGCTGCTCGCCGTGGACTTCCGCGCCGCCTGCCTCGCCGGAGCCGGGGTCTTCGTCGTGGTGCTGGCCGGGCACGTCCGGTTGCTGCCGCGCCACATCCCCGGCCGGCTTCCCGCCCAGGAGCGCGGCGGTGCGCGGGTGCTGCTGCGCGACCGCCGCTTCCTCGCCCTCTGCGGCGCCTACGGCGGCTACTTGCTGGCCTACAACCAGCTGTACCTCGCCCTGCCGGACGAGGTGCAGCGCGCGGCGGGCTCCCAGGCGCCCGTGTCCTGGCTGTTCGCCCTCTCCTCCCTGCTGGTCGTGTTCGCGCAGCTTCCGGTCAGCCGCTGGGCGGGCGACCGGCTCGGCCCGCGACGTTCCATGACGGCCGGGCTGCTGCTCGTCGCCGCCGGCTTCGCGGTCGTGGCCGTCGCACGCCGGGCCGACGGGACCGGAGTCGCCGGGCTGCTGCCCGCCGCCGGCTTCGTCGTCCTGCTCACCCTCGGCCAGATGCTCGTCGTGCCCGCGGCCCGCGCCTGGGTGCCCGACCTGGCCCCCGAGGGCCGGCTCGGCCTGTACACCGGTGCGCTGTCCTCCGTCTCCGGCCTGATCGTCCTCATCGGCGGCTCGGCCACCGGCTCTCTGCTCGACCTCGGCCTCCCGCCCGCCGTTCCCTGGCTTGTGCTCGCCATGGTTCCGGCGCTGGCGGTGGCGTTGGTTCCGCGGCGTCCGAGACGGACCGGGGGCACGGGCCGACCGGGCTGACGATCCGCCGGCCGGGCGGCCGGCGTCGGTCTGCCCGGGCGGACCAGCCGAGCGAACGGCCTGCCGCCGGACGTACGGGGAACCCCGGCGGTCGCACGGCCGGGGTTCCCCGAAGCGGTCCCTGTCGGTCAGCGGCCGCAACCGCTCACCGGAAGGGTCAGCGTCGCAGGGTGAGGACGCCCGGCCGCCACGGCAGCTGGTTGTAGTCGCCGCCCGCGTTGGGGTCCTTGCCCTGGTAGAGGAGCTGCAGGTTGCAGGGGTCGATGGTCATCGTCTGGTCGGGATTGTCGCGGACCAGGTCACCGTGGCTGATGTCGTTGGTCCAGGTGGCACCGCTGTTGGCCTTGCCCGCGAAGGGGTTGTTCTCACTGGCGGCCTGGGGGGTCCAGGAACCGCTCAGGCTGGAGGCCGTGAACGAGCGGAAGTAGCGTTGCTCGTTCGCGCCCCGAGCCTCGACGATCATGAGGTACTGGTTCTGGCCCTTCACCTTGTAGACCTGCGGCGCCTCGAACAGGTTCTTCGTCGTGTCGCTCATGACCGTCGTGTACGAGGAGCCGAAGTTGCCCGGGAAGTTCCCGATCGGCATGCTCGCCCGGTAGATCTTGCCGTTGTCACCGGCGAAGAACAGGTACATGTTCTGGCCGTCGGCGATCAGGGTCTGGTCGATCGGGCCGGTGCCGGAGCCGGAGATGCTCCCGGTGAACAGGGGCTGGGGGGAGGACCAGCCGTTGGGGTTGGTGGGGTCGCTCGACGTGCGGTAGATGAAGGGCCACGCGCCCCACTGGTACGCCAGCACCCAGATGTTCTTGGGGGCGAAGTAGAACAGCGTGGGCGCCACCGCGGCCTGGTTCATCCCGGTCTGGCCGGCCGACGCCATGTCCGACCAGTTCGTGAAGGGGCTGAACATCATCGAGCCGTACGAGGAGCCCGAGACGTTCGACGCGTAGACCAGGTGCTTGCCGTTGTGCGTCACGGTGGTGAAGTCCTTCACCGCGGCCCACCCGTTCGCCGGCCGCGCCAGCACGCCCGTGGACGTCCACCGGTAGGTCGAAGGAAGGGTGCACGTGCCGTCCGGCGGGGTCGGGTCCGCGGACAGGCCACTCCACTTCTGGCCGGTGCCGCCGTTGCACGTCCCGATCTGCACCGCTGTGCCGTTGGCCGTACCGCCGCCCGCGACCTCCAGGCACAGTCCGGACTCCACGCCGACGACCGTGCCGTCGGAGTTGACCCGCCACTGCTGGTTGGCGCCGCTGTGGCAGGTCCAGATCTGCACCCGGGTTCCCGGGGTGGTGGTGTGACCCGGGACATCCAGGCACTTGTTGCCGTACACGCTGAGCTGGTTGCCGTCCGTCAGTGTCCACTGCTGGTTGGTGCCGCCCCAGCAGTCGTAGATCTGCAGGAGGGTGCCGTCGCTCTGGCCGGCACCCACCACGTCGAGACACCGGTTCGAACCGGCGGCGCGCAAGGCGCCGGTGGTCGCCGCCTGAGCCGGGGCGGCGGCGAGCAGCGCCGCCAGCGCGGACAGGACCGCGACCGCGGCGGCGAGCACCGCAGACGGACGCCTGCGGATGAAACTTCCTCTGTGCATGGGCACTTCCTCAACCTTGAGTGGGCGGTTCCGGCCGGCCTGGTCAGAGGTCGTCCGGACGGTCGGTGCGGTGCGGCGTGCGACGGCCCGCGAGCCCCGCGCACCGGACCGGCGCGGCCCGAGAGCGCGACGGCAACATTGGCGAGAACATGACATTCACCTCTGCCACGACCCCCTCACGGCTCCGCGTCCCGGCGGTGCGACGGTCGCCCGTGGGGCACTGAGGCGACTCGACGTGTTCTGGATATCGAACGACAGTCGAAGTGTCGAGCAAGCTGAATGATAGGGAACGGGTGGACAGCGTCAATACCTCTCGCATGCGTCGCCGGTGAATTCGAAACATTCGACAATGCGACCCGCAACGGTCCGCCAACTCATGGTATATGGCGAGGATTCCCGGTCGGCGCGACGACACCATCCACTGAGGGCACGAGGGCCAGCCCGACAAGCCCTCGCGGCTCCGAATGTTTCGACCAATCGGCAGAAACTTTTTCTGCGGAAGTATTGACGATGCATCATCAACACCTCAATCATTCCTGCCTGAGGAACCGGCCGTGGTTCGAGACTCCGAACCCCTCGGCTCTGAGAAATCCGCACTGCACGGCACCCCGGCCCCCCGGCGGATTCCGTGGGACGCCGCACTCCCCTGCGCCGTCCACTGCGCCGGAGTCCGTCCGTGATTTCTACCTTGGAGGCACAGTGATGGGCTCGTATGCCCTCGCCAGACCCGTTGTCCGGCGGAAGATCCGCGGCCTGCTGCTGGCGCTGGTCGTCGGCGCCCTCGGCGTGGTCACCGTACTGGTGGCGCCGCCGAGAGCACACGCCGCGGAGAGCACACTCGGCGCAGCAGCGGCGCAGAGCGGCCGCTACTTCGGCACCGCCATCGCCTCGGGCAGGCTGGGCGACTCGGCGTACACGACGATCGCGGCCCGTGAGTTCAACATGGTGACGGCCGAGAACGAGATGAAGATCGACGCCACCGAACCCCAGCGGGGCCAGTTCAACTTCAGCTCCGCCGATCGCGTCTACAACTGGGCGGTGCAGAACGGCAAGCAGGTGCGCGGCCACACCCTGGCCTGGCACTCCCAGCAGCCCGGCTGGATGCAGAACCTCAGCGGCAGCCAGCTGCGCCAGGCGATGATCGACCACATCAACGGCGTGATGGCCCACTACCGCGGCAAGATCGTCCAGTGGGACGTCGTGAACGAGGCCTTCGCCGACGGCGGTTCGGGAGGCCGGCGCGACTCCAACCTGCAGCGCACCGGCAACGACTGGATCGAGGTCGCCTTCCGCACCGCGCGCGCCGCCGACCCGGCCGCCAAACTCTGCTACAACGACTACAACATCGAGAACTGGACCTGGGCCAAGACGCAGGGCGTCTACTCCATGGTCCGGGACTTCAAGCAGCGCGGCGTGCCGATCGACTGCGTCGGCTTCCAGTCGCACTTCAACAGCGGCAGCCCCTACAACAGCAACTTCCGCACCACCCTGCAGAACTTCGCCGCCCTCGGCGTCGACGTGGCCATCACCGAACTCGACATCCAGGGCGCCTCGCCCACGACCTACGCCAACGTGACCAACGACTGCCTGGCCGTCTCGCGCTGCCTGGGCATCACCGTCTGGGGCGTGCGCGACACCGACTCGTGGCGCTCGGGGGACACCCCGCTGCTGTTCAACGGCAACGGCAGCAAGAAGCCCGCCTACACCTCCGTCCTCAACGCTCTCAACGGCGGCTCCACCACGCCCCCGCCCTCCGGGGACGGCGGACAGATCAAGGGGGTCGGTTCCGGCCGCTGCCTGGACGTCCCCGGGACCTCCACCGCCGACGGCACCCAGGTCCAGCTGTGGGACTGCAACAGCGGCACCAACCAGCAGTGGACCTACACCGACGCGGGCGAGCTCAGGGTCTACGGCAACAAGTGCCTGGACGCCGCCGGCACCGGCAACGGCGCCAAGGTCCAGATCTACAGCTGCTGGGGCGGCGACAACCAGAAGTGGCGCCTCAACTCCGACGGTTCCATCGTCGGCGTCCAGTCGGGCCTCTGCCTCGACGCCGCCGGGGCCGGCACCGCCAACGGCACCCTGATCCAGCTCTACTCCTGCTGGAACGGCAGCAACCAGCACTGGACCCGCACCTGACGCGCCGTCGCCGGCCGAGGACGGCCGGAGTCGTTCGTCCGTAGGTCCGTGCAGCGCTCGGCCGGGGTGTCCCGGCCGAGCGTTCCGCGCCGTCCAGTGCTCAGGTGCGCGGGACAGGCCGCGGCGACCGGCTCACTCCTCGGGTCCGCCCCCGCCCGCTCCGGGCCGGGGCGGGCCGAACCACGTGGTGAGGGCGGTCCGGAGGGCGGCGGTGTCGGGCGCGCGGTCCGCGTCGGCCGCCCAGGCCACATGGCCGTCGGGGCGAACGAGCACGGCGGCGGGTGCGGGGATCTCCCCGTGGGAGGCGACGGCCCAGTGCTCCTCCTCGCACCACGCCTCGACGACGTCGACGCGGTCGGTCCAGTCCTGGGCGGCAGCGGCCAGGCCGGCGCCGCCGCCGCGCAGGTCGAGCAGGACGGGACGGGCGGCGTGCAGCAGCTCGTACACCCTGGTGGCACCGCCGAGGGCTTTGAGGCCGGCGTCCGGTACCCGGCGGCCCGACAGGGGGTGACGGCCACCGACCGGGTACCGGATGTCCAGGGCGGTGAGCATGTTCCGCAGCCGCCGGTTGACGTCGTCGAACACCAGCAGCGAGGCGAACACCTCGCGCAGCGCGTCGGTCTGGGCGCCGGGGCGGGTCAGGGCCGCCTGCGCCCGGGTGTTCTGCAGGACCCGCTCCCCCACGGGATGACGCTCGGCGTGGTAGGTGTCCAGCAGGCCGGCCGGGGCCCGGCCGTGCACCACCGAGGCGAGTTTCCAGCCGAGGTTGACCGCGTCCTGCACCCCGGTGTTCAGGCCCTGCCCGCCGGCCGGGAAGTGGATGTGCGCCGCGTCGCCCGCGAGCAGCACCCGGCCTTCCCGGTAGCGGGCCGCCTGCCGCGCGGCGTCCCCGAACCGGGAGACCCACCGCGGGTTGCGCATCCCGTAGTCGGTGCCCGCCAGCTTGATCAGGGACTGCCGGAGCTGCTCGAAGGTGGCGGGTTCGTCGCGGTCCGCGACACGGTCGTAGTCGGACGTGATGACCCGGTGCCAACCCGGCTCGAAGGGGATCGCCGAGTACTCGCCCGTCTCGCAGCGCCGCGCCCACACGTACTCCTCGGGCAGGTCCGGGAGTTCGACGTCGCCGATCAGCGCGGTCATCGTCGCCGGGGTGCCGGGGAAGGCGATGCCCGCGAGCTTGCGCACCGCGCTGCGGCCGCCGTCGCAGCCCACCAGATAGCGGGCGCGCAGCGGTACGGAATCCGCCCCGGGGGTGCGCAGCCCGACGGAGACGCCGTCCTCGTCCTGGCGCATCTCGGCCACCTCCGCCGACCAGCGCACCCGTGCGCCGAGGTCTGCGGCCCACTCCTCCAGCAGCCGCTCGACCGCGGACTGAAGGATCATCAGCGGAAGCGGATGCCGGGATTCCAGGCCGTCGAAGTCCAGCATGAGCCCGGAGAAGTGGCCGACGGGTGTCAGGTCGCCGGCCGCTTCGAAGCGGTCCAGGACGCCGCGCTGGTCCAGCACTTCCAGGGTGCGGCAGTGCATCCCGCCGGCCCGGGACTCCCCGGTGCGCCGCGCGAGCCGGTCGACCACCGTCACGTCGACGCCCGCCAGGCGCAGTTCGCAGGCGAGCATCAGGCCCGTCGGCCCGGCGCCCGCGATCACCACGTCCGTGTCCCTGCCGGTGTGTCCCACGCCGCCTCCCCCTGCCGCTCGCATGCCCTCCGACGTCCGCGGAGCACCACCACGGTCACGGAAGCCGATCAGGCGGTCAAGACGATGCCGGGCCGCGCGGGGTGCGCGGCCACCGGACGTTCGCCTCCCCCTTCCGCTGCGCGTCACGGACCCGGCCTCCGGCTCGTCCGCTGTCCCGTCGGCGGGACGGGACCGCGACGGCCGGGGTGACCGCGGGAGCGTTGCCGGGGTGGGGTGAGGTGTGTTCTCGTGGTGCCGTTCACCGGGAGGGAAGGTCGCCACGGTCGGCCGAACCACCCGTATCCCCTCCGCCGTCGGGCGTCCGCGCCGCCGGAAGCACCGGGCCCGCGGCCAGGTCCGAGCGCACAGGGCTGCTTGGCCGTCGGCCGACGCGTCCCGGCCGCGCACCGCGTCACCCGGCGCCCCACCGCCTTCCGGCCACACCCGGGACAGCGTCCAGTCCCCTCCGGACGGGACGGCGAGCACGGGGCCCGACGCCGCCGAGGCCGGCCGGACGCCGGCGCACACCGCTCGTTTCCCCACCCCGCCCGCGGCGCCTGCCCCGTCCGGAGCCCGCCCGGGGATGCGGCGCACGAGCACCGCACAGCCGATCACGAACGACTCCCAGGAGCACGCATGACGATCCGCAACCGCCTGAAGACCGGCGCGGTCGCTCTGGCGGCGGCCACCGCGCTGCTGGCCACCGCCTTCACGGCGCCCGCCGGGGCCTCGCAGAAGACCCCCGCTCCGGTGGCGGGCCACGAGGCCACGCAACGAGCGATGGACGCGGCTGTGGCGGCCGGTGTCCCCGGCGTCACCGCCCAGGCGCGGCGCGACGGCCGCGTGTGGTCCTCGGCAGCGGGCGTCGGCGACCTGCGCACAGGTGCCCCGCGCAGGAGGAACGACCGGTTCCGCGTCGGCAGCATCACCGACACGTTCGTGGCGACCGTCCTGCTGCAGATGGAGGCGGAGAAACGGCTCCGTCTCGACGACGCCGTCGAGCGCCACCTGCCCGGTCTGGTGCGGGGCAACGGCAACGACGGCCGCCGCATCACCGTGCGGCAGCTCCTCAACCACACCAGCGGGCTGTTCGACTACCTCGCCGACGAGGAGTACGTCGCGACGTACATGACGGGTGAGGGGTTCCTCCGGCACCGCTACGACACCGTGACCCCTGAGCAGCGGGTGCGGGTGGCGCTCGCCCACCGGCCGCCGTTCCAGCCCGGTGAGCGGCACTGGTTCTCGCACACCAACGACGTCCTGGCCGCGCTGATCGTCGAGAAGGTCGGCGGCAGGCCGTACGAGGAGGAGGTGCGCGCGCGGATCATCCGTCCGCTGGGTCTGAGGGCGACGTCCCACGCCGGCGACGGTGTGGGCCTGCCACGGCCGAGCAGCCGCGGCTACGCCCGGCTCTTCCCCTCGGCTCCGGACCGGGTCGACGACGTCACCGAGATGAACGGCTCCCAGGGCTGGGGCGACGGCGACATCATCTCCAGTGCCCGTGACGTGAACCGGTTCTTCCGGGCCCTGATGAGCGGCAGGCTGCTGCCGCCGCGGCAGCTGAAGGAGATGCGGACCACCGTCGACAACCCGGACTTCCCCGGCTCGTCCTACGGGCTCGGCATCGAACGGTTCACGACGAGCTGCGGCACCCCGTTCTGGTACCACGACGGCGGCATGCCGGGGTGGATCACCCTGGCGGCCACCACCCAGGACGGCAGCCACCAGATCACCGTCAACTACAACAGCAGTTGGGGAGCCGAGACGGTGCTGCCGATCCTGGAGGCCGAGTACTGCTAGGACCTCCGCGACCGCACCGGGCCGTTCCCGCCGCTCCCGTGAGCGGCGGGAATTGCGGTTCCGTCTCGCCTTTCTCCGGTGGGACTCATCGAAGACGACCTCGGAAATGCGCCGCCCGCGTCATGTGCGCGCATATCCGTAAGCAGCGGACCTGTTTCGGAAAACCGACACGGAGGAGTGTGATGTCCGGGTGTTCGTTCCCAGTCACTATCGCGAACCGGACGGTTCCTGGATAGCCGACCTGATCCGCCGGAACCCCCTGGCACTGGCGGTGACCAACGGGAGTCCGCAGGAGGGCCCCTTCGCCACGCACCTCCCCGTGATCCCGGACCCCGGGACCACCGGCGAGTGGCCCGACGACCTGGTGGGCGCCACGCTGCTCGGACACATGAACCGGGCCAACCCGCACTGGCGGGCGCTGAACACCGGGGACGTCGTGCTGCTGGCCTTCACGGGTCCGCACGCGTACGTCTCCCCGACGGTGTACGGGACGTCACCGGCCGCGCCGACCTGGAACTTCACCTCGGCCCATGTGCGGGGCGTGGTGGAGAAGATCGGCTCCGTGGAGGAGACGCTCGGCGTCGTGCGCGCCACGGCGCTGTCCTTCGAGGAGCGCTTCGGGGCCGGCTGGGACCAGTCGGAGTCGATCGACTACTTCCGGAGCATCGTCTCCGGGGTCGGCGCGTTCCGGATCTCGGTGACGGGCGCCCAGGGCATGTTCAAACTGAGTCAGGAGCAGCCCGCCGAGGTGCGGGAGCGCGTACGGGAGTCCTTCGGCGGACGCGCGTGCACCCGGCACCGGGAGACGGCCGAGCTGATGAGCAGGCTGCCCCGCTCCGCGACCTGAGGCACCCCGGGCGGGGACGCGGGACACCCGGCGGGTGCCCCGCGTCCCGCCGCGCCCGGGGGCCGCTCCGGTCGGAGCCCGCCCCCCCCGGCCGCTTCCGCCGCGCTAGCGGGTGCGCAGCTCGAGCGTGCAGCACTTGACGCTGCCGCCCGCCTTCAGCATCTCGCTCAGGTCGGCTCCGACCGGCGTGTAGCCGCGCTCGCGCAACTGCGCCGCGAGCCCGGCGGCCTGGCGCGGCAGCACGACGTTGCGGCCGTCCGACAGCGCGTTGAGGCCGAACACGGCGGCGTCGGCCTCGCCGGCCAGGACCGCGTCGGGGAAGCGCTCGGCCAGCAGTGCACGGCTCTCGGCGGAGAACGCCGCCGGGTAGTACATGACCTGCCCGTCGCCGAGCACGGCGAGTGCCGTGTCGAGGTGATACCAGCGGGGGTCGACCAGGGTCAGGCTCACCACGGGACGGCCGAAGAACTCGCGCACCTCGTCGTGCGCCCGGGGGTCGGACCGGAAGCCGGTCCCCGCCAGGATCTCGTCCCCTGCGAAGAGGAAGTCCCCTTCCCCCTCGTTGACGTGCTCGGCCTGACGGACCTCGGACCAGTCGCCGCGGCCGAACCAGTCCAGGTACGCCTGGGCCTCGTCGGTGCGCTGCGGGTGCCGGAACCGGGCGACGAGGACCTTGCCGTCGACGACCGTGGCGCCGTTCGCCGCGAACACCATGTCGGGCAGTCCGGGCACCGGGTCGATGAGTTCCACCTGGTGGCCGAGGCCGACGAACGTGTCGTGCAGCCGTTTCCACTGACCGAGGCCGGTCTCGGTCGACGTGGGTCTGCCGGGATCCATCCACGGATTGATCGAGTACGTGACGTCGAAGTGCGTGGGGCGGCACATCAGATAACGGCGCGGCGACGCGGCAGGGACGCTGCCGGCGGAGATCTTCGGAGGCCTGTGCGACATTTCGCTCCCGTCTTTCCTGCAGCAATGGCTGACATAGTGAAGCAGTACCGGACGGGCGTGAGGTGCACGATCGCCATCGAATGCGGTGACGCCTGATGAACACGCTCGGACGTGCCACTCACTTCTGTGTTCTCCGTGTGTGTCCCTTTCTCCGGGAAACACCTCCGCCCCGTCCGCGGGAGGACGGGGCGGGGTCGCGCACATCGCGGGACGGCAGGCGCACCGGGCGGGAATTCCGCTGTCCCGCCGACGGGACAGCGCGGGGGTCCGGTCCGGGGGCCCGGGTCCGCTCAGTCCAGGGACAGGCTCCGGCCGGGGTCCTCCAGGAGACGGCTGGCGGCGGCGTCGAGCGTGGCCATCACCCATTCCTCCAGCTCGGTGCCCGCCTGCGCCGCCGCCCTGTGCCACCACTGGAGCCGGTTGTCGGGCACGGCGAGCCGACGTGTCGCCGCCGCGACGTCCGGCTGCGCCGAGCCGCTCTCGCGTTCGCTGCGGATGGCGTTGCGGAGCTGCTTGGTGCTCCACCGCATTCGCTCGGCGCGGTCCAGCCAGGACTCCTGCTCCTCTACGGGCAGCGAGGCCAGCTCCGCGTGGTGCTGGAAACTGAGGGCGGGGCGCCGCCGGTCCAGCTCGAACCGCCGGGAGACCCAGGCGTAGTTGCGCAGCGTCTGGTACTGGAGGCCGGCGGCGCGGATGCCGCGCTCGTAGCGGTCGGCGTAGTGGGCCTTCCCGTACACGAGCCAGTCACCGAGCCACCAGGACGAGGAGTTGAGCAGCCCGGAGAGCTGGCGTCCGGCGTGTTCCCACTCCTCGAAGGCGAGTCCGACGGGGATGTGCAGCCCCACCTTCGTGGTGAGTACCTGCTCGCGCCGGTTCTCCGTCCCCCTGCTTCTGCGGGCGCGCGGCGCGGGTCCCGCGGGTCCCGCGGGTCTACCGAAGATAACCGTCTTGGGTTCTGAGCATTCTTCGACTTGATTGGTCATGATGCCCCCGTGTCGACGTGCTGGTACACAGACTGATCTCGCGCCATTGCCTCCTCGGCACAGAGGCAATCACGTGGTTCGTGGCACGTTTACGAAGAACCTCGGCCCGCGTCCCGCCATTGAACGGTGACGACCTGAACAAATCGAGAATTGACCGGTATTCAGTGCCGGCGGGTGGGCCACCTGCTGCGGCCTTGAGTAGATCCCAGCGGCGGCACCACTTCAAGGATCTTGGCGCCATCGAGTACTACTTTGCGGAGTTCGAACGCTCACTTGACACCGCAGCGCGGGCCTGCGATGGGTGGTACCGGGACAGGCGGCACGCCGAGGGGCGGCCAACACCCTGGTTTACAAAGGAGTTTCATCGTAAATCGTCTGATTCGGGGGCCACGGGCCGGGTGCTCCGCGTCCGCTCCCCGCCGCCTGTGCCCGGCGGGCCGTGGGCGGGTGTGCCGGCGCGGGACCGACCGCACGACGCGCGGACGCACCGGTTCACGCCACCTCGGTGACGGCACTCTGCGCCACCCGAGGCGCCAGATCAAGCCACCTGACTCAACAGTGGCGTCACTGTGAAGCGCGTCCTACACTCAACCTCCACACGGTCAGGAGAACTCGGGGGGAGTTGTCGCGGAATGGAAACGGCCCCACCGCAGTCGTCGTCGCTTTCGCGCCACGCGACGGACACCGCCGATTCACATTCAGCGTTGGATTCACCTTCAGCGTTGGAGCACTTCAGCGGGACGATCTTCAAGAGCTTACGCCGGATCGATCAACGCAAGTGCGCCCACGCGTATCTGAGCGGATTACTCGCCACACCGGGCAAGAAGACGTTACGCAGGATTGCCGCCGGAATTTCCCGCGATCCGTCCGTGGTGCAGTCGCTGCGCCAGTTCGTCAGCCTCAGCCCATGGGGCTTCGACGACGTGATGGAGGAGATCACCCGCTGGGTGGCGCACCGGCGCCCCAGGACCGTGTGGTCCATCGGCCGGGTGGTGCTGCCCAAACGGGGTGACAAGTCGGTGGGCGTCCATCGCCGCTTCGACCTGCATTCCAGCCGTACGCTCAACTGCCAGCTGGGGCTCGGCTCCTTCCTCCACGTGGACGCGGCGCAGGTCCCCGTCGACTGGTGCCTGTACCTGCCGAGGGCCTGGACGCAGGACTCCGCCCGGCGCAGGGACGCGCGCATCCCGGACTCCGAGCAGTACCTGCCGATGTGGGCGCACGCGCTCCGGCTGGTCGACCGGCTGTCGGCCCGCCTGGGCTCCCCGTCCTCCGTCGTCCTCGCCGACATGAGCCACGATCCCGACGTGGGGTACCTGGTGCGCGGGCTGGCCATGCGGCGCCGGGACGTCGTCGTCGCGGTGCCGCCGCAGCTGGCCGTGCTCCCCGTCGGGGAGGCCTCCCCGGCACCGGTCAGTGCGCGGAGCCTGGTCCACGCGCAGCAGGCGGAGGGCGACGTCACCGCACAGGCCGACGGGCAGCAGCGCTCGGCCGTCCCGCACTGCGCGCTGGTCCACCTGCCGGGCAGCTTCCCGGGACACTCGCCCGGCCCTCCCTACCGGCTCTTCACGGACGGGGGCGCCGCCGGTGCGCCGGGCCGGCTGTGGCTCACCAGTCTCGTGCACGACTCCCCGGGCGCGGTCGCCGCCATGACCGCGCTGACCGGTGGCACGACGGCCGTGGTCGACGCGCTGCGAGAGGACTTCGGGCTGCTGGACTTCGCGGGGCGCTCCTTTCCCGGCTGGTACCACCACATGGCCCTGATCTCCGCCGCCTACACCTTCCGCAGTCTGCACGGTGCCGTCGCACCGCAGCACCGCGGCCCGGCGCTGCGGCTGCCGTAGCGGCACCTGGGCCGTCGCCCGGTCACCCCGGGCGCCGGTCCCGGGTGCGGCGCCACCCCTCGTCTTGACGACCGAGCCGCCGGTGGTGCCGTCCTCGCCGGCGTCGTACGAGATGAACGGAGAGGCGGTGGCGGCGACCAACACCATGATGACGTCATGTGCCGCCGTTTCCAGCGCCATATTGCGCCATCATGACACCCGTCAGGCAGTATCGAGACGCCAGCAGGATGTGCCGGTAGCACGGCTACGACCGCCGGAAGAACGGGGGACCTCGACACCTCCGACAGGCCGACACCCGGCAGAGCGCCCTCGTGCACGTCGGCGCGGCTTGCCGTGGAGCCAAACAGATGCCACTATGACGCCATCGCCATCGTCGTACGCACGGCCGGTGGCGCCCCGCTCGCGGGCCCCGGGGAGAAAATCCCCCGGTCTCCGGGGCCCGCGTCTCAGGCGTCCTCCACGACGTTCCTGACAGGCCGCAGCGCGTCTCTCAGACCCGCCAGCAGCGCGGGCTCCTGGGCCCGGAGATAGAAGTGCCCGCCGGGCAGCACCTGGAGCCGGAACGCGCCGTCGGTGACGTCCGCCCAGCCGCGCATCTGCCGCGGGGTCACTTCGGAGTCGGCGTCGCCGGTGTAGGCGTACACCGGGCAGTCCAGCGCGGGGCGGTGGCCGCCGGCGTACTCGTCCACCATCCGGTAGTCCGCGCGGACCGCGGGGAGCAGGATCTCCCGCAGCTCCGGCTCCGCGAAGATCGCGGCCCGGCTCTCGTCGAAGCGCACGATCCCTTCGATGATCTCCTCGTCCGTGCCGGACAAGCGGCGTCTGCCGTCCAGCAGGTGCGGCGGGCGCCGGCCGGACACGCACAGGGCGGCCGGCGGGCGCCCCCGCTTGTCGAGGCGCACCGCCACCTCGTGGGCCACCGAGGCGCCCATGCTGTGGCCGAACAGCACCAGCCGATGCCGCGACAGGCCGTCGAGTGCCTCGGCGATCTCGTCCGCGAGGGCTTCCAGCCCCGGCGGGAAGGGATCGCCGAGCCGGTCCTCACGGCCCGGGTACCGGACGGCCAGCACACCGACGTCCGACGGCAACCGGGCGGGCCAGCCGCCGTACGCACTCGCCCACCCGCCGGCGTGCGGGAAGCAGACGAGCTTCGTCGCACACCCGTCGTCGTCGTGGAAGCGGCGTATCCACCGCTCTTCGGCCAGGCCGCTCATCGTGTTCCCCTCGTCGGACGGGCGTTCAGTGGAGGTCGCCACCGACCTCGGCGGGGACGGCGACCGGCCTTCCGGTGATCCGCCCGGCCCTGCCGGCGACGATCGAATCGGCGATCTCCCCGCTGCGGACGGCGATGTTCGACAACAGCGAGGAGGTCAGACCGTGGCTGTGCTCGGTGCCGCCCTGGAGATAGATCCCGCAGCGCAGCTCCGGCCCGGTCACGACACGGTAGTCCCGCTCGACGCGGTAGCGGCCCGCGCCGTCGCGCAGGCAGTACCGGTCGAGTTCGCCCAGCAGGCCGGTGGGTTCCATGCCGTTGTAGCCCGTCGCGCAGACCAGCGCGTCGCAGTCGAGTTCGCGCACCTCGGCGTCGGGGCCCACCTGGAGCGAGACGCGGGTCTCGGCACCCACCCGCTTGACGCCGGTGACGCGCGTCAGGTTCATGAACTGCAGCCGCCTGGTGCCGCGGACCTCGTCGTCGTAGGCCCTGCGGTACAGGTCCCGGATCACCTCGTCGTCGACGACCGAGTAGTTGGTGTTGCGGTGGTAGCGCCAGAACGCCTCGCGGGTCTGGTCGGTGCCGAAGTAGTAGTCGTCGACGGCGCCGGGGTCGAAGATCTGGTTGGCGAAGGGCGTGTCGTCCGCGACGGAGTACCCGTAGGAGGGGATCACCGAGTACACCTCGGCCTGCGGCAGCTCGTCGTAGAGGAACCGGGTGATCTCGGCGGCGCTCTGCCCCGCCCCGACAACCGCCACCCGCCGCAGCGCCGACGGGTCCATCCGGCGGTACTTCTCCAGGAACTCGGAGCTGTGCCATACCCGTTCGTCGCGCTCGGTGCCCTCGGGCATGCTCGGGACCAGGCCGGTGGAGACCACCACGTTCCGTGCCTCGACCACGCGCCCGCCCCGGTGAGCCCCGCCCGCGATCTCCAGCCGCAGGCGGTCCCCCTCCGGGACGTCACCCGTGACGAGCCGCAGCGACGTCACCTCCGAGCCGTACAGGACACGGTCGGCGACCCGGGCCTGCGCCCACTCCAGGTACTGGTGGAACTCCTCCCGGGTGGGGAAGAAGTCCTGGTTGTTGACGAACTGCGGAAGCCGCCCCGACGCGTGCAGGAACGCGATGAAGGAGTAACTCGACGTCGGGTTGCGGAAGGTGACCAGGTCCTTCAGGAAGGAGATCTGCATGGTCGCCGACGGCAGCAGCATGTTGCGGTGCCAGCCGAAGGAGGACTGCCGCTCCAGGAACAGGGCGCTGACCTCCCCCTCCCGACCACTCGTCCAGTGTTCCCGCAGGGCGATGGCGAGCGACAGGTTGGACGGGCCGAACCCGATGCCGACCACGTCGTAGATATCCGGTTCACGCTGACTCATAGAGGATTCTCCCGCTGGCATGGCTGCGCGATGCGCCGTCCGCATCGTCGACGGGTGATCTTCCGCCCCAGAAGGACCGGCACGGGGGCGGGCTGTGGTGTCCCTCGGTCGCGCCGCCGACCCGAAACGGCATGAGGGGTCCTTCACGTGCGCCGGACTCGGCCGGCGTGTGTCCCGTCGGCGGGACACCGAGGTCGTCCGCCCCCATTGTCCCGGGCCGGACGGGGATGGGGAATGGCCGGCGGCCCGCCGCACCCGTGCGCCCACCGCCGCGGCGGGCGGCCGGGCCGCCGGCGAACCACCCGCGCACTCACAGGACCCGGCCGTCCCGGGTCCGCCTGCGCAGTGCGGGCCGGCTCGACGGAGCCACGTCCCCCCACAGGTCCGACAGGCCGGCGATGGTGCGGGCCGCGAACAGCTTGCGGATCGACACCTCCTGGTTCAGCTCGGCACGGATCAGGCCGACCAGCCGGATCGCCCGCAGCGAGTTGCCGCCGATGTCGAAGAAGTCGTCGTCGATCCCGACCCGTTCCACCTCCAGCACGTCGGCGAACGCGCCGGCCAGGATCCGCTCGGTGTCGTTGCGCGGCGCCCGGTAGGAGTCGTCGTCGGGCACCGGGTCCGGCAGGGCCGCCCGGTCCGGTCGCCCGTCCGCCGTGACCGGCAGGCGATCCAGCACCACGAACACCGACGGCACCATCGCCTCCGGCAGCCGCCCGGTGGCGAACGCCCGGAGCTCCCCGACCGACAGTACGGCCGAACCGCCAGGGGCGACGTACGCCACCAGCCTTTGCTGCCCCGCCTCGTCCCGCGTGACCTGCGCGACGACCGCGGCGACCCCGGGGTACTCGGACAGGGCCTCCTCGACCTCGGCCGGTTCGATCCGGAAACCGCGCACGTCCGCCGGGGCGCCGGCCCGTCCGACGTATCCCACCCGCCCCTCCTCGTCCCGGCGCACCCGCGCCCCCGTCCGGTACATGCGCGTGCCGGGCGGGCCGAACGGGCAGGGCACGAACTGCGTGGCCGTGAGCCCCGGCCGTCCCGGACGGCCGCGCGCCACACCGGGTCCGGCCAGGTACAGCTCCCCCGTGACGCCGGGCGGAACCGGCACCAGCCCCGGTCCGAGGACGTGCAGTGCGGTGTGGTCCACCGGACGGCCGAGGAGGCCCGCCGGGCCGTCGGAGGCGTCCCCGGCCGGGCGGTGGCGCACGGCGAACGCGGTCGCCTCCGTCGGCCCGTGCACGTCGACGACCGTCAGCCCGGGGCAGGCCTCCCGCACGCGCCGCACCGCGGCGGGGAAGACGCGCTCCCCTCCGGTCCACACCTCGCGCAGCCCGGCGAGACGTTCGGGACGGTCGGCCGCGACCGCCGAGAACTCGTCGGCACTCAGACGGACGGTGGTGATCCCGAAGGTCTCCCGCAGCGCGGGCAGGGTGTCGGCGTCCAGGTCCCCCGGCGGGGCCAGGACGATCCGGCCTCCGCCCAGCAGCGGCACCCAGACGTCGAGGGCGAGCGCGCCGGCGGTGGGCGGGGCGTGCCACAGCACGGTCCCGTCGGCGCCCTCGCGCCAGTGGCGGTCCATGACGAACCGCTCCATGTTCCGGTGCGTCACGGCGACGTCGGTCACCGCACCGTCGGGCCCCGGGCCGGGCAGCACGGCCAGCAGCTGGTCCGCACGCGGCGGCGGCGAAGGAGTGTCCGTCCCGGCGTCGTCCGCCTCGGCGCACAGCTCCTCCACGATCAGGACCGGAACGTCCGGGTCCGCGGGCAGGGCCGCGGCGGTCGCGGCGTCGGTGAGCAGGAAGCCCGGCACGGCCCCGGTGCTCCCCCGGAGCGGGGTCGCAGGGCCGGTCGGCAGGTAGGCGCCGCCGGCCCGCACCACGCCGAGCAGGGCGACCACCAGCTCCACCGACCGAGGGACCGCCACCGCCACGACCGTCTCGGGTCCGACGTGCCGGCGGCGCAGCGCCCGGGCCAGACGGCCGGACCGTTCGGCGAGTTCGCCGTACGACACCGCGGTCTCCCCGGACACCAGCGCGACGGCGTCGGGGGCGTCGGCGGCCCGGCGGGCGAACAGTTCGGGAACCGTCAGGCCCGGCAGCGGCGCGCCGGTGTCCTCCGTCGCCGCCGCCCGGTGCCGTTCGGCGCCGCGCAACAGGTCCAGGGCGCCGACCGGCGTCTGCGCGGGGGCGGCCAGCACGGCCCGGACGTGGTCGAGCAGGTCCTCGCCGACGGCGCGCAGCTCGGCGCGGGAGTACAGGCCCGCCGGGGCGTCGAGCCGCAGGAACAGGTCGCCGTCGGGGGTGCCGTCGGTGCAGAAGCCGATCGACAGTTCGTCGAAGGTCCCGGTGGTCGCGGAGAAGTACCGCGCCGGGTGGCCGCCGAAGCGCAGCCGCTCCACGAAGTCGACGACGTTCAGCACCGCCCCGAAGCTGCCCCGTCCGGTCAGGACGGTGCCGCACGCGCGCTGGATGTCGGAGTAGTGGCAGCCGGTCTGCCCGAAGACCTCGTACGTCTCGTCGACCACCGCGTCGGCGACGCGGGCGAACGGCGCGCCCAGCGGGACGCTCATCCGCAACGGCACCACGTTGACCGCCAGACCGGGCGTCCGGCCCGCCGCCCCGGTCCGGTTGCCCACGGCCAGCGACAGCAGGAACTCGGGGCGCTCGCAGCGGTGGCGGAGGTAGACCGCGGCGGCCGCGGTCAGCAGCGAGGACATCCATACGCCCAGGGACTTGGCGGTCTGCGTCCATGTGTCCGCCTCGGCCCGCGGGACGGTCAGGGTCCGGCTCACCATGCCGATGGCCCCGGCCACCTCCGACCAGCGGTCGGCCCCGCTCAGCGGCTCGGAGAGCAGGGCGCGCCGCGCGTCGGACAGGGCCACGCCGGGCACCTGTGCGGGTGGGGGCGCGTCCGCCAGGTGGTCGCGCCAGAACTCGGCGTCCTCGGCGGCCTTGCCGGAGGCGGTGTACTCCTCGGCCAGGGCCGCGTAGGAGGCGGCGTCCCACGGCTGCGGGGGCTGCGGCACCGGCGCGCCGGCCAGCAGCGCGGTGTACACCTCGGCGATGCGGCGCGACAGCAGGCCGCCGGCGCCGTAGCCGTCCGAGACGAGGTGGTGGTAGGAGATCACCACCAGGGAGCGGGCCGGGGCGAGGACGACCACGCCCAGGCGGAGCAGCAGGTCCCGCTCCAGGTCGTAGGGCCGGCTCACCATCCGGGCCAGTGCTTCGCGCGCGGCCTGCTCGGGGTCGGGCTCGCCGCTCAGGTCGAGGTGGAACGGGCGCCAGTCGCCCAGCTCCCGGGGCACCATGCGCAGGCCGCCGCCGTCGTCGTCCACGAAGGTGACGCGCAGGACCTCCGCCTCGTCCAGCACGCGCAGCATCGCCGCTTCCATGACCGCGGCGTCGAGTTCACCGTCCACCTCCCACATGGACAGCGCGTGATTGAGCATGTCGGGCGACATCTTCTGCGCCAGCCACATGCCTTTGTGCGCGGAAGACGCACCGAACGAACGCACTCGGATCAACCCCTCGGCTACTGCCCTGGAACGGATGGAACGGGGACGCGGCCGGGCTCGCGGTGGTCCGCGGGCGGGCGACGCGCCCGCCGCCCGGCCGGATTCACGCGGGGCCGCCTTCGGCCATCGCGGACACGATGTGCCGGGCGACGAGTCTCGGGGACGGGTACCGCAGCAGCAGGTTCGCCCTCAGTCTGAGCCCCGTCGTCGCGGCGAGGCGCTTGCTCAGTTCGACCGAGAGCAGCGAGTCGAACCCGACCTGCCGGAACTCCGCGTCGGGGTCCAGGGCGTCGGCCGAGGCGTGCCCGAGGACGGCGGCGGCCCGGTCGAGGACGTGCCCGAGGACGATCGCCTCCGCTTCGGCCCCGGGCCGGCCGGCGAGCAGGTCCGGCAGGGAGACCGGACTGCCGTCGTCGGGGGCGGGATCCGTCGGCAGCTCCACCGCCACGGCCGTGTGCGAGGAGCTCAGCCAGTACCGCTGCCGCTCGAAGGCGTAGGTCGGGAGGTCCACACGCTGCCGCGTTCCGAGCAGGGCCTCCCAGTCCACGGAGCCGCCGCGGGTGTGCAGTTGGGCCAGCGAGTCCAGGACCGCGTCGGTCTCCGACCGGTCCCGCCGGGAGGAGGACAGGACCACCGCGCCGTCCAGGTCCTCGACCATCTCCTGCACCGGATACGTCAGCACGGGGTGCGGGCTCATCTCGACGAACACCCGGAACCCGTCCTCGGCCAGCTGCCGCACGGACGTCTCGAAGCGGACGCGCTCGCGCAGGTTGGCGTACCAGTAGGCGGCGTTCAGCTCCGCGGTGTCGGTCCTCCGGCCGTGCAGGGTGGAGTAGAAGGGCAGCGCCGACGACTTCGGGCGCACGCCGGCGAGCCGGCCGAGCACCTGGTCGCGGACCCGGGCCACCTGGGGCGAGTGGGAGGCGTAGTCCACCGCTATGCGCCGGGCCTGGACGCCTTCGGCGGTCATCTTCTCGACGAATTCGTCGAGGGCGTCCGGTTCGCCGGAGACCACCACCGAGCGGGGCCCGTTGACGACGGCGACGCTCACCCGGTCGCCCCAGGGGGCCAGGCGTGCCTGGACGAGCTCCGCGGACTCCGTGACGGACGCCATGCCGCCGTGGCCCACGAGACCGGTCAGGGCGCGGCTGCGCAGGGCCACGACCCGGGCGGCGTCGCGCAGCGACAGCGCACCGCAGACGTGGGCGGCGGCGATCTCGCCCTGGCTGTGTCCGACCACCGCGGCCGGTTCGACGCCCCAGGACCGCCACAGGGCGGCCAGGGACACCATCACCGAGAACAGCGCCGGCTGCACCACGTCCACCCGGTCCAGCGTGGGCGCCCCTTCGGCGCCGTGCACCACGTCGAGCAGCGACCAGTCGGTCCATTCGGCCAGGGCGCCGGCGCACGCGTCGAGGGCGTGCGCGAACGCCGGGAAGGTGCCGTACAGCTGACGGCCCATCCCGGCCCACTGCGAGCCCTGGCCGGGGAACATGAAGGCGATGCCGCCGAGGTCCGCCGCGGCCACACCGCGCACCACGCCGGCGCGGTCCGTGCCGTCGCGCAGCGAGGCCAGGCCGCTCAGCAGCTCCTCCCGGTCGCGGCCGAGGACGACCGCGCGGTGCCCGAAGCGCGACCTGCCGGTCGCCAGCGACCAGGCGGTGTCGGCGAGGTCCGGGTCCGGACGGGCGGCGGCGAAGTCGTGCAGCCGGCCCGCCTGCCGTGCCAGGGCGGCCGCGTCCCGGCCGGAGACGATCCACGGCACGAGGCCGCCGGCCACGACCGGGACCGGACCGCCTCGCCGCGGCGGCTCCGGCGAGAGCTCCTGCGGCTCCTCCAGCACGACGTGGGCGTTGGTGCCGCTGACGCCGAACGACGACACGCCGGCCCGCCGCGGGCCGTCCGGCCGGGGCCACGCGCGTCCCTCCTCCAACAGCCGGACCGCCCCGGACGACCAGTCCACGTGCCGCGAGGGCGTGTCCACGTGCAGGGTCTTGGGCAGCCAGCCGTGCCGCATGGCCAGCACGGCCTTGATGACGCCGCCGACCCCGGCGGCCGCCTGGGCGTGCCCGATGTTGGACTTCAGGGAGCCGAGCCACAGCGGCCGGTCGTCCTCCCGGTCCTGCCCGTAGGTCGCCAGCAGGGCGCCCGCCTCGATGGGGTCGCCCAGGACGGTCCCGGTGCCGTGCGCCTCGACCAGGTCGACCTGCGCGGCGGAGACCCGCGCGTTCGCCAGGGCCGTGCGGATCACCTGCTCCTGGGCGCGGCCGTTGGGGGCGGTCAGCCCGTTGCTGGCACCGTCCTGGTTCACCGCGCTGCCGCGCAGGACGGCCAGCACGGTACGGCCGTTGCGCCGGGCGTCGGACAGCCGCTCCAGCAGCAGCACGCCGGCCCCCTCCGCCCAGCCGGTGCCGTCGGCCCCGTCCGCGAAGGCCCGGCACCGCCCGGTGGGGGACAGCGCCCGCTGTCGGGAGAACTCCACGAACAGCGCCGGGGTCGGCATCATGGACGCCCCGCCCGCCAGCGCGAGCGAGCACTCCCCCGAACGCAGCGACTGCGCGGCCATGTGCAGGGCCACCAGCGACGAGGAGCACGCCGTGTCGAGGGACACCGCCGGGCCGGTCAGGCCCAGCTGGTACGCGACCCGGCCGGAGGCGACGCTCAGCGCGCTGCCGTACAGCAGGTGGCCCTCCAGCTCGCCGTGGTGCGCCTCCAGGAAGCGCCATCCGTACTCGGAGGAGCTGACGCCGGTGAAGACGCCGACGTCGGTGCCGCGCACGTCGGCGGGGACGATACCGGCCCGTTCGAAGGCCTCCCAGGAGGTCTGCAGCAGCAGCCGGTGGTGCGGGTCGACGGTCAGCGCCTCGCGCGGGCTGATGCCGAAGAACCCCGCGTCGAAGTCCGCCACGTCGTCGAGGAATCCCCCCTGGCGCGTGCAGGAGCGGCCGACGGCGGCGGGGTCCGGGTCGTAGACGTCGCGCCAGCCCCGGTCGTCCGGGAACTCGTCCACGGCGTCGACACCGTTCCGCACCAGGTCCCACAGGTCTTCGGGCGAGGAGACGCCTCCCGGGTAACGGCACGCCATCGCGACCACGGCGATCGGCTCGGCGTGCCGGGCCTTCAGCGCCTCGTTCTCCTGGCGGAGGCGGTCGCGTTCCTCCAGCAGCGAGCGCAGCGCGCGCTGCACCCGGTCGGCGCCGTCCGGTCCCGCCACGCCGGTCGCGGCGGTCGCGGCGCGGTCCGCGGAGTCCTCCATGTCACTTCCCCCTCTCGTCCAGGGCCAGGTCGACCAGTGCGTCGAGGTCCAGGCCCGCCAGTTCCGGCGTGGCCGGGCCGTCCTTCGCGCCGGCGGCGTCCGGCACGGCGGCGTCCGGCACGGCGGCGTCCGGCACGGCGGTGTCGGGCGGGGCGGAGGCGGCGCAGGCCAGCACCGGATCCAACAGCCCGGCCTCGCGCAGCCGCTCGATCGACACGGTCCGCAGCAGCTCCCGGATCCCGGCGTCGTCGTCCGGCTCCGTCCGTTCCGCCGGGCGCACCAGGCCGGACAGGTGCCGTCCCAGTTCGCGGGGCGTGGGGTAGCTGAAGACCAGGGTGGACGGCAGGCGCAGTCCGGTCGCGGAGCCCAGGCGGTTGCACAGCTCGACCGACGTCAGCGAGTCGAAGCCCATGGGCGTGAACGCCTGGTCCGCGTCGACGGCCGTGCCGGACGGGTGTCCCAGCACCAGGGCGACCTGGTCGCGGACGAAGTCGAGCACGGCGGCTTCCGCCTCGTGGGCCGGGAGCGCGGCCAGGCCGGCGGGCAGGCCGGAGGCGGCGGCCCGCTCGGGGGCGGCCGTCCGCGTGCGGCGGGCGCGGTCGCCGTCGGCCAGGTCGCGCAGGAGCGGCGGCCGCTCCCCGCGCGGCGTGGCGCGCAACGCGGTGAGGTCCAGCCGGGCCGGGGCGAGGACCGGTCTGCCGAGCGCGCACGCCGTGTCGAACAGATCCAGTGCCTCGGCGGTCGGCATCGCGGCGACTCCCATCCGCCGTACCCGCGCCAGGTCGGCGCCGTCCAGGTGCCCGGTCATGCCGCTGCGCTGCTCCCACCAGCCCCAGCACAGTGAGGTGCCGGGCAGTCCGGACGCCCGGCGGCGCACCGCCAGGGCGTCCAGGAAGCCGTTGGCCGCGGCGTAGGCGGCCTGTCCCGCGGTGCCGAGCGTTCCGGCGAGGGCGGAGAACAGGACGAACGCGCTCAGGGTGTGCCCGCGGGTCAGTTCGTCGAGATGGACCGCGCCGCCCGCCTTGGCACGCAGGGCCCGGTCGAGGTCGTCGGCGGTGAGCGCGGCCACGGTGCCGTCGGCGAGCTCTCCCGCCGCGTGCACGACCGCCGTCAGCGGGTGCGGTCCGGGGAGGTCGGCGAGCAGGTCCGCGACGGCGGCGCGGTCCGCGACGTCGCACTCCACGACCGTGACCGTCGCGCCCGCGTCGGCCAGCTCCGACACCAGCTCGGCGGCTCCGTCGGCGGACGGGCCCCGCCGGCTCGCCAGCACCAGGCCGCGCACCCCGTGCTCCCGGACGAGGTGCCGTGCCACCAGCGATCCCACTCCCCCGGTCCCGCCGGTCACCAGGACGGTCCCGCCGCCGAAGTCGTCCTCCAGGTCGAGGACGAGCTTGCCGGTGTGCCGTCCCTGGCTCATCTCGCGGAACGCGGCGCGCGCCTCGCGGACGGGCCGGACGGAGACCGGGTTCGGACGGAGCCGGTCCTCGGCGAACAGGTCCATGACGGCCCGGAACATGTCGTGCAGCAGGTCCGGTCCCGCCTCGTAGAGGTCGAAGGCCCGGTAGTCGACGCCTGGGTGATCGGCCGCCACCCGGCGGGGATCGCGGATGTCGGTCTTGCCCATCTCGATGAAGCTGCCGCCGCCGGGGAGCAGGGTCAGCGAGCTGTCGACGAAGCCGTGCGCCAGGGAGTTGAGCACGACGTCCACGCCGCGGCCGCCGGTGGCGTCCAGGAACGTGGTCGCGAACGCGTGGTCGCGTGAGGAGGCGAGGTGCTCGTCGTCCAGTCCCATGGCGCGCAGGGCGGGCCATTTGGCGGGGCTCGCGGTGGCGTACGTCTCGGCGCCGATGTGCCGTGCCAGCTGGACGGCGGCCATGCCGACGCCGCCGGCCGCGGAGTGGATGAGGATGCGCTGTCCCTTCTCCAGCCGGCTCAGGTGGACGAGCGCGTAGTAGGCGGTGAGGAAGGCGCCCGGTACGGACGCCGCCTGCGCGTGGCTCCAGCCGTCGGGGACGGGCGTGAGCAGACGGTGGTCGGCCACGGCCACGCGGCCGAAGGCACCGGTGAAGATGCCGGTCACCCGGTCGCCCGGGGCCAGGCGTGTCACGTCGTCCGCCACCTCCAGGACGGTGCCGGAGCCCTCGCTGCCGAGCCCCGCGTCGATCGCGGTCCGTTCCACCAGGCCGAGGGCGATGGTGACGTCGCGGAAGTTGAGCCCCGCCGTGTGCACGGCGACCCGGACCTGTCCGCTGGTGAGGGGCTCCTCGACCTCGGGGCAGGGGACCCACGTCAGGTTCTCCAGCGTTCCCTTGTCGGGGATACCGAGGCGGTACGGTCCGGCGGGGGGCGGCTCGATCTGCCGGTGTGCGGGGGACGCCGGTGCCAGGCGGGGGGTGAGGCATTCGCCGTCGCGCAGGGCCAGTTGGTCGGCGTCGAGGGCGAGCGCGTGCGGGAGGCGTTCGAAGGAGGCCTCCGCGTCGTCGATGTCCAGCAGGCGCAGCCGGCCGGGGTGCTCGGTCTGGGCGGAGCGCAGCAGGCCCCATGCCGACGCTCCCGGGAGGCTCTCGGGGGTCTGCCCGCCGCCGGTGTCCTGCGCCAGGCGGGTGAGCAGGACCAGGGTGGCCCCGGTGCGACGCTCCTCCGCGAGGAAGCGCTGGACCCAGCCGAGGACGCGCAGGCCGGCGCCGCGGACCGCGGCGAGCGTACCGGTGCCGTCGGTGGCGGTGGCGGTGGCGGTGGCGTCAGCGTCGGCGTCGTCCAGGCAGAGGACGATCTGCGCGGGGTCCGCGTCCCGCAGGACGCCGTCCGTCAGGGCTTCCTCCAGGGACGTGACGTGGACGGCGGACGAGCCGCCCGCACCGGCGGCCCTGGCGGCCAGGCCGTCGCGCGCCCCGACGACGATCCGCGTCCCGCCCGCGGCCGTGCCCGCGCCGAGCGGGACCGGCCGCCACTCCACCTCGAACAGGGCAGGCTCGTGCCCGCCGCGCGTCGCGCGCACCTGCTCGGGGGAGGCCGGCCGGAACGTCAGCGCCCCGATGCGGGCGACCGGCCGCCCCTGCTCGTCGGCGACCTCCACGGACACGACCCCGTCGCCGGCCGGGGTGATCCGCACCCGCACGGCCGGACCGCACTGCCCGACCGGGTCGACACCGGACCACGAGAAGGGCATCCAGCCCCGGCCGCCGTCCACCTCGATGACCCCGCCGGCCACCACCGCGTGCAGCACGGAGTCGAGCAACGCGGGGTGCAGGGTGAAACCGCCGCCGTCCGACGTGCCGGCGGTCTCCGGCAGCACGGCGCTCGCGAAGAGGTCCGCGCCCCGTCGCCACACCTCGCGCAGCCCGCGGAAGGCGGGGCCGTAGTCGAAGCCCCCGTCCGCGAAGGAGTCGTACAGATCCGTGATGTCGAGCTGCCGGGCCCCGGTCGGCGGCCACACGGCGAGCGGCGGCGCGGTCGCGGGGAGCACGGGCGTCAGCGGGGCGCCGGGTGCCAGACGGCCCGTCACATGCCGGGTCCAGCCGCTGTCCGTCCGGTCGTCCTCGCCGGAGTGCGAGAACACCTCCAGACGGCGGCGTCCCGTCCCGTCGGCGGCGCCGGCGACGACCCGCACCCGCACCTCCCCGGACTCGGGAAGGACCAGGGGTACTTCCAGGGACAGTTCCTCGACGGCGGTGGCTCCGACGTGGCGGCCCGCGGACAGGGCGAGGTCCAGGTGGGCCGTCGCCGGTACGACGACCGTGCCGAACACGGTGTGATCGGCCAGCCAGGGGTGGGTGCGCAGCGACCACAGGCCGGTGAGGACGGCCTCGCCGGTGCCGGGGTGGTCGACCACGGCGCCGAGCAGCGGATGGTCCGCGGTGGTGAGCCCGGCGCGGGCCACGTCCGCCCGTCCCGTGGCCGCCCGGAAGTCCAGCCAGTACCGCTGCCGCTGGAACGCGTAGGTCGGGAGGTCCACCGGCGGCCCCGGCGGGAACAGGGCGCCCAGGTCCACGCTCACGCCGCGCACGTGCAGCCGGGCCAGCGCGCCGACGAGCGCCTCCTCGGGCTCGCGGTCCCGCCGTGACACGGGGACGACCAGCGCGTCGTCGACACCCTCGTGGGCGAAGGCCTCCTTGGTGAGGCCCGTGAGGGTCGAGCCGGGGCCCACGTCGAGGAAGACGTCCGCGCCGGACTCGCGGGCGCGCCGCACGGCGTCGTGGAAGCGGACGGGTTCGCGCAGGTGGCGCACCCAGTGCGCGACGGACGTCAGCTCGCGGGCCGTGGCCTCGCGGCCCAACAGGGACGACACGACGGGGATCTGGGCGGCGCCGCCGCCGAGTTCGCCGAGGGACGCGGCGAACTCGTCCAGGACGGGGGCCATGAGCGGGGAGTGGAACGCGTGCCCGACGGCGAGCGGTTTCGCGGAGATCCCGTCGGCGACCAGGCGGTCGCGGAGCGCGTGGACCTGGTCGCGTGCGCCGGAGACGACGACCGACGCGGGACCGTTGACGGCGGCGACGCCGACGCGGCCGTACCCGGCGAGCAGGGCGCGCACCTCGTCCTCCGGGGCCCGTACGGCCAGCATGGCGCCGGGCTCCTCGACGGTCTGCATGATCCGGCCGCGGGCGGCCACGAGGCGGGTGGCGTCGTCCAGGGCGAGGGTGCCGCAGACGTGGGCCGCGGCGATCTCGCCGACCGAGTGCCCGATCAGCCGGCCCGGCGGCGGACAGTACCGGGTGATCAGCCGGTAGAGGGCGATCTGGAGGGCGAACAGGGCCGGCTGGGCGATGTCCGTGCGGTCGGCGAGGTCGTCCGCGGGCCGGCCGGACAGCAGCAGGGGCTTGAGGGCGAAAGGCAGGTGCGCGTCGAAGCGGGCGCAGACCTCGTCCAGGCTCCGTGCGAAGACCGGGAAGGCGTCGTACAGCGGTGCCGCCGCGCCGGCCCACCGGGAGCCCTGCCCGGGGAACAGGAAGACGGTGCCGCCGGGCTCCGCGGCGATCCCGTGCACCACTGCGGCGGACTCGGCGCCCTCGCCCAGCGCCTCCAGGCCGCGCAGCAGTTCGTCCCGATCGCGGCCGAGCACCACCGCGCGGTGCTCGAACCGGGTCCGGGTCGACGCCAGCGACCGCCCGGCAGCCGCGAGGTCGGCCCGCGGGTCGGCGGCGGTGAAGCCGTGCAGCTTGCGCGCCTGCGCCCGCAGCGCGCGGGCGGACCGGGCGGAGACGATCCACGGCATCACCCGCGCGGCCCCGCCCGCCGGGCGGCCCGCCGCGGGGAGGTCCGCGGCGGGCGGGTCCTCGGCAGGGGCCTCCTCCAGGATCAGGTGCGCGTTGGTGCCGCTGGCCCCGAAGGCCGACACACCCGCCCGCCGGGGCCGGCCCGGGGCGCTGGGCCACCGCATCGTGCCGGTCAGCAGTTCCACCGCCCCGGCCGACCAGTCGACGTGCGTCGTGGGGCGGTCCACGTGCAGGGTCTTGGGCATCGTCCGGTGCCGCAGCGCCATGATCATTTTGATGACCCCGCCGACGCCCGCGGCCGCCTGCGCGTGACCGATGTTGGACTTCAGCGATCCCAGCCACAGCGGACGGTCGCCGTCCCGGTCCTGCCCGTAGGTGGCGAGCAGCGCCTGCGCCTCGATCGGGTCGCCCAGCTTCGTCCCGGTGCCGTGCGCCTCCACCACGTCCACGTCGCACGCCCGCACCCGGGCGTCGGCGAGCGCGGCCCGGATCACCCGCTGCTGCGCCGGGCCGTTCGGCGCGGTCAGTCCGTTGGACGCGCCGTCCTGGTTGATCGCCGAGCCGCGGATCAGCGCCCAGACGCGGTGTCCGTTGCGCCGCGCGTCCGACAGCCGCTCCAGGACCAGGACCCCGGCGCCCTCGGAGAACCCGGCGCCGTCGGCCGTGTCGGAGAACGCCTTGCACCGGCCGTCGGCCGCCAGGCCCCGCTGCCGGGACATCTCGCGCAGGACCTGCGTCGTCGCCATGACGGTCACTCCCCCGGCCAGGGCGAGCCCGCACTCGCCCTGCCGCAGCGACCGCACCGCCTGGTGGATCGCCACCAGGGACGACGAGCACGCGGTGTCGGTCGACACGGCCGGTCCCTCCAGGCCCAGGACGTAGGCGACGCGTCCGGACGCCACGCTCAGCAGGGAGCCGGTCTGGCCGTAGCCGGAGATGACCTCGGGTGTGGTGTGGTGGTCGCCGTAGCCGAAGTAGGCGAGTCCCGCGAAGACTCCCGTGGCGCTGCCGCGCAGGGTCCCGGGGTCGATGCCGGCGCGTTCCAGGGACTCCCAGGAGGTCTCCAGGAGCAGCCGCTGCTGGGGGTCGGCGGCCAGCGCCTCGCGGGGGTTGATGCCGAAGAACTCGGCGTCGAAGTCGCCCGCGTCGGGCAGGAACCCGCCGGAGCGCGCGTAGGACGTGTTGGGCCGGTCCGGGTCGGGGTCGTACAGGGCCTCCAGGTCCCAGCCGCGGTCCTCGGGGAGGCCGGCCACCGCGTCGCGGCCCGAGCGCACCAGGTCCCACAGTTCCTCCGGGGACGCCGCCCCGCCCGGGAAGCGGCAGGCGGCGCCGACGACCGCGATGGGCTCGGCGGCGGCCTCCGTCAGTTCCTCCAGCCGCCGGCGGGTCTCGATCAGCTCGATCGAGGTCCGCTTGAGGTAGTCGAGGACCTCGGCGTTGTTGTCGTCACTCATCGCTCTCCCTGGCCGAGTTCTTGGTCCAGCAGCGAGAGAAGCTCGCCGGCTGAGGCGGTACTGATCCGGTCGGTGATGACGGCCGCCGGTTTCTCGCCCGCCATCGAGCGGACCCGGCCCCGCACGTGGCCGACCAGGGCGGACAGGGCGACCTTGTCCTCGTCCGCGAGGGCGGGGAACGCTTCCTCCAGCCGGGCGCCCAGCTGCTCGATCTCCTCGGCCAGCCGGTCGGCCGGTGTCTGCCCCGGGCCGCCGGGGGCCGGCGTGACGGTGTCGATCAGGAACCGGGTGAGGGCGTCGGGGTTCGGGTGGTCGAAGGCGAGCGTGGCGGGCAGCTTCAGGCCGGTCACGGCCGACAGCTTGTTGCGCAGTTCCAGCGCGGTGAGCGAGTCGATGCCCAGGTCCCGGAACGCGACGGCGGGGCCGATCCGTTCGCCGTCGTCGTGGCCGAGGACCAGGGCGGTCTGCGCCCGCACGAGGTCGCGGACCACGGCCTCCGCCTCGGCCGCCGGCTTCGACAGCACGAGGTCGGCGAGTTCGACGCCGGCGGGCTCCTCCCGGCCCGGACGGCCGGGTCCGGCGGGGGGTGCGAGCAGCTCGCGCAGGAGCGGCGAGGCCGCTCGGCCGGTGGGCGCGCCGTCTCGGGGCAGGTGGAGCCGGGCGGGCACCAGCACCGGCTCGTCCCGTGCGACCGCCGCGTCGAAGAGCGCGAGGCCCTCGTGGGTGGGCAGCGGCAGCACGCCCTGCCGTCGCAGGCGCACGAGGTCCGTCTCGTTCAGAGCGGCGCCCAGTTCGCTGCGCTCCGCCCAGTAGCCCCAGCACAGGGCGGTGGCGGGCAGACCCTGGGCCCTGCGGGTCTCGGCGAGGGCGTCGAGGAAGGCGTTGGCAGCCGCGTAACCGGCCTGTCCGGCCGTCCCGAGCACGCCGGCGACGGAGGAGAACAGGACGAACGCGGACAGGTCCAGGTGGCGGGTGGCCTCGTGCAGGTTCCAGGCCCCGTGCGTCTTCGGCGCGAGCACCGCGTCGACGCGGTCGCCGGTGAGCGACTCGACGACGCCGTCGTCCAGGACGGCCGCGCAGTGGATCACCGCGGTCAGCGGGTGCTCCTCGGGGACGGCGTCGACCAGCGCGGTCACCGACGCCCGGTCGGTGACGTCGCAGCCGGTGATCTCGACGTGGGCGCCCGCCCCGGTCAGCGCGGCGCGCAGGCCGGCCGCCGCCGGGGCCGCCGGTCCCCGTCTGCTGGTGAGCAGCAGACGGCGCACCCCGTGCCGCTCCACGAGGTGACGGGCCAGCATGGCTCCCAGGCCGCCGACGCCACCGGTGATCAGCACCGTGCCGGAGCCGAGGGCGGGACGGCCCTGTTCGGCGGCGCGGGACCGGGCAGCGCCGGTGGGGGTGGGGAGGCGGGTGAGCCGGGGTGTGGTCAGCGTGCCCGCGCTGATCCTGAGCTGGTCCTCCCCGGCTGCCGCCGCGGCCGGGACGCGGGCCCAGGACTCGGTCCGGTCGTCGGTGTCGAGGAGTGTGAACCGGCCCGGGTGCTCCGTCTGGGCGCTGCGCAGGAAGCCCCAGACCGCGGCGGCCGCCGGGTCGGTGCGGGGCGCCTGGCGGTCCCCCGTCGCCCCGCGGGTGACGACGACCAGGCGGGAGGCGGCGAACCGGTCGTCCAGGAGCCACTCGCGCGCCCACCGCAGCACGCGGTGGAGGTTGCGCTCGGCCGCCTCGGCCGGAGCGCTGCCGTCGGCCGGAGCGTCGCCGTCGGCCGTCCCGCCGTCCAGGACGGCGAGGACCACGGGCGGGGTCTTTGCGCCGGATGCGGCGAGTTCGGCCGGGCCGGGGAAGACCGGACCGCCCTCTGCCAGGAAGGCGGTGAGCGCGTCCGGCTCGCCCAGCACCGCGTACCGGGCGGCGGCGTCGCGCGACGGGACCGGCGCGGGCACCCAGTCCACCCGGAACAGGGCGTCGTGGTGGCCGGAGGCGAGTTCGGTCAGCCGCGCGGTGTCCACGGGCCGCAGGGTCAGCGACTCGATCCCGCCGGCCGGTGCTCCGGTCCGGTCCGCGAGGGTCACGGACACCGCGTCGGGCCCGGCGGGCGTGAGGCGGACGCGCAGTTCGCCCGGACGGGCGGGCCGCAGGCGGACGCCCCGGAACCGGTAGGGCAGCCGCCCCTGCGGGGAGTCGCCGGCGACCGGCCCCAGGCCGGTGGCCTGCAACGCGGCATCGAGCAGCGCCGGGTGGACCAGGAACCCGCCGTCCTGCTCCGCTCCGCCGCCCGCGGGCAGCTCCGCCCGCGCGAGGAGCGTGCCGTCCAGGTGCCACACCTCCTTGAGGCCCCGGAGCGGGGGCCCCGGCGTGAGGCCGAGGGCGGACAGCCGGGCGTACGCCTCCTCGCCGGGCACGCCGGCCGCGTCCGCGGGGGGCCAGACGGCGAGGCCGTCCGCCCGTGGGCTCCCGCCGGTGTCGGACCCGGCGAAGCCCGAGGCGTTGCGGGTCCATCCGGCGTCGCCGTCGCCCCGCGAGTGCACACCGATGACGCCGTTGCCGTCCACGACCACGCGGACCTCACGTTCCGCGCCGCCGGTCAGCACCAGCGGTGCGTCCAGGACGAGTTCGTCGACGACGTCGCGGCCCGTCCGGTGCGCCGCCCACACCGCCATCTCCAGCAGCACCGTGCCCGGCACCAGGGCGGCGCCGTCGACGAGGCGCCCGGCGAGCCACGGATGGCGCTCGGCGGACAGGAAGCCCCGGGCCGCCACGCCGCCGCCCGCGTCGTCCGGCAGGTCGAGCACGGTGTCGAGGAGCGGATGGCCCGACCGGGGCCCGGTGGTGGTCTCGCGCGGGGTGTCCAGCCAGTAGCGCTGCCGCTGGAACGGGTAGGTGGGCAACTCCGCCCAGGCGCCGTCCGGTTCGGGCAACGCCGTCCGCCAGGACACCGCCGTGCCCGCCACGAAGGCCTCGGCCGCCGAGCGGTACAGCCGCGCGAGGCCGCCCTGGCCGCGGCGCAGCGTACCGGTCGCCACCCGGGCGGTTCCCGGCAGGTCGTCGAGCATCTGCTGGATGTTGACCATGAGCAGCGGATGCGGGCTGACCTCGATGAACGCGCCGTGGCCGGCTTCGAGCAGGCTCTTCGTGGTGGCGTCGAAGCGGACCGGTTCCCGCATGTTGCGGAACCAGTAGGCCGCGTCGAGGTCCGCGCCGTCGACCGGGCCGCCGGTCACGGTCGAGTAGAACGCCACCGGCGAGGACACGGGCCGGATCGCTCCCAGCTCGTCCAGCAGCGGCCGCTCGAACCGGTCCATCAGCGGCGAGTGCCCGGGGACACCGGCCGGGATGGGGCGGGCGCGCACGCCCTGCGCCTCGCAGGCCGCCACCAGTTCCCCGACCGCGTCGGCCTCGCCCGACACGGTCGTCGAATAGGGCCCGTTGACCGCGGCGACCGCGACGCGGGAGCCCCACGGCTCCATCAGCCGCCGTACCCGGTCCTCGGTCGCGACGATGCCGGCCATGCCGCCGTCCTGGGCGGCGGTGGCCAGGAGCCGGGAGCGCACGGCGACGATCCTGGCCGCGTCCGGCAGACAGAGGGCCCCCGCGACGCAGGCGGCGGCGATCTCGCCCTGCGAGTGGCCGATCACGGCGTCCGGGGCGACGCCCAGCGCGCGCCAGACCCGGGCCAGGGACACCATCGTCGCGAAGAGCGCGGGCTGTACGACGTCGATCCGGTCCAGGTCGGCGGCCTCGGGGCCGCCGCACACGGTGTCGACCAGCGACCAGGAGATCCACGGCCGCAGCGCCTGTGCGCAGGCCCGCAGCTGTTCGGCGAAGACCGGGCTCGTCTCCCACAGCTCGCGTCCCATGCCGGCCCACTGGCAGCCCTGGCCGGGGAAGACGAAGACCGTCCCGCCCACGGGTCGCGCGGCGCCGGACACCACGTGGCGGGGGTGCCTGTCTCCCGCGGCCACGGCGGTCAGGCCGGCGAGCAGCTCGTCGCGGTCCGCACCGATGACCACCTGGCGGTGCTCGAACAGCGAGCGGGTCGCCACCAGGGCGTGCCCCACCGCCGCCGCGGACCGCCCGGCATCCGCCGCGACGTGGTCCCGCAGCCGCAGGGCCTGTTCCCGCAGCGCCTCGGGGGACCTCGCGGAGAGTATCCAGGGCACCGGCGCCGCCCCGGTGGACACCCGGCCGGGGCCGGGGGCCGCGGGCGGGCGGGCCGTGCCGTTCGCGGCCTCGGGAGCCTCTTCGAGTACGAGGTGGGCGTTGGTGCCGCTGACGCCGAAGGACGACACGCCCGCGCGCCGGGGCCGCCCCGGAGTGACGGGCCAGTCCCTGGCCTCGGTCAGCAGCTCGACCGAGCCGGCCGCCCAGTCGACGTGCGGGGTGGGGCGGTTCACGTGCAGGGTCCGGGGCAGGGTCCCGTGCCGCATCGCCATGATCATCTTGATGATGCCGCCGACGCCCGCCGCCGCCTGCGTGTGGCCGACGTTCGACTTCAGCGAGCCCAGCCAGAGCGGCCGGCCGGGCTCCCGGTCCTGCCCGTAGGCGGCCAGCAGCGCCTCCGCCTCGATCGGGTCGCCCAGGCGGGTGCCGGTGCCGTGGGCCTCCACCGCGTCCACCTCGCCGGGGGCGAGGCCCGCGTCGGCCAGGGCCGCTCGCACGACCCGCTGCTGGGCGCTTCCGTTCGGCGCGGTCAGCCCGTTGGACGCGCCGTCCTGGTTGACGGCCGAGCCCCTGATCACCGCCCGGATCCGCCGCCCGTTGCGCAGCGCGTCCGACAGCCGCTCCAGGACCAGCACGCCCGCGCCCTCGCCCCAGGCGGTTCCGTCGGCCGCTTCCGCGAACGACTTGCACCGCCCGTCGGCGGACAGGCCCCTTTGCCGGGAGACCTCCACGAACAGACCCGGGCTCGGCAGCACCGACACCCCGCCGGCCAGCGCCAGTGCGCACTCGCCGGACCGCAGGGAGCGCACGGCCTGGTGGACGGCGACCAGTGACGACGAGCAGGCCGTGTCGACGGACACCGCCGGTCCTTCCAGGCCCAGTACGTACGCCACCCGGCCCGAGGCCACGCTGGTGTACGTCCCGGCGATCCCGAAGCCCTCCACCCCGGCGGCCGTCCCGCCGCCGATCCGGGGCCCGTAGTCCACCCCGTAGATCCCGGTGAACACGCCGGTGGCCGAGCCCCGCAGCCCCGCGGGGTCGATTCCGGCCCGCTCCAGCGCCTCCCACGTGATCTCCAGCATCAGGCGCTGCTGGGGGTCCATCGCCAGTGCCTCGCGCGGGCTGATGCCGAAGAACGGCGCGTCGAACTCCGCGAGCGAGTCGAGGAACGCGCCCCGGCGCGTGTACGTCCTCCCGGCCGCCTCGGGGTCGGGATCGTAGAGCGCCTCCACGTCCCAGCCGCGGTCCCGCGGGAACTCCCCCGTCGCGTCCACTCCGGCGGACACCAGGTCCCACAGGTGCTCGGGGGACACCGCCCCGCCCGGGAAGCGGCATCCGGCGCCCACGACGGCGACGGGCTCACGAGCCGACTCCTCCCACGCGCGCACCCGCTCGCGCAGCTCCTGTGCGTCGCCGACGGCGCGCCGCAGGTAGGACCGGAGCTTGTCGACATCGTCCACTGGGTCTCCTTCACCGATGACGGGGTGAACGGGCGGGTGCTACACGTAGCCGCGCTCGATGAGCGCGTACAGCTCGTCGTCGCTGCGGTCCTGCTGGCTCGTCTCCTCCCGCCGGGCCGGTTGCGCGGCTTCCGGGGGCGCGAGGAGTGAGAGGAGGTGGCGGGCCAGCCGCCGCGGCGTGGGGTGGCTGAAGGCGACGGTGGCCGGCAGCCGTACTCCGGTCGCCGCGGTGAGCCGGTTGCGCAGCCGCACCGCCGTCGAGGATTCGAATCCCAGGTCCTTGAAGGTGCTGTCCGGGCGGGCCGCTAGCTCGCCGGGCGTCGGGCGCGGGCCGCCGGCGCCCCACGCGGCCGCCGCCTCGGCGCACACGAGGCCGAGGGCCGCCGGTTCCGAGTCCGGCACCGCCGCCCGGGTGTCCGCGGCGCCGTCCGGGCCGGCGGGGCCCGGGTCGTCGGACGCCGTCAGCCAGTACGACCGCCGCTGGAACGCGTAGGTCGGCAGGGCGACCCGGCGTGGCCGGTGCGGGGCGAACAGCGCCGTGAGGTCCACCGGTACGCCGCGCACGTGGAGTTCGCCCAGCGAGGCCAGCAGCCCGGCCTCGCCGCCGTCGTCCTTGTGCAGGGTGCCGACCACGGCCGGGGAGGCGGCGAGCGCGTCGGCGGTCTCCGCCATCGCCACCTCCAGGACCGGATGGGGGCTGACCTCCACGAACGCCCCGGCGCCCTCGCGCATCAGGGCTTCGACGACCGCGCCGAAGCGCACCGTCGAGCGCAGGTTGTCGTACCAGTACGCGCCGTCCAGCGGCCGGTCGCCGAGCGGCCGCCCGGTGACCGTGGACCGGAACTCCACGTCCGGCCGGGCCGGCGAGAGGCCCGAGGCGGCCGACAGGAGCCGCTCCCGGATGCGTTCGACGTGGTGCGAGTGCGAGGCGTAGTCCACCTTGACGCGCCGCACCCGCACGCCCTCCGCCGCGGCCCGGGCGGCGAACCGGTCCAGCGCCTCGTCGTCCCCGGAGACCACCACCGACGCCGGTCCGTTGACCGCGGCCGTGGACAGCCGGCCGGGCCACTGCCGCAGCCGTTCGCGCACCCACTGCGGGGACGCGGCGACCGCGCTCATCCCGCCGGTGCCGGCCAGCGCGGTCAGTTCGCGGCTGCGCAGGGCGACGAGCCTCGCCGCGTCCTCCAGGGACAGCGCGCCCGCCACGCAGGCGGCGGCGATCTCGCCCTGAGAGTGCCCCACCACCGCGTCGGGGACCACTCCGAGCGAGCGCCACACCCGGGCCAGCGACACCATCATCGCGAACAGCGCGGGCTGGACCACGTCGACCCGGTCCAGCGTCGCGGCCGGCTCGGCGCCGGTCACCACGTCCACCAGCGACCAGTCCACCCACGGCGCCAGCGCCCGCGCGCAGGCGTCGATGCCGCGCGCGAACTCCCGCGACTCCGTGTACAGCCGGCGGCCCATGCCGAGCCACTGGGAGCCCTGCCCGGGGAAGACGAAGACGACCGGTCCGGCCGGACCGGGGGCCGTTCCGCGCACCGCCCGCGCCGTGTCCGCGCCGGCCGCCACCCGTTCGAGACCGGCCAGCGCCTCGTCGCGGTCGCCGGCGAGCAGTACGGCCCGGTGCTCGAAGAGGGTCCGGGTCGCCACCAGTGAGTGGCCCACGTCGGCTGCGGTCAGGGTCGGGTCCGCGGCGACGAAGTCCCGCAGCCGCAGCGCCTGTTCGCGCAGCGCCGCCTCCGACCGGGCCGACAGCGGCCACGGCAGCACCCCGGAGCCGCCCGGGTCCGGCTCCGGGTCCGCGGCACGGGTCGCCGGTGTCCGGGGGGCCTGTTCGAGGACGGCGTGGGCGTTGGTCCCGCCCATGCCGAACGCCGACACGCCCGCCCGTCGCGGCCGCCCGGGCGTGCCCGGCCAGGGCCGGGGCGCTCGCAGGACCTCGAAGTCGCGGTGGAAGTCGGGGATGGCGGGGTTCGGCGACGCGAAGTTCAGGCTCGGCACCAGCAGGCCGCGGTCCAGGCACAGGGCCGTCTTCACGAGGCCGGCGAGCCCCGCGGCGGGCTCCAGGTGCCCGACGTTGGTCTTCACCGAGCCGATCGTCAGGGGGCGGCCGCGGCCGGTCGCGCGGAACACCTCGCGCAGGCCGGACGCCTCGGCGGGGTCGCCGAGGCGCGTGCCGGTGCCGTGGGCCTCCACGTAGTCGACGCTGTCGAAGGGGACGCCCGCGCGTGCCAGGGCGGACAGCACGGTCGCCGCCTGCGCGCCGGGGCTGGGGTCGGGCATCCGCGTGGAGGCGCCCCCGCTGCCCACGCTCCAGCCCCGCACCACCGCGTAGACGTGGTCGCCGTCGGCGACGGCCAGGTCGAGCCGCTTCAGCAGGACGAACGCCCCGCCCTCCCCGCGCACGAAGCCGCTGGCGCGGGAGTCGAAGGCGAAGCAGCGGCCGTCGGGCGACAGCGCGCCCAGGTTGGCCAGGCCCAGTCCCGTCTCCGGGTCGGCGATCAGCTCGACGCCGCCCACCAGGGCCGTGTCGACCGCGCCGTCGAGGATCCGGTCGCAGCTCAGCGCCAGGGCGACGAGGGAGGAGGACTGGCCGGAGTCCGCGCAGTAGCTCATGCCGCGGAGGTCGAACAGGGCGGAGACCCGGTTGGCGATCAGCGCGCCGGCGGAGCCGAGCGCGGCGTGGTGGTCGTCCCGGTCGCTGCCGGCCAGGGTGCGCAGCCGGTCGTATCCGGAGGGCGCGCTGCCGACCACGACGTCGATCTCACGGCCCGCGAGCGCGCCCGCGGGGATGCGGGCGTCCTCGACGGCCTCCCAGGCGAGTTCCAGCCCCAGCCGCTGCACGGGGTCCATGGCGGCCGCCTCCGCCGCGCCGAGGCCGAAGAACTCCGCGTCGAACCCGTCGACGGCGTCGAAGAACGACCCCGTCCGCAGGGTGGCGGCGTCCGGGTGGTCCGGACGCGCGGGGCCGGCCGGCCGCTGCTCGGGGAACGTTCCGACGGTCGACCGCCCGTCGAGCAGCAGGCGCCAGAACTCCTCAGGGCCGCTCACTCCGGGGAAGCGGCACGACATCCCGACGACGGCGATACCGGTGGCTCGGCCACTCATACGATTCCCTTCCGGTTCCTCAGCCCCGCGGGGCGCACGGGGCCGCCCTCAGCGCCAGTCGGTCAGCGACGTCAGAAGTGCGGGGGGCGCGTGCATGAAGTCGTAGTGGCCGCCGTCGACGACCCGGACGTCGACCGACTCCGCGTACGGCAGCCAGCCCTGAAGGTCGTCCCGGGTCACGTCGGGGTCGTCCCGCCAGTGCAGGACGACGACCGGGCACGGGAGCCTCACCGGGCGTGTGCGCCGGTAGGCGCCCGCGGCGGCGTGGTCGCCGAGCAGCACGGTCAGGCCCATGTCGACCATGTCCGGCCGCGGCTGGAGTCCCCGGCCGCGCAGGAAGGACTCCAGCTCGGTGCGGAGTTCGGCCTCGGTCATGGCGAGCATGCGGTCGCGCGAGGCGTGGTGCGGTGCCGGCTGTCCCGACACGAACAGGCGCTCCGGCACGGGCAGGCCCCGGTCGGCGAGGCGGAGCACGGTCTCGAAGGCGGGCAGCGCCCCGGCGCAGTGCCCGAAGAACGCGAACGGCCGGTCGAGCAGCGGCACCAGCGCCTCGGCGAGCCCGGCGGCGAGTTCCTCGTAGGTGCCGTAGTGGGGTTCGGCCATCCGGCTCTCCCGGCCGGGGAACTGCACCGGGCAGACCTCGGCGCCGTCGATCGCGGGCGGCCAGGCGCTGAAGGCCGAGGCGCCGGCCCCGGAGAAGGGGAAGCAGAAGATCCGGGCGGGGTGGTCGGTCGCGGACGGCGGCCGGACGAACCACGGTGAGGTGGTGGAGCCGGAGGTCATGGTGCCCTTCGTTTCCGGACGACGACGGGGAGGTGGGTCATCCCGGCGATGAAGCAGGACCGCAGGTGCTCGGGTTCGCCGGCGAGTTCGATCGATCCGCATCGCCGGAGCAGTTCCTCGAAGAAGACGCGCAGGGTCATCCGTGCCAGCGGGGCGCCGATGCAGAAGTGCGAACCGAAGCCGAACGCGACCTGGCGCTTGGCGCCGGTGCGGGTGATGTCGAAGGTGTGGGGGTCGGTGAACCGGGCGGCGTCCCGGTTGGCCGACCCGATCCACGCGACGACGGCTGCGCCGGCCGGGACGGTGCCGCCGCCGATCCGGGTGTCGCCGACCGCGTACCGCATGAAGTTGCAGGCGGCCGAGGTCCAGCGCAGCCCCTCCTCCACCAGGTTCGGCACGAGGGACGGGTCGGCCTGCGCCTTCTCGTACTGTTCGGGCCGCTCGACGAGGGCGAGCACCGTGCCCGAGACGGTGTGGGGGGTCGTCACGTTGGCGCCGAGCAGGATGCTGTAGCCGTTGAGGGCGATCTCCTCGTCGGTCAGCGGGGCGTCGCCCGCGTGGACGCTCATCAGGTGGTCGAGCAGGCTGCCGTCCTCGCCTCCGGCCGCCCGGCGTCCCTTGACCCACGCGGTGACGTAGGCGACCAGCTCGTGGTGCGAGATGGCCAGGGTCGCGGCTTCGCCGCCGAGCCGGAAGTGCGGGTCCGAGGGGGCCGTCACCATCGCGGTCAGCCGCACGAGGTCGTCCCAGTCGCGCTCCGGGATGCCGAGCAGTGGTCCGGTGACGATGGCCGGCAGGCGCAGTGCCTGCTCGGCCAGGTCGAAGGCCGCGCCGTCGAGCGCGGGTTCGAGGAACCGCACGACCGCCTGCCGGATCCGGTCCTCCCAGGGCGCCACGGCGCGCGCGGTGAGCCGGGAGCCGATCGCCCTGCGGACCTCGGTGTGCCGGGGCGGGTCGGTGGAGGTCATCAGCTTGCCCGCCGCGACGTCGTCGACGCCGAGGTGGGTGACGACCGTGCCGCGTTCGGAGGTGAACTCCTGGTGGGAGCCGAGCACCCGGCAGACGTCCTCGTAGCGCGTCACGGACCAGAACTCACGGCCGTCGGCCAGGACCTGGTGGTGCAGCGGGGCCTCGGCGCGCATGACGTCCCAGACGGGGTGCGGGTCGCCGGTGGTGTAGAGGTCCAGGTCGAACAGGTCGACGCGGTCGAGGTCGACGTCGCGCGCCGAGCCGGGCGTCAGCCTCATGTCAGCGCCCTCGCCCGCTCGATCAGCGCGGCGACCCGGGCCGGGGTCTGGGCCAGGTAGAAGTCGCGCACCGACAGTTCTACGCCGTGGTCGCGCTTCACCCGGTCGATGATCGCGATCCCGATGAGCGAGTTGCCGCCGAGGGAGAAGAAGTCGTCGTCCGCCCCGACCTCGCGGCCGGCGAGGTGTTCCGCCCACAGCGCGCAGACCTCCCGTACGAGCGGCGCCGGCACGTCGCCGGGGGCCGCGCACGCCTCGGGAGCCTCGGGTTCTCCACCTTGCCCGTGAGCCCGCGGTCGCGATTCCATCGCCACCTTTTCCTTTCTCCGAGGGACACAAGGACCCTTTTCGGGGGGGACATTTACGTGCCGCGCCGGCGGGGTTGTTCACTGAATGGCGGCCACGGGACGAGGCTAAAGCGCGGAATTGAATTACGGAAGGCGCGGAGCGAGTGCCGTGAATCTTCGGGCGGCGGCCGGGTGTCCCGTCGACGGGACACCCGCGCGTGCGCCCGGCCACACCCTTCCCGACCCCCTGGACAGCGGCTCCCAGGGGGAGTTCACGGCGCCCCCATCGTGCCATCCGTGACGCGTCCTGGCCAGGGAAATCGACGCTTTCGGCCGACCCCGGTCCTGCCCGGCAGCGTCGGCGGCCACGTCATTGCCATCACATTTTCCAAGAATTACTGTGACGCCCCGGAGGGCGTCCAGGAGCCTCCGCGTGCATCACACAACCAGCTACGGGAGGGGATTTCCTTGCTCAAGTCGCAACGGCTTGCGGTGCTGCCGATCGACGCGTACGACCTGGATTCCGAGTTGTCCGTCGTGGACCAGCACGAGTACGGCGGCGACTATGACGCCTTCACCTTCGGCTCGTGGTCGTCGCACGTCCTGGCCAACGGCACGGGCGCCGACTCCGACACCGCCTTCCGCCCGCACGACGGCCGGCTGACCCTGACGGACCTGGGCAAGCGGCTGCCGAACATCATGGCGCTGGTGACCGACAACTTCCCCCTGGAACGGCTGCAGTGGGTGCGGGTCTTCAGCCTCCGCGACGGGCTGATCTCCCCGCACGTGGACTTCCTCGAGTTCTCCGAGCCGGGAACCCGGCTCCAGGTCCCGCTGCGCACCAGCGAGGAATCCCTCCATTCCGAGAACGAGTCCGTCTACCACATCCGCCGCGGTGAGGTCTGGAAGATCCATTCGACCGATCCGCACTCCGCCCGCAGCACCTCCCGGACCGCCCGGCTCTCCCTGTGCCTGGACTTCGCGGACGCCGAGGAGCCGATCGAGATCCGCAACCAGGTCCCCGCGACCGAGCCGATCCGCATCGTCGAGCGGCCCGAGCCGACGGACGCGGAGCTGCGCGACCTCATCGAGTCGGGGCGGGACTTCACCCCGGCGACCATGCGGCCGGCCTTCCGCAGGTTCGCCGAGCTGCACTTCGAGCGGCGCGCCCACGCCACGGCGGCGTTCGACTGGTACGTGGAGGCCGCCCGCCTGACCGGTGACGAGGACATGGTGGCGAAGGCCCGGGCCTTCCGCACGTACTGCGTCGAGAAGCGGGGCGACGGGGAGAAGTTCGACTGGTGAGCAACGCGGCGCCGCAGCCGCCGCCGACCGGCCGATGGCCCACCGCGCCTGTGCGGTGGGCCATCGGCCGGTGTGCGATCAGCTCTTCACGGTGCCTTCGCGCAGCCGGTCGATCATGTGCCGGGTCGTCTCGATCGGGCTCTCCTGCGACAGGTCCCAGGAGCCCGACGGCAGCGCCCCGTTGAGTGCGGCCGCCCTCTCGTCCCACTCCTCCTGCCCGGCGAAGGGGACCGTCTCGCCCTCCTGGTAGGCGGGGAACGGACGGTACCGGTTGAGGCCGGCGGCGTCGGCCCCGCGCACCAGCAGCGGGTCGAGGTAGATGCCCTCGCTGTGGATCCGCGTGGTCGTCGAGATGTAGCCGATGTCCAGACCGCAGCGCCGCTTGGCGGAGGTGTTCGCCTCCGAGTAGTGCAGCAGGTGGGGGTGGTGGATCGACACGTCGCCCGGCTGGAGCTCGATGTCCACCACACCGCGCTTGTCCACCCACTCCCGCACCAGGGCCTCGTCGGAGCTGGAGAACAGCATGTTGGGCTCGTCGGTGCGCACCTGCGGCTTGTGCAGCGGCAGTTCGTGGCTCCCGGGGATCATCCGCAGGCAGCCGTTCTCCGTGGTGCTCTCGTCGACGGCCAGCCACACCGTCAGCGCCTCCATCGGGCTCAGCGTCCAGTACGCGCCGTCCTGGTGCCACAGCACGGGCTGGCCGTCGTACGGGGGCTTGCAGATGTAGTGGGCGGTGAAGCACGCGAGGTTCGGCCCGAGGAAGAACTCCGCGATGTCCACCAGACGGGAGTCGGAGACCAGCCGGGCCCAGAAGGCGTCGTTGCGGATCAACGGGTGGTGCAGGTGCTCGGGGCGCAGATCCGGGTACTTGCCGGTGAGCCAGTCGACGTGGGCACGCACCTCGTCCAGCAGATCCCGCGGCACGACACCGCGGATGATGGAGAAGCCCTGTTCGGCGTATTCCGCCCTGGCTTTCTCAAGAACGCCCTCGCCCAGTGTGTTCATGCGTCGATTCCTTCTCGGGTGTGAGGTCCTGCCTGCCTGACTTGCGGGACACGTGCTCGGAACCGTCGAGCGTTCCCGCTCGCGGGCTTCGGGGTAGCGCGGCTCCGGACGTGGAAAAGGTGGTGGGGCCGGGATGCCGGAAATCGTCGCCGGCAGCTCGGGCGTGGTCGACGGGGCGACCGCCGGGCGACAGGGCCCTCTTGACGGCGGACGCGGCTCCCGTGGCGCTTTCACGGCGTGCGGGAGCGGTTCTCGGGTCGGGCGGCGGTCCGTCGGACCGGCATTCGCCGGCCGGTCGCAGCGGCGTTCCCCGCGCCCTTTACGCCGGTTCCCCGGCCGTTCAACACTCTGTCCGCCGTGCGGGAGGGTGTCAATGTTCCCGGGCCCGTCCGGGGCGTTCGGCGAGGCGCCGGCACGAATGCCGGGTTCTTCCTTCTTCGCGGTGCCGGGGAAACCGGTCTCGCGCGTGGTCCGCGCGGGATGCCGGTCCCCGGGCACGAAGCGTTTGTCCCGCTGACGGGACAGGCACGGGTGCGCCTGGAAACGGGGCCCCGGACGAGCCGGGGCCCGGCCCGCTGTCCCCGGCCCCGCGCGTACGACATGTCCGCCGGGTTCCGGTGCGGCCCTGGCGGGGCCGCTGCCGCAAGGAAGGACCGTCGACAACGCTCCTGACCGATACACCTAGCGGCCCGCGGCCGACTCGGCCTCGATCAGGTCCAGCACCTCGCGTCCCCGGTCCACCAGGTACATGTGGTCGCCGGGGAGTTCCACGTAGCTGAAACCGGCCGTGGTCGCCTTCTGCCACTGGTGTGCCTGGTCCGCGCTGACCAGGCCGTCGCCGGCGCCCCGGACCGAGCAGATCGGCACGGCGACCGGTTCGTCGGTGCTCGGCACGTAGTTCTCGTGCATCTCGCAGTCGGCCTGGAGGACGGGCAGGATCAGTTCCCGCATCTCCGGGTGGTCGAGGGCCTCGTGCCGGAAGCCCGCGAACTCCTCGACACGGGCGAGGAACTCGTCGTCCGGAAGCCCGGTAGCGCGTCTGGCCCGCTGGGTCCAGGGCCCCGGCGAGCCGCTCACGACGAGCCGCTCGACGGCGACTCCGCGCGCGGTCAGCAGATGCGTCAGCTCGTAGGCGAGCACCGCGCCCAGGCTGTGCCCGAACAGCACGACCCGCGCGCCCTCGCCCGCCTCCGCGACGAGGGCGTCGACCACGTTGCGGGCCGCCTCCACGACGTTGCGGTACGGCGTGTGCAGGATCAGCCGTTCACGACCGGGCAGTTCGACCGGGACCACGCGCCACCGGCCGGCGGACAGCGCCCGCCACGGATGGAAGAACGACGGCCCCGCTCCGGCGAACGGTGCGCACATCAGGACGGTCCGGTCCCGTTCGGCCGCGGTCGTCCCGTGTCCTGTGCTCACGGTCTTCTCCCCTCGCCCCCCGGGGCGGTTCGCCGGGCCGGTCACCGCGCCAGCTTCTCGGCGATGACCCGCATGATCTGGCCCGCTGGGCCGGGCATGTGCAGGTCGTGGTGGGTGGCGTCCACCGGGTGCTCCTCGATGGTGCCGAGGACGTGCGGCCGCCAGTCCGGCCCCCAGGAGGAGACCTCCTCGGTCTTGTCCAGCTTGGCGTTGAAGTACAGCAGGTCGCCGCGGTAGACCGGCGATTCGAAGTCACCCATCTTGTTGAGGTTGTTGGCACCCACCTTCGACATGGTGTCCAGGAAGCTGTCCATGCCGCGGGTGTTCATGAACTGGCCGAAGATCTCCTCGACGTCCGCCCGGTACAGGTCCGGAGTCCGGCCGGAGACCTGCTTGAACCCGCTCTCCGGACGGGTGGTGGCGGGCTGGGAGTCCAGAACGGCGACGAGGCCGACCCGGTGCCCGAGCCGGTCCAGTTCCACCGCGAGGGCGTGCGCGAGCGGGCCGCCGTAGGACCAGCCGACGAGGTGGAAGGGGCCCTCCGGCTGGACGCGGAGCATCTCGGCGAGGTAGTCGTCGATCATCTCCTGGACGGAACCGGCGAGCGGGTCGGTGCCGTTGGAGCCACGGGACTGCAGCGCGTAGGCCGGACGGTCCGGAATGTGGGGGCCGAAGGTGAAGTACGCCCAGCCGAGGCCGCCTCCGCCGTGCAGGAACCACACCGGCGGCTTGCCCGTGCCGGGGTCCCTGTTGAGTGGCAGCACGACGTCGAACGAGCCGGTGTGGTCGTCGGGGATGCCGCCGATGAGCATCAGCGCCGCCAGCTCGGCCACGGTCGGGTACTGGATGATCGTCCGCAGCGGCACGTCGAGGCCGAACTGCTTGCGGATGCGGGCGCTGAGCCGGGTGGCCAGCAGCGAGTGCCCGCCGAGCACGAAGAAGTCGTCGTCGATGCCGACCCTCTCCAGGCCCAGCAGCTCGCCGAACATGGCGCACAGCTTCTCCTCGTGGGAGTTGCGCGGCGCGCCGCCGCCCCCGGCGGTGGTGTGCTCCGCGGGCAGCGCGCGCCGGTCGAGCTTGCCGGCGGGGTTCAGCGGGATCTCCGCGAGCGGCACCACGGCGGCCGGGACCATGTAGCCGGGAAGGCGCCCACGCAGGTACTCGGGCAGCTCGGCCAGGAGCGGACCGATCGACTTGGCCAGGGCGGGGGCGTTGATCCGCGTCCGCCCGGTGGCAGGGCCCGGGACGAACCCTCCGCCGACGGCCCTCGGTTCCGGCAGCAGCACCGCGTCGAAGCAGTGGGCGGCCTCGGCGGACCAGGTGAGGACGGCCTCCCCGCCCTGCCGGCGAGCACCCTCGACGAGGGCCTGCGGATCCACCGGGACGCCCCGCGCGGCGTTCGAGGTCAGAACACCGGACGCCGAGGCGGCGGCGGCCTCCTCGACCAGCCGCGCGTTGGGTATCCCGGTCACCCGGAGCGGGCCGCCGCCCACCCGTCCGGCCAGCTCCGCCGGGTCGGACACGTCCCGGCCCCAGGCGAGGGCGGGCACATCGGCCAGGTCGAGGACGGCGGCCGGCCGCTTGTGCAGGACGACCTCGTAGCGGTGCCGGGTCAGCTCGTTGTGGGCGCGCCCCTCCTTGAGCCGGATGTCGACCGCGGCCGAGCGGTCCGCGGCCCATTCGGTGAACCACTCCGGGGCCACCACCAGTTCCCGCTCGGCCAGCAGCGCCTGCTCGACCAGCGCCCGCACCTCGTCGTGCGAGGCGTGCGGCTGCGCGGCCCGCTTCTCCGCGGTGGCCAGCAGCCGCAGCGTGGCCGCGTTGCGGACGTCACCGACGATCAGCCGGCCTCCCGGCGCGAGGAGTTCCATCAGCTCGCCCAGCACCCGGTCCAGGTACGCGGCGCTCGGGAAGTACTGCACCACCGAGTTGAGGACGACGGTGTCGAACGCGCCGCGGGGCAGGCCGGAGACGTCGTGGGCGGGCTGCGCGGCGAGCCGGACCCGGTCCGCGTGGCCGGCCCGCTCGGCCTGTGCCCGGAGCCGGTCCACGACCGTGGCCGAGATGTCGGTCCCCCAGTACTCGTCGACCTCGCCGACGATCTCGGCCAGGAGCAGACCGGAGCCGACACCGACCTCCAGCACCCGGCGGGGAGCGAAGCGCAGGACCTGCGCCACCGCCGCCTCACGCCATTCGTGCATCTGCTCGATGGGGATCGGCTCCCCGTCGTAGACCGACTTCCAGCCGTGGAAGTCCTCGCCCCAGGCCTTCTCGGCGGCGTCGGCGTAGCTCTCGTCGTAGACCTGGCGCCACTCGTCCACGAGGGTGTCGGCGTCGGCCACCGCGGCGTCCGGATCGGGTGCCACGTAGGCGACCAGGCGCTGTTCGCCCTTCTGGTCCTCGCGCACGACGACGGCCGCCTGGGCGACCGCGGGGTGCGCGGTCAGCGCGTGT